>JALWSS010000074.1 GCA_026993525.1 Saprospiraceae bacterium
AGCAGCCGAATACATTGCGACGAAATTCAAGGAAATTGGGTTGCTTCCCGCACCGGGATCGGATGGTTATTATCAGCGCATCCCTTTTGTCAGGGTCAAACCGGTTCGTTCCGGTGAAATTACCCTGGATGGTGTGAGGTACCTCGTCGGTAGTGATTTCGTACAAATACGGGGTGGCCAGGCAGGCATTCAGGGCGAGGCCGTTTTCGTCGGCCAGGGCTGGGTTGACGAAGAAAAGGGTTACAACGATTACGAGGGCCTGGATGTAAAAGGAAAAGTGGTGATAGCACTACCGGGCACACCCGATGATACGCAGCCTTTTCAGGCGTTCAGGGCTACCAGGCGCAAAAGGGAAATTGCCAAAGAGAGAGGCGCCCTGGCCGTCATCGAACTTTACCGGCTACGGATGCCCTGGCGCTTTGTGAAGCGTTTTCTCAATTCAGACAGGCTGGAGGTTGGGGAAGCTTCAGAATATACAGATGACCTGGTTCATGTGTGGTTGAAAGAAAAAGACGGTGCCCAACTGGAATTGAAGCCCGGCGACCGGCTTCCTGTAACGCTTGCATCGGATGGGCTGAAGGTAGAATCTACGGAAGCAGTGAATGTGGTCGGGTTCATACCCGGCACGGATGACAGCCTGAAAAATGAAGTGCTGCTGTTGTCCGCTCATTATGACCACATTGGAGTGGGTAAACAAGGCGGCGGTGCCTATACTGAGAAAGACAGCATCTTCAACGGTGCCCGGGACAATGCAATTGGGGTGGTTTCTGTCATTGCGGCAGCGAAAGAAATGATGTCCCATCCACCAGCCCGAACCGTGGCATTCGTCGCTTTTACGGGAGAGGAAATGGGCATGCTGGGCTCAAAGTATTATGTCGAACATCCGGTGTTCCCGCTCGGGCAAACGGTTTACAACCTGAACAACGACGGGGCCGGGTACAATTCCACAGCGCATTTTTCCATGATCGGGTGGGGAAGAACCAACGCAGATACCTTGTTTGCCGAAGCGGCAAAAGCCACCGGATTGGAGATTTCAAAGAACCCTGCCGAGAACCAAAACCTGTTTGAACGGTCTGACAACATCTCTTTTGCGCAAGTGGGGATTCCTGCCGTTACCTTTTCTCCCGGATTCCTGGAAATGGACCAGGAAATCATGAAGTATTACCACCAGGTAACGGACAATCCCGATACGCTGGATTACGATTACCTGTTCAACTTCTGGAAAGCGTATGCAAAAGCTGCCATGCTTCTGGCCAACACCCCGATGAAATTGTGGTGGACGCCAGGCGATAAGTTTGAGCCGGAAGCTGAGGAGTGATTTTACTCATAACAAAGTGGAAACGGGTGCATGGTCCAGGACGATGTACCCGTTTTTATTGTGCCCTGGCAGCCTTTTCCCAGAGCACACTTTGCTGGCCCTTCCACAACCTTATTGCGCCAGCGAACATGGCAAAGTTCATGACGAGAAAGTAGTAGGGGATGAACAGCATTTTGATCCTGACTTTCCTTTTTTCCATGTACCATCCTACGAGTGCCAGGAAGTAAAACGCAAGTTGCACCCAGAGCAGGGTCTTGTACAGGGGTTCACCTGCCTCGGCCAGGACGATGTTTGTGGCCAGAATGACGGGAAGTGCCAATGGGGCAAGGGTCCACCGCAGAACCCGGTGGGAGATGTATTGGAAAGACAATCTTCCGTAACGGAAGGGGTTGAGCAGGTCTTTCAATCTGACTATGGCTTGCAGGGCACCGGCAGCAATTCGCACTTTTCTCTTGAGTTCTTCTTTGACGGAAGCGCTTCCCCTTTCCACAGCGTAGGCATTTGGCTCATAGGCAATTTTGTAGCCCCCCATGGCAATTCGCATGGTCATGACAAAGTCCTCTATCAAGGTGTCGGATTCTACCGGGCGGTAAAGGTCCGTCCTGATTGAGAAGAGCTCTCCGGCCGCACCAATGGTGGAGTGAAATTCATAATCGAGGCGCTTTAAGAAAGACTCGTATTTCCAATAAATGCCTTCACCGGCGGATGAGGCTTCCGCCCGGGCCTCCATGTGGATTCTCTTTTCACCTGCCACTGCCCCCACTTTTTCATTCTGGTAATGACGAACTATGTTTTTGATGGCCTCGCTGTTGACGAAAGTGTTGGCGTCAGAAAAGACGGTGACAGGCGTTTGAACCCGGGCCATCACCCGCTCGACAGCGGCGATTTTTCCCCGGCGTTCCGGCTGGTGAAACAGCTTGATTCTCTGCGGGTACCGCCGGGCGTACTTTTCCACAATGCCGGGTGTCTTGTCATTGCTACCATCGGTGACAAACCAAAGTTGGATTTTCTCAGAAGGGTAATTGAACCGAAGGGAGTTCCCGATCTTGTCGGCAATCCAGGATTCCTCGTTGTATGCAGCTACGATGTAGGTAACTTCCGGAAGCGATGTTTCGGACAATTCATCAAGTTGGGCTTTTCCAAAAAAAAGCCTTCTCAGTCTGGTTAACGACCACAGCAGCGCCCCGTACCCAATGTGGGCATAGAACACCAAACCAAGGCTAACCCAAAAAATAACTTTCATCCAAAACATTCCGTCTGAACGGTTAAAAAAGCGTGAGCTTCAATACATTTGTGATTTCCCAACGCGGCCATGGCAATTGATTGCAGAGGGTGCAGGATTTTTAGTTGCGGCAATAATAGCCAAATTGAAGCCACTTTTTTGGTGCGGGAGGTCTCCCGGATTGTATGAATGAAAAACCTGTTACATGAGCATTGAAAAAGATATCAAGCAAGATAAATTCGCCAATATTTATCACAAAGCCCATATCAACATCTTGTTCACCGCGGCCTGGTTGAACCTCCAGGTAGTGCAATGGCTGAAACCTTATAAACTCACCCCTCAGCAATTCAATGTTCTGAGGATTCTGAGAGGCAGCAAACCCAGGCCTTTGAGCATAAAAGAGATCACCTGCCGGATGATTGACAAGACGTCAAATGCTTCCAGGTTGGTTGACAAGCTCCTGGCAAAAGGCCTGGTGAAAAAACGCACTTCCTCAATTGACGGCAGACAGGTAGATGTTTACATCACCGACAAGGGTATGGATTGTGTCAATGCAGCCTCCAGGGTTGTGGAAAAAAACATTGTGACTTGCTTTGACAAGCTGACAGTTGGTGAAGCTGATGAGGTTAATCAATTGTTGGATAAATTGAGAGAACAGGCATAGCACTTTTCCCTTCACAGAATTTTAACAGCTCCTTCGCCAAAATCACATCTGTAATTGTCAACCCGAATGAAAGTTGCACGTTTCTTTGCGTGTTGTGTGTAGCTACAACTATTATTCATCAATAACCTTCAAATTTTATTCTCCTATGCAGAAAGTAAGCACAATTTTTCAGGCCATGTTGTTGACTGTGGCATTTGTCGGAATGTCATTCACCTCGGCCAATGTCGAGACCTGGCGTGTTGATGCGGCCCAGAGCCAATTGACCTGGAAAGCCTACAAGGTAACCGGCGAACACCAGGGCACCGTCAATCTGAAATCCGGCAATCTCCAATTCGAAAACGGGATGCTCAAAGGTGGATCATTCATGATTGACATGACCTCCATTACAGATAATGACATGTCCGGTAAGATGAAAGCAAAACTCGAGCGCCATTTGAAATCTCCTGATTTTTTCGATGCAGCAAATCACCCGACTGCTTCTTTTGTGATTACCCGGGTCATTTCCCGTGGCACCCCTGGTGATTACAAAATCGTTGGTAACCTGACGATCAAAAACAACACGAAAGAAATCAAGTTCCTGGCAAAAGTTACCGAAGAAGGCGACAAGTTGATATCCGATGCTGATATCACGGTGGACCGTGCTGATTTTGATGTTCGATATGGTTCCGGAAGTTTCTTCGACAATCTTGGCGATCGGACCATTTACGATGAATTTGATATTCATGTAAAGCTGGTTGCGACCAAATAAAAAGGTCACCGATCATAATTTCAGAGGGGCATGGCTCAGTTGAGTCATGCCCCTCATCAATATCATACCTGTCCTGATTTACTTCACCAGTACTTTCAGTGCGGTGGTTGCGTCATCAGCATTTAAGCGAAGGATGTAAAGTCCGGCTGGTAGTTCTTCCTCAAAGCTGACCACGGTGGTACCTGACCTGGTGTTGAAATCTTTCTCCACCAATGTAGTTCCCCGAACATCCAGCAGTGTCGCTTGCAGGGGTTCAGACTGATCGGCCACAATGGTGAGGTTGAACTCGCCACCGTTTGGATTGGGCGTCACTATCGCCGTCAATCGCTGAGACAGGTCCGTGGTAGCTGTTGCCATGATGGTGATGTCTTCAGAATAGGTGGCGGTTCCACAATCATTGGTGGCGGTGAGGGTAACGGTATAAGTTCCCAGGGCGGGGAAGGTGTGGTTGGGATTTTCCGTCAGGGCGAACACGCCGTCGCCAAAGTTCCAGATGTAGCTGTCACCGTAGAGTGTGGTGTTTTCGAAGAAAACAGTCTCGTCGTTGTTGGTGAAGTCAAATGAGATGTCGGGCAGTGGTTGAACAAAAACCTTGGCACTTTCAGAGCTCGACCCTGCAATGTTGTCCACGGTAAGGATGACGGTGTGCTCTCCAATCTCGTTGAATGTTACCACGACCGAATCTGGGCTGTTGGAAGTGCTGGGCGTAGCACCGGAGCCAAATACCCAGCTCACATCGTAATCCGGTCCGGAAGAGTTGTTGTAAAAAGTAATGGTTTGCCCCTGGCAAATGGTGTCAACAGAAGCGGTAAAAGATGCGGTGGGTGGCGTGATCTCCTTCACGTTGATGTTGTCGAGGTACAGGGAGTTCCCCCGGCCGTTGATATTGGTGAATCGGAAAACGAGCGTGTTTCCGATGTAGTCCGTCAGGTCAATTTTCTCCTTTCGCCAATGGTCGGGTTCCGATGGTGCAAAGAATCCGTTTTGAGATGGGACTGTGGCCAGTTGTGCTCCTTCTTTGTCATAAATGGTTTCAAAGGTTTCGCCACAGTCGGTAGAAATTTCCACCCTCAGCCCATCCGTAAAACTCTGGCGGTAGGTATAAGCCACATCAAAGCTCAATTGCGGTTTGTTTCCGGAAGAAAGGTCAACGGGTACCACCTGGAAGACATCCTCCTGGCCAAATGCATTGTAGAATCGGTTGTTCATGAACATGGTTTGCGTGGTGTCACCGCTTACACCGGTAATCACTGTTCGCTCCCAGCCGATGAAATTATCCGGGTTTGAAATAAAGTAGAAGGGTGGAGGAAATTGCATGCCTTCAAAGCCTTCGTTGTATTCTACCGGTTGGCCGGCCCCCTGGTAAATAATGGCCTCCACCTCCATATCAACGACATTGTTGAATGCGGCCTGATCGTCAGGCGCTACCACTGCCAGGGAGAGCTCGTGGGTGCCGTTGTCGGAGATGACCAAAGGAGTGCTGAAAGTGTATTCAACAGACTCACCGGGTTGGAGGGTTCCCGGAAGTGGTTCAACGACGGGGGCCTGTCCGTCCAGTTGGTAGGCTACTGACAACCCGCTTTGGGCTTGCAGGCCTTCATTGGCTACCTCTATGGCGACAGAAGATTCCACCTGCCCGCATCCGAACAAGATTGCCCCGTCGGGATGCTGGACATCTGCCAGGGCAAGGTCAATTTGCTGGGTGCAGTTGAGCAGGCCATCGTTGTGAAGTACGGCAATGCTTCTTTCGCTTCGCAAACCGTTGTCACCCAGGGTCCTGACGGCCAGCCAATGGTCTTTGAGCGGGTTTTGGTCAATGGTGGGAAGATCGTACATGGGGCCGTCGGCCGTGTCAATCACCTCCATGTACCGGTCTCCCAGGGTCAGAATTTCATAAGACACCCCGGAACTGGCCGAACCCAAATCCACGGCATCCCATTCGTACCGGATGTAATCGGGGCAAGCCTGGGTGACCTGGACGTTCTGAGGCCTCGGAATGATCTGAAACGGCACTTCCGTTACATCCTCCTGGCCGGCTCTGGAAATTTTTATCCTTGCTTTGGAAGTGATCACGGTATCCGGCACTGTCCACTCCACCAGTCGTTGATCTCCATCCACAGAGTTGATGGGGTTGAACGTGGCACCGTCATCGGTTGACAGCCAGATGATGAAAAACCCGTCATCACCCTGGGCATCCCAATGGAGGCGGACGGTTTCACCCGGTTCAAAGGATTCGCCACCGGCGGGGTAGGTCATTTTGACTTCCGTGGTTCTGAAGTCCCACGTTACATAGTAGTCATGGGTTCCGAAAGGCAGCTCTTTTCCGTTGATGACCAGGGTGTAATCACCGGCTGCGGGGTTGTCAATGGCCACCTGCTCCATGTTGTTCAATGAATCAACACCTTTTCCTGCCGGCGAATCGAGAATGTCCGGATCGGGCGTTGGGTCCAGTTTCCAGGGCAGGTATTCTGTGCCATCGGGTCCGATCACCTTGAAGTCAATATCGTTGATGAGTGCTTTGGCAGTCATTGGTGTGGCCTCGGGGTCCATCCAGTAAACCATGAACCGGGCTTCTTCCACACCCTGTGGAATGCTCAGAATGTGTTGTGCATTGCTGCCGGGTGCCACCGAAGATTTCAGGTAGCGGTGGTCTTCCAGCGTCAAAACAGCGCGGTAGGCATTGACCAATCCCCAACCGAATTTGAAATCCGGCCCCCTGTTTCCCATATCGGTTACCGTGTTGAGCAGGATGGCTTTCAGCAGGGCAGCTTCGGCCACTTCTCCGGCGTTCAGTTCCCTGTAAGCCTGGTGGAGTTGGGCCATCACACCGGCAATGCAAGGAGCGGCAGCGGAGGTTCCGCCAAATTCCATGTAAAGGTTGTTTTCATCGGTTGACCATTGCCCCTGGCCGTGAGCAGCGATGTCGGGTTTGAGGCGACCGTCAAAGGCGGGGCCCCGGCTGCTGGACCCCACCAGAACTGCGTCGGCATACACATTGGCGGTGGTCAGACAGTTTTTGGCCATTTTGTGTCCTCCGGTAATGTTTCCCCATTGGTTGCCGGCACCGTAGTCGCAGTCATTGTTGTTGGAGTTGCCGGCTGAGAAGACGTGCATCAGGGTGGGGTTGTTGTAGAGTTGCTGATCAACGGTTTCTGTGATGGCCGTATAACCGGCGTTGCAACCATTGGAATAAGAGGAGTTGGTGACAATGACATCGTAGTCGTAAAACAGGTCCATTGTTTCATCCAGAAAATCCGGTTCGTAATTGACGACGTATACGAAAGCACCCGCAGCCATGCCCTTCATGCTCGGATCGATGTTGCCTGCTCCGGCCATCACTCCGGCAACGCCGTCACCGTGGGAGCCAAACTGAGGTTCCACAAATGAATTGTCAATCCTGCCCTGGAAATCAATGTGGGGTCCGACAAAACCATCGTCTCTGACCAGGACATTGACCCCTTCACCATTGTAATGCCGGCCACCGGCATAATCAACGTCAATGATGTTCGACCGGTGGAGTGTTCGTCCTCCCGTGTCATCCGGCACATCGGGCGCTGGCACCAGGTCCAGGTAAGCTACCCAAGGCAATGCGGCTATTTCTTCAATCCTCTGGATGGGGTATTGCACCCGTATAAAGTTGTTGTACTTGTTGTGTTTCAGGATGGTGATGCCATTCTCCCTGCACCACTTGAGTGCATGTTCCAGGGGGATGTTTTTGTGAAATTTCAGAATGGACTCCACTTTGTTGCCTGCCAGTGCCCATCCGGGTATGGCTCGGGTTCTGAGGGCCTCATCCATTTTGCTTTCCAAAGGAATGTCGTAAATGCCCAGTACATCCAATGGTGCAAGTTTTTCAGGTTGCAAATTCAATGGAATTGCAGCTACATAAGTGTTGTGAGGGATGTACTCGAGCAAATTGATACCGAGCGCCTTGATCGTCCTCAACTGTTCATCATCAGGAATTTTCCCGAAATGAATCAGTGCATAGCCAATTTTTCCCAACCTTGCTTTAATGCCGGGATTGTTGTCTTTTATCAAATCCTGAAGATTTGCTTCGTAATGCACAACCCCGGTTTTAAAGAGAACCGGATGACGATCCTGGGCAAAGCCGAAGGAAGTAGTGAGACAAAGAAACAGCAGGGTGAAGTAGTGTGTTCTGTTCATAAAATTTGAATTGAGTGAAATTCCTGAGTGGATAATTGGCAGATTGGGAAGAAGTCAAAAATTCGATGGGCGGTAAATCTACATTTCAGGATATTCTTTGCCAAGAAAGCACGGCCTTATTATTTGTCTGCTGTCGGCAAAATCGCATACCTGGCCGGATGGGTGTTATACTTAAAAGGAAGTGGTTTGGGCGGCGATCACGATCCCGAAGCCGATAGCTATCGGCTTTCGGGACTCGGGACCCAAACTCCCCATCCACACATGAAGAGAGTGATGGGTTATTCTCAAACCACTTCGAGTCGAGTATAATATCGGTAATAAAAGTCAGGAAATTCTCTTCTTTGCAAACCCAATCCAATTGTTGGTGTTAGCTGATACATTTTACTGCAATGAAGCAAAACAAGATTACGGAACAACTTAAGAAGAGAATACTCTTGCTCGACGGTGCCATGGGCACCATGATCCAGCGCTACAAACTTACCGAAGAAGATTACAGAGGAGACAGGTTCCGGGATTGGCAGCACGACGTCAAAGGGAACAACGACTTGCTCTGCCTGACTCGTCCGGATGTCATCTTCGACATTCACAAAGCCTATCTGGAAGCCGGGGCAGATATCATTGAAACCAACACCTTCAATGCACAGCGAATATCATTGGCCGACTATCACATGGAGGAACTGGCCTATGAGATCAACCTGGCTGCCGCACAAATCGCCCGGAAGGCAGCGGATGAATGCACTGCCGGCACTCCGGCCAGACCCAGGTTCGTCGCCGGCGCAATGGGGCCGATGAACAAAACGCTGTCACTTTCTCCGGATGTAAATGACCCGGGGTTCCGGGCAGTCAGTTTCGACGAAGTGGCAGAAGCGTATTACGAACAGGTAAAGGGCCTTGTGGAAGGGGGCGTTGATCTGTTGTTGATAGAAACCATTTTTGATACGTTGAATGCAAAAGCTGCCATTTACAGCATCGAACGCTATTTTGAAGAAACGGATAAGCGCTTGCCGGTCATCATTTCAGGAACCATTACCGATGCGAGCGGACGAACCCTTTCCGGCCAGACCGTGGAGGCTTTCTGGATTTCCGTGCGGCATGCCCAACCCCTGTGTGTAGGTTTGAACTGCGCACTCGGAGCCGCTGAAATGCGCCCCCACCTCGAGGCATTGTCCGAAATAGCCGATTGCTATGTGCATGCCTACCCCAATGCCGGACTTCCCAATGAATTCGGGGAGTACGAACAGGGCCCGCATGAGATGTGCGAATTCATGGATGATTTCATTGACAGTGGCTTCGTCAACATCGTGGGTGGCTGTTGTGGAACCACACCGGACCACATCCGGCACATGGCCAGCCATCTGGAGGGAAAGCAACCCCGGTTGCCGGCGCCCGGTTCATCATACACCATGTTGTGTGGGCTGGAGCCTTTGACCATACGGCCGGATTCAAATTTTGTGAATATCGGTGAGCGCACCAATGTGACCGGAAGCAGGAAATTTGCCCGGCTCATCCGGGAAAACAAGTACCAGGAGGCCGTGGAAGTTGCACGGCAACAGGTAGAGGCTGGTGCCCAGATCATAGATGTAAACATGGACGAGGGCTTGCTGGACAGCGAAGCAGCGATGGTGCAGTTCCTCAACCTGGTTATGGCTGAACCGGATGTGGCAAGGGTTCCGGTGATGATTGACAGTTCCAGGTTTGAAGTGATTGAGGCCGGTTTGAAATGTGTGCAGGGCAAGTGCATTGTCAATTCCATTTCTTTGAAAGAAGGTGAAAAAGCATTCGTTGAGCATGCCCGGACGGTCAGGAAATACGGTGCGGCTGTGGTGGTGATGGCTTTTGACGAAGAAGGCCAGGCCGATACCACGGAAAGAAAGGTCGGCATCTGCAAACGGGCTTATGACATTCTTACGAAGCAGGTCGGGTTTCCTGCCGAAGACATCATTTTCGACCCAAACATCTTTGCCGTCGCAACCGGTATCGAGGAGCACAACCGGTATGCAATCAACTTTATCGAAGCCACCCGGCAGATCAAGCAATTGTGCCCCGGAGTAAAAGTCAGCGGCGGTGTCAGCAACCTGTCTTTCAGCTTCAGGGGCAATGAAACGGTTCGCAAAGCCATGCACTCGGCTTTTCTCTACCACGCCATTCAGGCGGGAATGGACATGGGAATCGTGAATGCCGGCATGATTGACATTTACGAAGACATTGACAAAGAACTGCTGGAGTTGGTTGAGGATGTGCTGTTTGACCGCAGAAAGGATGCCACTGAAAGGCTGACGGTTTTTGCCGAAGGGGTGAAAGGTAGTGCGGCTACTCAGGAGAAAAAACAACAGGAATGGAGGACCGGATCGGTGGAAGACCGCCTTGCTCATTCCTTGGTGAAAGGGCTTACGGAATTTATCGAAGAAGATGTCGAAGAAGCCAGAATAAAGTATGGCTCGCCGCTGTCGGTCATTGAGGGGCCTTTGATGGACGGGATGAACATCGTTGGTGATCTTTTTGGCTCCGGAAAGATGTTTTTGCCCCAGGTGGTAAAGAGTGCCCGGGTGATGAAAAAGGCCGTGGCGTATTTGCAGCCGTTTTTGGAACAGGAGAAAAAACAGAGTGGGGCAGGGCAGTCGAAAGGGAAAGTTCTGCTGGCCACTGTGAAGGGAGACGTACACGACATTGGAAAAAATATCGTGGGCGTGGTACTCGCCTGCAACAATTACGACATCATTGATCTTGGGGTGATGGTACCAGCCGATAAGATCATCAAAACGGCCGTCGGTGAAAAAGTGGACGTTATCGGTCTGAGCGGATTGATCACTCCGTCTCTCGATGAGATGGTTCACGTTGCCCGGGAGATGGAAAGGCAGGGCCTCGGCATGCCCTTGCTCATAGGGGGCGCTACGACTTCCAAAACCCATACGGCTGTCAAAATAGAACCGGTTTGCAGCATGCCGGTGGTCCATGTTTTGGATGCTTCCAGAAGTGTGGGGGTCGTTTCAGCACTCATCGGATCTGATGACCAACACCGGGAAGAATTTATAGCGAAGACAAAATCTGAATATGCCCGCCTCCGAACGGCCCGCAAAGAGCGGCAGGCATCCAAAGAGATGCTCTCCATTGCGGAAGCCAGGCGTAACAGGCTGCAATTGGATTGGGATAATTACGCCGTTCCTGAACCTGCTTTTCAGGGTACACGGGTTTTTGATGATTGGGACTTGAACGAACTGCGCAGCTACATTGACTGGACGCCTTTCTTTCAGGCATGGGAGCTCAAAGGGAAGTTTCCGAACATTTTTGATGACCCTGCTGCAGGAGCCGAGGCCAAACGCTTGTACAACGAGGCAAATGTGTTGTTGGAACAAATCGTTTCGGAAGGCTCCATAAAAGCCAGGGCAGTTGTCGGCTTTTTCCCGTGTAAATCCAACGGTGCTGATTCCGTCATTGTCCTGGATCCCGATAGCGGTTCCGAAATCCATCGGCTTCATTTTCTTCGTCAACAAAGCAAAAAAGCCGCTGGCCTGCCCAACCTCTCACTCGCCGATTTCATCGCACCTGAAGGTTCCGGAAAAACTGACTACATCGGGATGTTTGCCGTCTCAGCAGGATTCGGAGTGGATGAATTGGCAGAAAGGTACAAAGCCCAACACGATGATTACCACGCCATTATGGTGAAAGCACTTGCCGACCGGCTGGCCGAGGCATTGGCTGAGTGCCTGCACCGCAAAGTGAGAAAAGAGCTCTGGGCCTACAGCCCTCAGGAAGACCTTGCAAACGAAGACTTGATTCGGGAATCTTACCAGGGGATCCGACCGGCACCGGGATACCCCGCCTGCCCGGATCACACCGGGAAACGAACCATCTGGGAATTGCTTCAGGTGGAGGCAAATACCGGGATCAAACTGGAAGAAAGTTGTGTCATGTGGCCGGCGGCATCGGTAAGCGGCTATTACTTTTCACATCCGGAAAGCAAGTACTTCACCGTCGGAAAAATAGCAAAAGACCAGGTGAAAGATTATGCCGGCAGGAAAGGCATGACCACAGAAGAGGTGGAGCGTTGGCTGGCACCTGTCCTTGCCTACGATTAACTCCAGATGATATCCCTTCCTTTGCGGAGGTAGTTGTTAAAGTTGAGCCAGAAAGCCATAAACAAATAGATAAGCACAGGGGAGCCCAGGGTTACAAATGATACATAAATGAAATACAAGCGCACCCTGTTGGATGCAATTCCCAGCTTTTCAGCCAGGTAGTTGCACACCCCGAAGAGGCTTCGGTCCAGTATGGGTTTGATTCCTTTCATTGGACAAATGTAAAAATGAAAAAAGGCAAATACAAGCTGCTGCAAATATTTGCCTTCCACTAATGTGCCAATACTTTATACTCAACTCAAAGTGGTTTGAGAATAATCTATCGCTCACGTCAAGTGTGGATGGGGAGTTTGGGCGGCGTACGCCGCCCAAACCACTTCGTTTTGAGTATAGTTGCCTATTGCAACTGTACTTGCCTGGCTTCAATCATTTTACGGATATTGATCAGGGCATAACGCATTCTTCCAAGTGCGGTGTTGATGCTCACCCTCGTCAACGCTGCAATCTCTTTGAAGCTCATGTCAGCGTAATGCCTCAGAATGACCACTTCACGCTGCTCAGGCGGAAGCATATCCACGAGTTGGCGAATTCGCTCATGGGTTTGACTTTTCATGATGAGCTGTTCCGCATCCGGTTCTTTGGAACTGATCACGTCAAAGATGTCAAAGTTCTCGTTGGGATAAATGGTCGGCCGGCGTTTACCCCTTCTGAAATAGTCAACGCAGAGGTTGTAAGCAATGCGCATGGCCCATTGACCGAATTTGCCTTCGTGGTTGTATTTACCACTGCGCAATGTGTTGATGATCTTGATGAAGACTTCCTGAAAGATGTCCTGAGCAAGGGCATCATCTTTTACGAAAAGGTAAATGGAAGTGTAAATCTTCTGCTCATAGCGGTTGAGCAGTTCCTGAAATGCTTTTTCGTCGCCTTCGAGGTAAGAGGAAATAAGCTGTTGGTCATTGAGCATGGATACTTGCATGACTAAATCATTTAGTTGAGAAATGTTTTCCAGACTGATTTAGTAGAAGTATCTCGCTATAGACCTGACAGTTTTAGAAGAGTGAAAAGAAAAGTTGAATTGATGATTGAAAAGCAAAGACAGCGCCAAGTTAGCATTTTTGAAAAACAAACCAACAAGGGCTGTTAGCTCTTTGAAATTAAATCTTGTCAATCACCATTTTTGCCAACTAAATGACAAAGGATGCGGGCAAAGTAAAGTCAAATTTGAATTCAAATCAAGCCTATGAGCAGAAAAAATGCTGAAAGGCATAAATAAAGCACTGAATAATAGCAATTTGTGTAGTGAAAGAATTTTTTGGTTCCTTCCCGACTCCTGCGTGGCAGTAGTGCCTTTCAAAACCCGGGTCTTTGAAAAACAGAGTTATTCTGATTACTTTTGCGCACCTCTCAAAAATAAAACTCTGGAAGACATTCTCTTCACAAAATTTGTATGAAGCGTCTACAAATCGTTGCGGGAAACTGGAAGATGAACAAGACTTTTGATGAGGGGCGGGAGCTGGCGACAGCGATCATCAACGGGCTTGGTTCATCGGAAAATGTGGTGATCATTTGCCCTCCGTTCATCCATCTCAACCACCTGGCTACAGTTTCAAAAGGGGTGTCCAATTTTTACATAGGTGCCCAGAACTGCCATTTTGAAAAGTCAGGAGCTTTTACGGGTGAAGTCTCGGTACCCATGTTGAGTTCTTGCGGGGTGAGTTTTGTGATAACCGGGCATTCAGAGCGAAGAACCCTGTTCGGCGAGTCTGATGAGCTTGTGAAGAAAAAGGTAGATGCCATACTGGATGAAGGATTGCGCCCCATTTTTTGTTGTGGAGAATCACTCGAGGTCAGAGAGGCCGGCGATCATTTCAGCTATGTTGAGGAACAAATAAAAGCCGCCCTTTTTCACCTCGATGCAGAGGCATTTGGTAAGGTGGTAATCGCTTATGAGCCAATCTGGGCCATTGGAACCGGCAAAACCGCCACACCAGACCAGGCGCAGGAAATGCACGCCAGAATCAGAAGTTTGATTGCAACCAGGTATAACAAGGATGTAGCTGAAAGTACTACAATACTATATGGCGGGAGTTGCAAACCCTCAAATGCCAAAGAACTTTTTAGCCAAAGAGACATTGATGGTGGCTTGATAGGAGGTGCTTCATTGAAGGCTGATGACTTTCTATCCATCATTAAAAGTCTGCCCTAACAAAACCTGCCCGCTTTCTATTTCCCAGGCCAAACAAACGGAGCATATCCTTTATGCTTGATGCGCTGTCTTTGCAAGTGTCTCATTTTGAAGACCTGGCGCTGACAATTGTGTTAAAATTTCAAGGAATTCGAATGATGCTTCGGTGTCTTTTCGAATTTTTATCATCATTGTGAATGAATCACCCGGCTATTGGCTTCAATCAGTCTGTAGCTTGAAATAAAAAGTTGCGGAAACAGAAACAACATGAAGAAACTTTTACTCTTTGGATTGTCCATTTTCTTCGGAAACCTGTTGGTGGGGCAGTGTCCTCCTCCCGGTTTTCCACCCACAGGCGATACCTGCCCGCTGGCACCTGCCTTGTGTACTTCCCTGGATGGTTATTGTGACACCCTGGGTTTGAACAACGTTGTTCAGTCTTTTCCCGGATGCCCCAGCAGTGTGTTGAACAATGACGAGTGGTTTGCCTTCGTCGCAGGTTCCACCAGCATTACCTTGCAAATCACGCCTTCTGCCTGCCAGGGGTTGAACGGTCAGTTTGGCATGCAGGGCGCCATTTACGAAGGAAGCTGTACAGGTACTGCCATTGCAACTCAGTGTAATTGTACAACTACGCCCTTCAACTTGTCGTCAACAAACTTTCAGGTTGGCCAGACTTATTACGTGGTTTTCGATGGATGTGCCGGAGACGTTTGTGCATTCACCGTTAATGTCACTCAAGGTTCAACCATACCACAACCTCCTGCGACTCCCTCAAATATCATTGGTCCGACGCAAGTTTGTCCGGGTGCGGTAACGAACTATACTGTTCCCAATCCTGATGCAGCTACTTACACATGGACACTTGCCGGTGCACCGGCAAACGTGGGAACCATCGTTGGTTTGAATGAAGGCCCTTCTGTTCAGGTGGCGTGGAATACCCAGGGCAATGCGACCCTTTGCGTGACTGCTTCCAATGCGTGTTTTTCCAACCCAGTGCCCTATTGCATCAACATCACCTCTCAAAACCTGCCTCAGCAACACGAGTACTATGATTTGTGTGTTGGCGATTGTGTAACCTGTGCAGGCCAGCAATTTTGTGTCCCGGCACCTGGGGGCATTCCGGTAACCTTGCAATCATGGCTCGGGTGCGACAGTGTCATTGTTTGTCACATAAACGGAATACCACCTATCCAGACCCAATTGGGGCAGGTAAATATGTGTGCACCGGCCACTTACGAAGTATGTGGAAATACCTACTCCCAATCCGGGATCTACACCGAAGTGTGTACCTCCTACCAGGGTTGTGATTCCACGGTAATAGTTGACCTGGCCATCATGGACCCTCAGGTATCAATCTTGCCTCCGGAAGAACTGGGCTGTGACCCCGGCGCATCGGTGATTCTCAATGCCTCCGGTTCAACGTATAACCTGGTACCCGATGGTCAGACCATATTTGAATGGACAGGGCCAGGTATAGTAGGCGCAAACAACGACGTACTGGTGGAAGTAAACCAGCCGGGTGAGTATTGCCTTACGCTGACCCACTCGCGGGGAATAGTGACTTGCACGGATCAACAGTGCGTGACTGTAACACAGAATGCCGATCCTCCTCAACCACCAACCGTAAGTGGCGATGATCAACCTTGTGAGGGGGATACAGTGGTTTACACCGTTGCACCGGTAGGCACCCCGTTGCCAACCGGCTATGTTGTGACAACGCCCAATGGTGAGCCGGTGACTCAATTGACATCAACTACTTACGAGGTGATCTGGAATGATACAACCGGTGGTGATCTTTGCGTCCTGGCTTACAATGAATGTGATACTTCAACCGCTACCTGTCTGACCATAACCGTCAATCCATTGCCTTTGCAACCCGTCAGCGCCGGGGCTGATTCTGTGTGTACGGTGAATACACCGGTGCCATACGTCGTAACCAACCCGCAAACAGGGGTTACCTATACCTGGACTGTCCCCACAGGGGCATCTTTTTCCGGCTCAGGTGACAGTATATCTGTGAATTTCAATGGTGCAACTCCGGGCACCGGGCAAGTCTGTGTGACCGCCGACAACGCCTGCGGTTCACAACAGGATTGCATAGACCTGGTGATTACTGAGACACCGGAAACCCCCATGATGTCTGGTCCATCCCCAGTTTGTTCCAGCGCAACGGAAGACTATACCGTCAGCAACCCCCAGGCTGGCGTAACGTACACATGGACAGCTCCTGCCGGCGCTACCATCAATGGAAGCGGTTCCACCGTCTCGATTGACTTCCTGGGGGCCAGCAACGGACAGGTGTGTGTAACGGCCAGTAATCCTTGCGGAACCAGCTCTCAAACCTGCCAGAGTGTTACCGTCATTCCAGCGCCATCTGCCACCATCAGTGGTGGTGGTTCTTTTTGTGTCGGCTCGGGCGACAGTGTAGAGATCACCATTGACCTGACGGGAGTTGGCCCATGGGATGTGGAATATACCGTTGATGGCGGAACACCCATACCGCTCAGTATTTCCAGTACACCTTATACTTTTTGGGCTTCCGTTCCGGGAACTTATGAGTTGGTGTCGCTTGCCACTGCGGCCAGCAGCTGTCCCGGTGCTGTAAACGGTTCGGCAGTTGTTTCCGAAGACCCGCTGCCAACGGCCACATTGAGTGGTTCCGGTGCCATTTGCCAGGGTTCAGGTCAAACGGCTTCACTGAACATTGACCTGACCGGTGCTGCTCCGTGGGTGGTTGACTGGGCTGTTGATGGAAATGCGCAGGCTCCTTTAAACATCAATGCAAGCCCTTACACTTTGACAATTGGCCAGGCCCAGGCAGGCAACATCACCCTGACCAGCGTTTCTGACGACAATGGTTGTGTGGGAACTGCCAGTGGTTCAGCAGACGTTGTGATAAATACCTCACCAACCGTTTCCGGTATCCAGACAGGATGTGATCCTACCAATACCATGTACCAGGTTACTTTTACCATCAATGGAGGTGATTCCACTTCTTACATGGTTGAGCCTGCAAACGGAACGCTGGCGGGGAATACCTTCACCAGCAATTTCATTCCTTCCGGAACGGGATATTCTTTCAATGTTTTTGACGGTAATAATTGTGATACGGTTGTTGTTGCTCAAAACGCTGTGATCTGTAACTGTACTTCATCCGCAGGGGAAACCGACCCCACTGCCGTAAATGAGTGCGGCGATGGTCCGGTTACAGTTGCCTATGACGATACCAATGAAAACTTTGACGGAAACGACACCCTCAATTTCGTTCTCCATTCCGGAACGGGGGTTACCATTGAACCTCCGGTGATTTACCAGGGCTCAGTGCCCACAGTAGCCTTTGATCCGGGCACCATGTCTTACGGTACAACTTATTACCTGTCAGCCGTGGTGGGCGACAACAACGGAGGCCTGGTCGACTTGAACGATCCCTGCCTCGACGTTTCTCAGGGTACGCCAGTTACTTTCTTCGAAATACCAACGGCAACGCTTTCCGGAACGACGGCCATCTGTCTTGGAGATCAGGCCGGGTTGACCGTTGACTTTACGGGGGTAGGACCATGGAGCATCACCTACGACAACGGAGATACGACCATCACCATCAATGGTATCACCAGCAACCCATACATCCTCAACGTGAGTCCGGATACCACAACCACTTACTGCCTCACCGGGTTAAATGACGTTAATTGCCCGGGCACCTTCAGTGGCTGTGCAGATGTTACGGTTCACACGGGTGTTCAGGTGTCTGGTCTCGACTGGCAATGTAACCCCACCGCCACTCACTACACCGTGACATTTACCATCAGTGGAGGAGATCCTGCTTCCTATTTTGTTACAGGAATGACTGGAAGCATCTCACCAACAGCGCCTTACGTTTTCACCAGCGATCCGATACCTACCGGAGACGGATTCAGCGCAACCATTGATGACGCCAACGGGTGTACCCCACAGATGGTTTCGCAGGCGCAGGTGGTTTGCCAATGTGTATCCGATGCAGGAAGCATGAACACCACTTTGATAGAAGAATGTGGCGATGGCCCGGTAAATGTGGGTGATGCAACCGGAGTGACTACCGACCCGGACGACCTGCACCTCTACTATTTGCATACCAACAGTGGTTCATCAATTGGTACCATCGTCGCAATTTCAACCACTCCGGAATTCAGCTTTGATCCCGGAACGATGACCTACGGCACGACTTACTACGTTTCGTCTGTCGTTGGAAATGATGATGGAAATGGGGCGATTGACCTTTCGGATCCCTGCCTGGCCGTGACGGCGGGCACACCACCGGTGTTTTACGAAATACCAACGGCTTCGATGAGCGGCACCACAGAGGTTTGCCCGGGTGAGGCAACCGATCTCGTTATTTCACTTACCGGAGATTCACCCTGGGAGGTTGTCATCAATGGCCAGACGGTTTCCGGCATCAACAACACGCCTTTCAATTATTCTGTATCGCCTCTGGCAACGACCGTGTACGAATTGACTGCGGTTTCAGACGAGCATTGTTCAGCTGTGGTCAGTGATTTTGAAACGGTTTCAGTGCATGATGCACCCGTTCCATCCAACGTGATGGTTGCATGCAACAGCACCAATGATGGCTTCACCGTCACTTTCGACATTACCGGAGGTGACAGCACGTGTTACCAGGTGGTTCCTGCCAATGGCACCATTGCAAACGGGCAGTTTGTCAGCAATGTCATGCCGGACTTGCAAGGTTACAGCTTCGCAGTGAGCGATTGCCACGGATGTCCTGCTGTAGTCGTTTCCGATACACTTGTCAACTGCGATTGTACCTCCTTTGCCGGGGACATGGAAACCACGCAACTGGATATTTGCGGCAGCGATGTAGCTGCGCCGACCTACCTGGGTGGTGAAGTCCTCGACGGAAACGACGTGTTGTGTTACATGCTGCACGCCGGCGACAATGTACCCATAGCGACCAACAGCACTGGTGAGTTCACTTTCAATCCCGTCACGATGATGCCGGAGCAGACCTACTACATCAGCGCGATGGTTGGCAACGACGACGGATTTGGCTGTGTGGACCTGACAGATGATTGCCTGAGTATAGGTGTGGGGGCTCCGGTTGTGTTCCATGCCATCCCAACTGCTATGCTGGCGGGTGATGCAACCATTTGCGCCGGTGACAATACCGACCTGAGTATTGATTTGACCGGGGTCGGGCCATGGACCATCACCTATCAGAACGCAGCAGGTGACGAGTTTACCGAAACCGCTACGGGTTCTCCCCACATAATCAATGTAGCACCCGGTGCCTCAAATCTTTACAGTCTGGTCAGTGTCACTGACAACTTCTGTGATGGTACGGTCAGTGGAAATGTTACCGTGACGGTTAACAACCCGCCACAGGTCGTCAACGTCAGTGAAGCTTGTGATCAGGCTACTTTGATGTATTCCGTCAGCTTCGACATTGTGGGTGGCGATGCCAATTCCTATACGGTTACTCCTGCCGGTGGTACCCTTTTGAATGGCACCTTCACCAGCGATCCGATTGCCAGCAACACCCCATATACCTTCTTCGTGGATGATGCCAACGCCTGCGGTCCGGTAGAAGTGAGCGGTGTGCAGGAATGTGCCTGCGTAACCGACGCCGGCACAATGGGTGGAACGGTGATTCTACTCTGCGAGGGCGAAACCGCCATTGCCCAACCGGCAAACGGTGTTTCACTGGATGGGGATGACATTCTGGTGTATGTGCTGCACGACAACAGCGGCGCAACGCTGGGCAACGTGCTGGCCACCAGCACCACACCGAGCTTTGATTTCATACCGGGTGTCACCATGCCGGGTGTTACCTATTACATCAGTGCTGTGGCCGGAAACGACGACGGCACCGGCAATGTGGACCCGAACGACATCTGCTTTGATGTGGCGCCGGGCACCCCGGTGCTGTTCAATCCTTTACCTACGGCCAGCATCAGCGGCAGCACCACCATTTGCGAAGGCGAAAACGCACAGGTTGGTTTCACAATGACCGGTACGGGGCCCTTTACGGTTACCTTTACCATCAATGGCGCTCCGACCACTTTGCCCGACCTGCCGGCAACCTTCGCCATCGAGCAGGCATTCACAGCCTCTACTACCGTGGCATTGGTATCCGTTACCGATCAGGCAACAGGTTGTTTCAACCTCTCCAGTGAAAGTGTGACCATCAACGTCAGCCCGAGTGTGGACGCCGGCGAACCAACCGGCCCCATCACCATTTGCGAAGCGACGGGAGAAGTTGTTGACCTGAACGACCTGATTACCGGTGCTGATCCGGGAGGAACCTGGACAGGACCTGGCGGAGCCATAGTTCCAAACGGAATCCTGAACACCAACCCGCTTCCTGCCGGAACGCATACCTATACCTATACATTGGTGGCTTCTGCACCATGCCCGGATGACGCCACTTCGGTGCAGGTGATCATATCACCTAAACCGCTTGCCGATGCAGGACCACCAACCATCCAACTGGATTGTGACATCAAAGAGATCACCCTGGGAGGGCCCAATACCACACCGGGCATGAATTACCTGTGGACCGGCGGGCCGGTCAGTGACTCAACCATCGCCAATCCAACCACAGATGTCCCGGGTACCTACGTTTTGACGGTGACCAGCGCGGATGGCTGTTCCGATACCGATGAAACGGTTGTAACTGAAAATGTGACTTCACCGGAGCCTCACATTTCGATTTCAGATGTCAGTTGCTTCGGAATGAACGACGGATTCATCGTGATTGACAGTATCACAAACGGCAAATCACCCTACCTGTGCTCCTTTGATGGGTCTGCCTTTACGGATAACAAGCAGTTTACCAATCTGGCGCCCGGCGAGCATACCCTCATCATCATGGATGCTGCGGGTTGCGAAACGGAAGTGAGCTTCAACATTGGCGAACCACAGGAGGTCACCGTTGAAATTCAGGGTGACTTCGAAGGAAACGAGCCCCTGGTTGACATTGGCGAAGAGGTGACCCTGACAATTATTACCACTCCGCCATTCGGCACCATGGACACGGTGATCTGGAGTCCGGATTCACTCATCAACTGTCCAACTTGTCCGCAAAACGATGTGGTGCTCTTCGGGCAAACCACCTTCTCGGTAACGGTGGTAAAAGACGGTTGCTCTGACTCCGATCAGTTGACCATCTTCGTCAAAAAAGACCATCCGGTGTATGTGCCGAATGCCTTCTCTCCCAACGATGATGGACACAACGACAAATTCATGATCTATGGAGGGCCCCAAATCGCCAAAGTGAGATCCTTCCTGGTGTTCAACCGATGGGGCGAAACAGTTTGGGAGTATTACAATTTTGATCCGAACGACCCGGCTTCCGGCTGGAATGGCGAGCACCGGGGGCAATTGATGGACCCGGGTACATTTACCTGGTTCGCTGAAATTGAGTTTGTGGATGGTCTGGTGGAGGTTTTCGAAGGCTCTGTCGTCCTGATGAACTAAAAAAAACTACTGTTTATTTACCTCGTGAAATAAATTTGGCCCGGCTTCGGTCGGGCCATTTTTCTGTGTACTGAACAAAAGATGCTCTTTTCAAATAATTACTTCAGGGTATAAACTCCACGGCTTTCACAGAACGCTCAACCTTAACCACCAAAATCTGACAATGAAAATGAAACAGTATCTATCCCTCTATGGGCTTTTGCTGGCCCTCGCTGCGCAATTTTTCTCCTTTCCGCTCTCCGCTCAAAACGACTGGCTGATCCTTCAAAAAGGACATCGCACCAAAATCCTCAAACCGGAACACATGGTTGCCATCGGATTGATCTATGACATTGCCGGCGACAGCCTCGATTGCGGACGGCAAACAGTGTCAGGGAAGGTTTTGCAAATTGAGGATGACTCGGTAACAATGGAAGTTGCCGTGGAAGAGATCAATTACACAAAGGCCAATGAAATAAAGGAGAGCATCGTATCCCAATATCCAGCGGGGAAGGTGAAGATGAAGTTGCCCCTTGCCGAAGTTGATTATGTTCAATACCAGTCCGAACTTGCCCAATCCCTTCAAACTTTTGGGGCCTTTCTTATGACGTCGGGTCTAGCTTTGATTGTTGCATCTCCTGTCATGGGGCTTGAAACAAAGGATGGTCGTGCAGGCTTCAACAATGACCGCTTTGCCGGTTGGGCCAAGGCCGGGCTCATTGGCATTGGCCTTGGAACCTCTATGATCCTGGCAGGCCGAAAACACACCCTCCATCTCACTCCTTCCAAAAAGAAAAAGAAAGTTTGGTCATTCAAGCTCCGTTAGTGGAGTTGGTCGGGGCCTGTTTGACCAAATCCGGCTTTCTTTGCAGGGCGATGCAGATATATCCACTATGAATTGGAGCCAGCTCTTCGAAGAATTTCAATCACTCCGTGCACTGGTCATTGGCGACCTGATGCTGGATGCCTACCTGTATGGCAAGGTGTCCAGGATTTCGCCGGAGGCCCCGGTTCCGGTGGTGGAGTGGCAACGGGAGGAAGCCCGCCCGGGTGGGGCGGCCAACGTTGCCCTTAATGTTGCAGCGTTTGGTGCAACGCCGTTGCTTTGTGGGGTTGCAGGCGCAGATCAGCATGGCGAGCAATTGCAGCAATTGCTCGAAGAGCTACAGATAAGCACTGCCGGCGTCTGCATTTCCAATACCAGAAAAACTACTGTCAAACAGCGGATCATTGCCGGTGGGCAGCAGCTCGCCCGGATAGACAAGGAAAATGCCCGCGACCTCGATTCCGGTGAAAAAGTTTCTGTCGTTCAACGGGTGCGGGAAATGATCGCCATTTACAAACCGGATGTGGCCGTCCTTCAGGATTACGACAAAGGGGTACTCTCGCTCGAAGTCATTCAGGAGTTGCTGTCCTTGCTTCGTTCAAATGGCATTCCCGTTTGCGTTGACCCGAAGCGGAAGAACTTTTGGGCCTATCAGAATGTCGAGCTGTTCAAGCCCAACCTCCGGGAAATTTCCGAGGCGCTGGGCCGGGAAGTGCAGCCCACAGCACCAGAGTTGGGGAAAGCCTCCAGGGAGTTGCAGAACCGGCTTGGGTGCAGCGCCTGCCTCATTACGCTTTCTGACAAGGGGGCCTGGTTCCGGAATGAAGATGTGGAAGGCATTTTTCCGACG
>JALWSS010000075.1:0-15067 GCA_026993525.1 Saprospiraceae bacterium
CTCACTATAGGGTGTACTTCGTCTATACATGAATCTTCTGTTTTGCTCGCGAAAAATACCAAATTTTGTTTGCTTGTCATAATGAAATAGGGGTTTTTGCAGTGGACTCAGGAATTGAGGAACTGAGGAATTGAGGAACTGAGGAATGAGTCCACTGCAAAAACCCCCATTTCTGAAGGAAACCATGTTTTTGTGGGTTTTTGAATGGGTTTTTTAGGTTTTTGAGATACGTCGTTGATTGTAATTCAGATTGTTAAACATTCAATTATTAATCAATCATTCATCAATTTTCCGTCGCAAATGGAAATATCACTTTTTGCAGTGGACTCAGGAATTGAGGGACTGAGGAATTGAGGAATTGAGGAATTGAGGATGCCTGGTTCTTCAACAGAAAAACATGAGCCATCCCGAATTTAACCTGCCCAGCACATTGCCCCGTTAGGGGCAACATATTTGTAGAATTTTATCGAATATTTTGTGTCGGCGTGCCGTAGGTACGCAATCTGAATCCCCTGGTAGCGTACCTACGGCACGCAAAGACCGAAATCTGGCGCTTTGCTACAAAGATTTCGTCCCTACAGGACGAGTAAATGAAAATTCGGGATCACTCATGTTTTTTGCCCCCCTTCAACAATTCAACAATTCAACAATTCAACAATCTCAACAATTCAACAATCTCAACAGCCCGAAGGGCTCTAAACGGCCCCAGGCCCTCAACGGCCGAAGGCCCTCAACACTTCTCCTCCCCCCAGGCTACAAAGGATGGGTTCAACAGGTTTTCTTTGTTGTAAACCATTGGTTTTCCGTCGTCAAAGCGGAGCAGTTTGCCACCGGCTTCTTCTACGATGATCTGTGCGGCGGCGGTGTCCCATTCCATGGTTGGGGCTATTCGGGGATAGACGTGGGCATCTCCGTTGGCGATGAGAAGGAATTTCAGTGCGCTGCCCCTTGACACCAGGTTGGGTTCTTTGAATTGACCGATGAAGCGCTGGGTTTCTCCTGTGAAGTGGGAGCGGGAGCAAACGATGTTGAGGCCCGGGTCGGTGCGGCAAAAACGGGCGGCAGCTACCACCTGTTGGGTTTTGCCGTCGGATCTGTAAGCGCCTGCAGCTTTGACAGCCCACCAGCATTCACCCGTTACCGGGATGTGGATCAGCCCGAGGACTGGTCTGCCATTTTCAACCAGGGCGATGTTGATGGTGAACTCTCCGTTTCGTTTGATGAATTCTTTGGTGCCATCGAGCGGGTCCACCAGCCAGCACCGGGTCCATTTTGACCGCTCTGAGTAGGGCAGTGTTTTGTTTTCTTCGGAAATGATGGGGTAAGAGACCGGTAAAGCTTTGAGCCCTTCGCAAATGATCTGGTTGCTGGCCAGGTCTGCCGCAGTCAGCGGAGAATTGTCATCTTTGCGCTGCACATTCTGAAAGCGCTCCTCTTGTTCGTAAACCTCGAGGATGGCAGCAGCTGCTGAGTTCGCAATTTTGCGAAGCGAAGGAATGAAATCAGTCAAATTCGGGGTGTGTTGGTTTTCTTCCATTTGAAATTGGCAAAATATTGTATGCTCAATCAGAACATTTTGTTCTGAAAATCAAACATCAATGAAAAAAATACTCGTAACCGGAGGTTGTGGATACATAGGCAGCCACACCGTTGTTGACTTGCTGGACCAGGGGTTTGAAGTCATATCCATTGACAACCTTTCCAATTCCGACGAAAAAGTGCAGGATGGAATAGCGGCCATCAGCGGCAAGCGGGTGCGAAATTACACAGTTGACCTGTGCGACCTTGCAGCAACCCGGGAAGTTTTTCAAGCCAACCCCGACCTTGCCGGTATCATTCATTTTGCCGCATTGAAATTGGTGGGTGAATCCGTTTTTGAACCCCTGAAGTACTACCACAACAACCTGGAAGGCCTGACCAACTTGTTGCGATGCGCCGAAGAATTCAAAGTCAGCAACTTCATTTTTTCCTCCTCCTGCTCTGTTTACGGAAATACGGAGGTCTTGCCGGTAACTGAAGATACGCCATTTGGCGAAGCGGAAAGTCCTTATGCCCGCACCAAACAGATTGGCGAGTACATCCTTTCTGATTATGCGAAAGTGAACGATTGGTTCAAATGTGTGCGGCTGCGCTATTTCAACCCTGCCGGTGCCCATGAAACTGCCCTCATTGGCGAAGCCCCTACCAATCCTGCCACCAACCTGGTGCCGGTCATTACCGAAACGGCCATCGGCAAGCGGGAGAAAATGAGCATTTTCGGAGTGGACTACGATACCCGGGACGGCAGCTGTATCCGGGATTACATCCACGTCATGGACCTTGCCGATGCACATACCCGCTGCCTGCAATACCTGCTGGAAGACCGCAACGAAACCAATTGTGAGGTTTTCAATGTGGGCATTGGAGAAGGCGTGAGTGTGCTTGAAGCCGTCAATGCCTTTGAAAAAGTAACGGGACAAAAATTGAATTACGAACTGGGGCCCCGCAGGCCGGGCGATGTGGTGGCCATTTACGCAAACAAGTCAAGGGCTGAGCAACTTCTCGGCTGGCATCCCAAACGCAACATAGAAGACATCATGAAATCAGCCTGGGCCTGGGAAGTAGCCCGAACGAAGGGTGTGCCTGCGTAAAGCCGCCAAGTTTTGTATTTTCACACCCGTTTTTAAGCCTTGCCTCTAAAACAACGCCCATCCGAATAAAGCCCCAAAAGTCGGAGTGTTCCGCCAACATTATTTAGAACCAATGGACAGGAAATGAACGAAGTCGGCAATTTCTTTAAATCAGCCTTTTCCGTAGATAACATCATCTTCGGTTTTGATGATGGTGACCTCAAGGTTTTGCTCATCAAACGGGGGCAGGAACCCTTCAAAGGCCGTTGGGCCCTGCCGGGTGACCTCGTGTATCCGAATGAAGACCTGGAAACCTCAGCCAACAGGGTGCTGGAAGAACTTACCGGATTGAGAAATGTCTATCTGGAGCAGGTGCATACTTTTGGCGCCGTTGATCGTCACCCACTGGGCAGGGTCATAACCATCGCTTATTTCTCCCTCGTCAAAATCAGTGATTTCAACATCATGCCCGCCTCTTTTGCGAAGACAGCGCAGTGGCACAGCGTGGTAAAGGCCCAGAACACCCGCCTCGCCTTTGACCACAACATCATCCTCAACAAGTGCTTTCAGGTGCTGAAGCAAAGGGTGCGCACCCGTCCCATCGGGTTTGAATTGCTGCCGCCAAAATTCACCCTCACCGAGTTGCAGCACCTGTACGAAGCCATCCTTGAAATCTCATTGGACAAGCGGAATTTCAGGAAGAAGATACTTTCCATGAACCTGCTCAAAGACCTCGATGAATTTCAGGAAGGGGTGCCGCACAGACCTGCCAAGCTGTACGAGTTCGACAAAGAGCGGTACCGCCAGTTTGAAGCCGAGGGGTTCAGTTTTGAAGTGAAGGAAGGCAAGCGCAAAGAGAAGAAACGCCTCATGGAAACCATGGGCATCAGTATTGATTGAAGCTCACAGATCAGAGCGATTCCCCTTTCCAGGTATTCATGGAAATGGTAATGTAATCTCCGGCCGTGCTGTTGCGATACTGTTGCAGCAAATCTTTCAGCGTTTCAGTATCCGCATCGAGGTGAAAGGCAAATTCCTGAAAATTGGTGAACCCGGGAACGGGTATCAAGCTTGGCTCCCCACCATCAACACTGAAGTAACCGTAATACCCGTTTTGGAGATTGGCAGCGGAGCAAATGGAGTTGAGATCGGCCAGAAACTGATCGGCATAGGGCTTGCCCTCGTCTTTGTTTTCGTATCCGATGTATCCCCATATCTGCTGGTCCTGTACCCGCATCAATTCTTTGTGAATGTAATAAAAGCCATTGGTGGTGGGCATGTCCACCAGGTACTTTTCCGGAGTTACATTCAGTTTACCCTCGCTAAAGATGGCATCCTTGAGTACCACCTGGAAGTCGTAAGTACCACCCGGAAGGGGCGAAACATCCACTTCGGTGCTGGCGAAAGCCGGCCCCGGGTCGCAGTTTTCCGGTTCCACAATGTTGTTGATTACCAGCCGGATAAAGCTGCTTGAATGACCTGAAGAGGCATCAATACCGTAATTCGTACAATCCTGTAAATCAATGCTTTTGATGCGGAAGGTTAGGGTTTTGCCACCGGCGAGCTTCTCGAAGAGGTCCATGGTAAATTCGGGCTCGACATTGACCACCTGGTCTTTGCCATTGTTGTCAACTTTGCAGGCATTGGCGACAAGGAGCAAGGTGAAGAGCAATAGAAGGTGTTTGAGGTGGCCGGACATAGAATTATTTTCAACGAGGTTTTGAACGCAGGTTTGTGTAAAAAAGGAACGAAAAAAGTGCCTGAATGCTGCCAGGCGATCGGGAAGGAACAAAATTAGCTGAATAAATCCTGAAACGCTCAGCAATGTTCTACCCTGTCAGTAATTGGCAAAGTCCGGTATTTGTTCATCAGCGCTTCTCCAGGCCGTGCATCAACATTGCAAGGATGTTGGATTCGAGGGCTTTTTTTGAGATGCCCTTTTTGGCGGGGTACCATTGGTGCAGCCAGCGCAGGGACGTAAGCATGGTAAACAGGGCAATGGTGGGATCCAGGTCGGTAAACTGTCCCCGTTTCTGGCCATTGGAAATGATCCGGATAAAGCGACGCTCATAGTCTTTTCTCATCTTCGCAAACTCCGACAGGTAGGGCTCGCTGAGGTGCCGCCATTCATCGTTGAAAACGGTAACCGAGGTGATGTCTTCGAGGGCTGTTTTGATGTGTTGGCGAATGAGGGTTCTGACCTGCTCTGCCGGATCATCAGGCCCTTTTTCAACCTCAGCCATCACCCGCAGGTAATGCCGGGCATTGTCGAAGCAGATTTTTTGAAGGATTTCCTCTTTGCCACCAATGTGTGAATAAAGACTGGAAACGGAAAGGTCAACCCTCGAGGCCAGGTCACGCATACTGGCGGCGGGGTACCCTTTTTCCTGGAAGAGCCTGGCTGCTTCTTCGAAAATCCGTTTTTTGGTTGGAGACATGCCGTTTTTATTCGTCAAAACTCAAAACCAATTCTTCGGTTTTGGGGTGGGCCTGGCAGGTCAGGATATAGCCACTGGCAACTTCGTCGGGCTCCAGGCCATAGTTAACTTCCATTTCAGCTTCTCCCTTCAGCAATTTGGCTTTGCAGGTACAGCACACACCACCCTTGCAGGCAAAAGGCAGGTCGGCTCCGGTTTCATAGGCTGCATCCAGGATGGTCTTCTCCGGTGAGCTTTGATCAAAGGTGAAAGTATTGCCATCGATGGTGATGGTGATCCTGGCGGCTACAGCACCCTGAGGGGCTGTCCATTTGGGACCACTGGTGGCCTTGCGGCCCGTGGTGAACAGCTCGAAGTGAATGCGATCTTTTTCCACTCCCAGTTCCTGAAGCGTGTCTCTGATGCCCTGAATCATGTCCTCCGGGCCACAGACGTAATACTCGTCCACATCCTCCAGTTCAAACAGTGTTTTGGCAAGTCGCTTGATTTTTTCGGGTGTGGGCCTGCCCGACAGCAGGTCGCTTCCGGTGTCTTCTTTCGTCAGAATGTGGTGGAGGCTGAAACGCCTCAGATACAGGTTTTTCAGATTTTCGAGTTCTTCTTTGAAAATGATGGTATCCGTTCGTTGATTGATGTAAAACAGGGTGAACAGGCTTTCCGGCTCGTTTTTCAATACGGATTTCAGAATGGAAATGACCGGTGTGATGCCACTGCCGGCAGCAAATGCCAGGTAATGCTTTGCCTGCTCAGGTTTTGTTTCACAAACGAATTTTCCGATGGGAGGCATTACCTCGATGCTGTCGCCAACGTTGAGTTGTTCGTTTGCAAAAGTTGAAAAACGACCACCCGGAATTTTTTTGACGGCGATGCGCCACTCTTTTTCCGAAGGGCAAGAACACAAAGAATAATTTCTCCTGACATCCTCCCCCTCCAGGGTGGTCTTCAGGGTGAGGTGCTGCCCGGGCTTAAAGGAAAACTCTTTTTGAAGTGATTCAGGGATTTCAAACGCAATGGAAACGCAATCTGCCGTTTCCTGCCGGATGTCTTTGATCTTCAGGGAATGAAACCTGGACATTGTCGTGGGTAGTTTTTGTGAAAAGCGAACAGTGGTTCGGCTGCGAAGATAGTGATCACAATGTATTTGGTGCGATGCCAGGAAATTTATTTGAAGGACGGTTTCACAAAAACACAGTGATTCATCATTTAACCAGCAGTTTATACAGTTCCCTTTCACCCGTTGAATTCACAATTTCCAGGAAGAACATCCCTGACGGATATCCGCCCAAATCAAGCCCAATTGCTTTATCTTCTGAAACCTGGCTGAGTACCAGTGTACCATTGGTTGCGAACAACTGAATGCTGAATGGACCGGGCCAGTCATCTCTGATGCGAATACTAAGGAACTGATCGGTCGGATTGGGGTAGATGAGCGAAGTTTGAAGCTTGCCGGCATCTGGCGAAAGCTGATCGATCCATTCAGCCAGGGCCTGGATATAGACTTCATCCACGAGGTTTCGTCCAATTGGCGGCATCCGGTTGCTGTTCAGGCTGGCATCCCGAATCCAAAGTTCGGAAGTGGCGTGGCTGCCTGGTTCCACAATTTGCCTGACTTTTTCTGAAGTCTGGTTGGCCAATGAAATCCGCCAGATTTCGCCAATCTTGTCCAATAAAAGGATATCGTCAGAATTTGGGAAGGTTAAAATTTTCAATGGCGCGATAAAAGCCATTCCGGGTAGAGCATCTACCAGGTCCCAGGAACTGCCAGGTGCCGTTTCCGGAAACACTCCATTCAGATAAGGTCCAACAGGCTCGGGTGGGGGAGGAGTGGGAAAATTCAATGAGAACAGCAAACCGGCGCTAATTACTACCCCGGTGAAAACAATATTCCTAAATGACATTGGATTGGTTGTAATAATGCAGAAATGACAAAAATAGTGAACTCTGAAAATGTTGACTGGTCAAACCAACTGTCTCTTCAGTCAAATTGCTTACAGATGAGGATTTTTTTCATTTTTACCTGGGAACTCCCTGTCAACCTCCCGTCCCGATCCCGAAAGCTTTCGGGATTCGGGATCGGGATCAACCTCTCTCAACTTTGAATGCCTCACACGGAGGCCACGGAGCTCACGGAGTTTTTTTCGCTGTGAGCTCTGTGAGCTCTGTGAGAGGAAAATCATCTGATGAATTCAGGCCGCAACTGAAAGTTGCAAACTGATTCGGAAGTTCCCGGTCCCGTCCCGATCCCGAAGCCGATAGCTATCGGCTTTCGGGATTCGGGATCGGGAGACTCGGGATCAACCTCTCTCAACCTCCCGAGCTTGACTCGGGATCAACCCCTCTCAACTCCTCTCAACCTATGAGGCACTTCAGAAAGTGTTCTCCTCGATAGCGTTGATGCAAAGCCGTAGTTTATGAATCGTTTTGGCGTCAATCTTGGAAGGATTAAACGACTGCACGGGCCCGTGGTCATGCTTGCCTCATCAAGTATTTAGCAATTCTCAGCTTATGAAGACTTTTTTTACCCTTGTCATTTCCCTGGTATTTATTTCAGCACTTAAGAGTCAGAACTGGGAGCAGTTTCAAAAAGTGGTTCCCTCTGACCGGACAGCCTCGATGCGGTTTTCCAAATCAGTTGGTCTAAGTGGAAATAACGCCATCGTTGGTGCACACCGGGTGGCAACTGATGCCAACGGAATGAATGAATTGCCAAAAGCTGGCGCCGCTTATGTTTTCGGCAAAGGCCCCGACGGTTTTTGGTCGGAAACAGCCAAACTCGTGGCTTCCGATCGCAATGCGGAGGACAATTTCGGAACTTCCGTCGCAATTGACGGGGATTTTGCCATAGTCGGCGCATACAAACGGGATGAAACCATCAATGGTGTTTTCCTCAGGCAATGCGGGGCAGCTTACATTTTCAAACGCAATTCAGCAGGAGAATGGCAGGAAGTTCAAAAACTGCTCGCCTCCGATCCTGATTCCCTGGACTATTTTGGCGTTTCCGTGGATATTAGTGGAAATTATGCACTGGTCGGAGCCTCCTACAAACAAGCCGAAGCATTGCCCCAGGCAGGTGCTGTATATGTCTTCGAAAAACAACCGGACGGCCATTGGGCAGAAGTAGATAAATTGTTGGCAGAGGATAAAAACGCTTTCGACCTGTTTGGCTGGTCCGTAAGCCTGGATGGTACACAGGCCCTTATCGGTGCTTACAACCAGGATAAAAACGAAACCGGAGGCGACTTGAAGATCAATGCCGGAGCTGCATATATTTTTGAAAAGTCAAATGGTGGAAATTGGGAACAGCAGCAAAAAATTGTTGCCGGTGACAGAAATGCAAACGACCTGTTTGGGTTTGATGTGTGCATGGGTGAAAATACACTGGTGGTTGGAGCCTATCAGTGCAGCACTGATGAATTTGGCGATGAGAATATACCCAATGCAGGTGCTGCGTATATTTTTGAAAAAAATGCTTTGGGCCAGTGGGAAGAAGTGAAAAAAATAACTGCACCTTACAGGGCAGCGGAAGATAATTTTGGGTATTCAGTAGCCATCAGCGGAGAAAACCTTGTAGTCGGTGCCTACCATGAGGACGAGGATGAACAGGAAATGAATACTTTGTCCAGTGCCGGAGCAGCGTATTCGTTCACGAAGGCCAATGGCAGTTGGAGTTTTTACCAAAAGCTCGTTCCGGCAGACCGGAACACCGGTGACTGGTTTGGGTTTTCTTTGGCCATGGACGGTGCCTTTGCCTTGATCGGTGCCTTTGCTGACCGGGACGACGAAAATTCCCAGAACCCTTTGGCAGAGGCAGGTTCTGCCTATTTTTTCAAAAATGAAAGTTTGACCCCGGCCCATGACAGGGATGGCAGGCAGCAAATAAATGTTTACCCCAATCCTGTTGTCAGTGAACTGCATGTGGATGGGGTTGACCAACCGGGTTCATTGGAAATATATGACACCTTTGGCAGGTTGGAAAAGGAATTTAACTTGAAAAAATCCTCTCAAGTTGTTGATGTGCGGGAGTTGAACCCGGGGTGCCATGTCGTTCGTTTTGTATTGCAAGGAAATTTTCCTCCGGTATTGATTTATAAATTGTAATAGTGTCTATTGTATTTTTATTTTTTCTCAACTTTTTTTTATGTGATATATACCCGATTCGAAGTGGTTTGGGAATAATTCATCACTCCCGTCCAGTGTGGATGGGGAGTTTGGGTCCCGGATCAAGTCCGGGATCGCCGCCCAAACCATTTCGTTTTGAGTATATTTACCGAAATTGATTGAGTGCTGAAATATCCTCCGGTCTTGTCCGGCAACAACCGCCCATAATCTTTGCGCCAGCCCTCAGCCATTCCCGGGCATAATCCACCAGGGCCTTGTCGTCCGGATTTTCCAGCCAGCATTTCTGCTGAGCATCCCAAACCTCTCCGGAGTTTGGATATACCATTAAGATTTTCTCTGTCAGCCTGCGGCTGAAATCCAGCAAGCCGGAAATGTTGGCAGGGTGGGTGCAATTGAATGAAATGACTGAAACAGCATTGCACTCGTTCAGCAAGGTCAGGGCCTCTTCAATGGGCTCACCACTTCGCAGTTTGGGAGCTTTTTCGCAACTCAGTGAAACGGCCACTTCAAATCCGGGAAAGTCGGTAACTATTTCGGAAATGGCCTTTATTTCATCGAGGCAGGGAATCGTTTCAAACAGGAGCATGTCACCTCCTTCCGGGGCCAGAATTTCCAGCCTTTCCCGATGAAAGTCTTTCAATTCCTGAAGGGATGCGGGGTAATTGCCACGGTATTCGGATCCGTCGGCCAGGGCGGCACCGTAGGCACCCAGTGAAACCGCGATCCACTTTTCCGTCTCCTCCTCCTGTTTGTGCAGGTAGTTGGCCTTTGCTTCCAGGGCCAGCCTGGTGGAAAGTTTCAAAAGTTCAGTGGCCTTCCTTCGGGAAAAGCCATTGGCGGTAAAACCGCGAATGGTTGCCTGGTAAGATGAAGTGGTAATGATGTCGGCCCCGGCCTCCAGATAGGCTTCGTGTATCTTGCGAATGGCGTCGGGGTTTTCGGCCAGCAGTTTAGCCGACCACAGGTCATCCCTGAGGTCGGCTCCGTGTCTTTCCAGTTCAGTGGCCAGGGCACCGTCCAGGATGAGAAAAGGGCGCTTGCCAAAGTCCATGTTGCTGTTAGTCTTGTTTTGCAAATACCTTTTTCAGCAAGTCGGTGTTTCGCAGGCTGACGTCGTTTCTGATGCCTTCTTCTTTCTTCGCAATGAGGCTGAACAGCCCTTGCAGCGCCATTTTGTTCACGTGGTCATCGAGGTTCGGGTTGGTCTTTTTGACGAAGGGCAGCTTGTTGTAGGCCGTCACGGATTTGTTCCAGAGTTCACGGGCGTTCACCTCATCCAGGGAAGCCTGGATGATGGGCAAGAATTCGTCGTACAATTGCTGGTAGGTGGTGCGCTCCAGGTATTCGGTGGCTGCGTTGTCCTCGCCCATGAGGATGTTCATGGCGTCTTTGAAAGTGAGCTGTTTGATGGCATTGACGAAGATGGGCTTTGCTTTGGCAGCGGCCAGTTCGGCGGCCCGGTTCATCCGTTCCGTCAGGTCTTGTTCCAGGTTGTTGAAGCCGGGCAGGCTGGACACTTTCGACACCACCGTTTGGGCCTCTTTCGGGAGCAGGATTTTGTACGGGCTTTTGTAATAGCCATCTTCTTTCGACAGGAAGTCAACCGCATCGCTGACGCCTGCATCCAGGGCCTGTTTCAAGGCCTGCCCCACTTCTTGTTGCGACAGGTCCCCGTCTTTGAGGGAGGTGACGGCATCATTGGCCTTTTTCAGCATTCCTTTGAGTTGGGCTTGCGCCAGGTTTGCGAAGACAAAAAGAAGGAGGAATGGAAGGATTTTCTTCATAACAGTTTCGTTTTTTGGTGATTGAACTTGCAAGAAAGCCGGAATGATCCACACCCGGTACAATTCCCGGGCTGTTTTTGTTTTCGTTAACTGCCGGTTGTTTTCGATGCCCGGGCTTGCGGGTCAATGATATATTTGCAGCCTTCAACCACTGGTCATGAACCTTTTTTACACCACTGAAATCAAAAACGATGTCGCCATTTTTCCCGAAGATGAAGCGCGGCATTGCCTTCAGGTATTGCGCAAAAAGGTGGGCGACGAAATCCGATTTACCGACGGAAAAGGGAATTGGTACGAGGGGCGGATACTGGAAGCGAAAAAAAGGGAATTGACCGCCGGAATTCTGCGCTCATGGCCGCAAACGCCACCGCCACCCATTCACATTGCTGTGGCGCCCACCAGGAATACTGACCGCTTTGAATGGTTCCTGGAAAAGGCCACTGAGTTTGGCATCCGGGAAATCACCCCCGTCATTTGCGAACATTCAGAAAGAAAAAAGCTCCGGCCCGAACGCCTCGGGCGCATCCTGGTGGCGGCCATGAAGCAATCGCTGCGCGCCACCAGGCCGGTGCTGAACGATTTGATACCCTTCGAAAGCCTGTTGGTGCAACCCGCTTTGCCGGAGCAGCGTTTCATTGCACATTGCCATTCGGACGGATTGCCCCATTTGATGAAGACCATGAAAGCCGGAACAGAGACGCTGATCCTCATTGGCCCGGAAGGGGATTTCAGCGAGAAAGAGGTTTTCGGAGCGGTACAGAATGGCTTCACTGAGATCGGCCTGGGCAGTGCCAGGTTGCGCACTGAGACCGCAGCCATTGCTGCCTGCCACATCGCCAACCTGGTTTTTGACGGAGTCCGCCCTGAAACCTGAGCTGCTTTCTCTTTCATGCCAGACCTGTTAGCTTTGCCAATCGCAAAAAATTGCAACCCATGAGATTCCTGATCCCGATTTTATTTTTCGTTACGAGCTTGCGTGCCCAGGCACCTCTGCAACTGGCTTTGTTGAAGTACAACGGGGGCGATTGGTATTCCAACCCCACCTCCCTGACCAACCTGGCCCGCTTTTGCAACAGCAACCTCGGCACCAGCTTCGATCCGGATTACGCCACTGTGGAAGTGGGCAGTGCAGAAATTTTCAACTATCCCTTTTTGCACATGACCGGCCACGGCAACGTGCTTTTTTCTGACGCTGAAGCGGAAAACCTCAGGAATTACCTCATCGGGGGCGGCTTCCTGCATGTTGATGATAATTATGGCATGGACCCCTACATCCGGGTGGCCATGAAAAAGGTTTTCCCGGAACTGGAAATGATAGAACTGCCTTTTGAGCACCCGGTATTTCACCAGCTGTTTGAGTTCCGGAACGGACTGCCCAAAATCCACGAACACGACGGCAAACCACCCCAGGCATTCGGCCTTTTCCGGGAGGGCAGGCTGGTGTTTTTGTACACCTATGAATGTGACCTTGGCGACGGATGGGAAGACCCCGAAGTGCACAACGACCCCGAAGAAAAAAGACAGCAGGCCCTGCGAATGGGTGCCAACCTGATCCAGTTCGTTTTTATGCAATGACCACCCTGGACAGTGGCAAAACCGGCTGAATCAAAAGAATAAACAACTGATTCCCCTTATGTACAGAGCGTTTACCACCATTCTTGCCCTTCTTTTTTTCGTCGCAATGGGGTGTCGGGACAACCCGGAAACTGCCGAAGCAACAAAAGGGCCCCAGGTGCCTGCCAATGCCCTTTTCGAGTTGCTGAAGCCCGAAGCGTGCGGGGTGGTTTTTTCCAACCACATCACGGAAGATTTCAGGGTCAACATTCTGAACAACTCCTACCTCTACAACGGTGGGGGCGTGGCCGTCCTCGATGCCAACAACGACGGGCTGATGGACCTGTACCTGACGGCGACCCAGGAGCCCAACCGCCTGTTTCTGAACAAAGGAAACATGCAGTTTGAGGATGTGACCATGCAGGCCGGAGTGGCTGCTGACAGGGGCATCAAAACCGGTGTGACCATCGTTGACATCAATGCCGACGGCTGGGACGACATCTATGTATGCCGTTCCGGAACATTCCTGTCAGGCGACAGGGCCAACCTGCTCTTCGTCAACAACGGTGACGGCACCTTCGCCGAAAAGGCGGCCCAGTACGGTCTCAACGATGCCTCCGCCTCCAACCACGCCAATTTCTTCGATTACGACAACGACGGCGACCTCGATGCGTACATCCTCAATCATCCGGTGGCCTTTCAGGATGTCAACAAGATCAGGGCCGCTGAAGCAGCTGACGGGAGCTATACCCGGCAAACCGAGCCCCTGGACCAGTACGAAAGCGACAAACTGTTCCGCAACGACGGCAACCGATTTGTGGATGTGAGCAACGAGGCAGGCATCAGAAACAGGGCATGGGGCCTGAGCGCAACGGTTTCTGACTTCAACAACGACGGTTGGTACGATATCTTCGTCGGCAATGACTACATCGAACCCGACCTGCTTTACATCAACAACCGCAACGGCACTTTCTCCGTGCAAACGGACAACTACTTCCGGCACATGAGCAACCACACCATGGGCGTGGACATTGCCGACTGCAACAACGACGGCCTTATGGACGTGGTGGCCCTGGACATGATTGCCGAAGACAACCAAAGGCAAAAAGAGTTGATGACCACCATGTTGCTCGACCGATACAACAACCTGGTGCGCTTTAACTACGGCCATCAGATCATGCGCAACGTGCTGCAACTCAACACCGGTGCCGAACCCGGCCAGGGCGCTCCTTTCAGCGACATTGGCCAGTTGGCCGGTGTCTCCAACACCGACTGGAGCTGGAGCCCCCTCCTGGCAGATTTTGACAACGACGGCCTCAAAGACCTCTACATCACCAACGGTTACCGAAGGGACATCTCCAACCTGGATTACCTGAACTACACCGTTGACTCGGTGATGAAAATGGGTGGGCTGACCACCCAAAACTTCAAGACCATTGACGAATACCTCAAGCTCATTCCTTCCACGCCGCTCCGCAATTACATGTTCCGCAATGTGGACGGCATCAACTTCGAAAATGCCGGCATGGAGTGGGGGATAGGCTACGAAAGTTATTCCAACGGCAGTGCCTGGGCAGACCTCGACAACGACGGCGACCTGGACCTGGTGGTGAACAACATCCACGGCGATGCCTTTGTCTTCAGAAACAAGGCCGCTGACCGGCAAATTGGCAACTGGCTGCAGGTCAGCCTGGAGGGGGATGCGAAGAACCCCGGAGGTACGGGAGCCAAAATCCGCATCCGTTACGGTGATGGTGAAATGCAGTACCAGGAAATGACCCCGACCCGTGGCTTTTTCTCTTCGTCGCAAGCCCTTTTCCATTTCGGTTTGGGGGATGCCGGCCAGGTGGACGTGCTGGAAATATGGTGGGGCCCCGACGGGCGGGTGCAGCGCCTGACCGACCTGCAGGTCAACCGGCGCATCGTTCTGAAATACGTTGATGCCAGGCCGGGCAAATGGGAAGCGTTGCCAACACCGGATGCCCTGTTTGCGAAGGCAACCAACACCGGCATTGATTTCCGACATGTAGAGGATGAATTCATTGACTTCAACCGGGAACGGCTGCTGCCTCACAAGTTTTCCAACCTCGGTCCTGACATTGCCGTAGGCGATGTGAATGGCGATGGCCTGGAGGATTTTTTCGTGGGCGGTGCCACCAACCAACCCGGGGCGCTGTTTATGCAAACCCGGAGCAGCAAGTTCCGCAAGGTCAAAGGGCCCTGGCAAGCCGATGCCATATACGAAGACATGGGTGCTGTCTTTTTTGATGCCGATGGCGACGGCGACCCGGACCTGTACGTTGCCAGCGGGGGCTCTACATTTCCCGAAGGAGCAAAAGAATACCAGGACCGGCTCTACCTGAACGACGGCCGGGGCAATTTCCGGAGAGCTGCTAACGCACTGCCTGAGATCACCACCCCTGGCAGCCGTGTGGCAGTTTTTGATTTTGACGAAGACGGCGATCAGGATGTGTTTGTCGGCGGGCTGGTGGTGCCGGGCAAATACCCCACGCCTCCGCATGCCTGTTTGCTTCGCAATGACGGTGGAACGTTCACCGATGTG
>JALWSS010000075.1:15077-23337 GCA_026993525.1 Saprospiraceae bacterium
GTGCTGGGCATGGTCTTCGACCTGCAGTGGGGCGACCTGGACGGAGACCGGAAACCGGAACTGGTGGCTGTGGGCGAATGGCTGCCTCCCTCGGTTTTCAAATTGGCCAATGGCAAATTGCAAAACGTCACCGGGCAGTTTGGCCTGGCAGATTACACGGGCTGGTGGAACTGCATCCACCTGGCAGACCTCGACGCAGACGGTGACCTGGACATGGTGGCCGGCAACATGGGTCTCAACTCACGCCTCAGGGCATCCAAAGAGGAGCCGCTCATGCTCTTCGCCAATGATTTTGACGCCAACGGGCAGATAGACCCCGTGCTGGCTTATTACAACGGCGGGAAACTGTACCCGTTGCCGCTTCGGGACATGATGATCAAGCAAATGCCACCGCTGAAAAAGAAGTACGTGCGGTACAAGGCTTACGGCGAAGCCACCATCGAAGACGTTTTTCCGAAGACAGACCTCAATTCCAGCCTGAAATTGTCTGCCAACACCTTTGCCACTACCTGGTTCGAGAATCAGCACGGGAAGTTCATCGCACATGCGTTGCCGGCAGCGGCACAGTTTGCACCGGTTAACCAGGTGATCACGGCTGATTTCAACGGCGATGGCAATGTTGACCTGCTGTTAGCGGGCAACAGTTATTCGCCGGAGGTGGAAACGGGGCGCTACGATGCCGGAAATGGCACATTGCTTTTGGGAGATGGCAAAGGAGGCTGGACCTTCATGCCCAACCGCTATTCGGGTTTCTGGGCTACGAAAGAAGCCAGGGATATCAAACCCGTTCGGCTTGCCAACGGCAGGGTGTTGATTGTCGTCGCAAACAACAACGACCGGCTGGAGGCATTCGTCACCGGTTCGCCTGTTCAGTGATCCGTCACCCATGCTTCTTTTCCGAAAGTGCCCGATAAATTGTTCACTTAGCGCTGTGGCTTCTATCTTTGCAGCCGTTTAAGCGATCCTCAACCAATACCTTTTTAGCGAGTGAGCTATTTTCGGTTTAAATCTGTCAAATATCCGTCCTGCCAAAGAGGAGTTCGCTATTTTCCTGACCAACTGATTTTTATCAATACCCGAACGGGCAGTTCCGGGCTGCCCGGTTGCAACCCAAACAACAGCACCGAAGTTGAACTGCAGGCACACGCAAAGTGTGCGTGTAATTCAACTGGCAAAGCCAAAGTGTTTTATGATGCAAGTACCCGCCGTATTGCTGCTTGAAGACGGCACCGTCTTCCATGGAAAATCAGCCGGTAAAATTGGCACCACCACCGGCGAATTGTGTTTCAACACCGGAATGACCGGCTACCAGGAAATTTTCACCGACCCTTCTTATTACCGACAGATCCTCGTGATGACCAATGCGCACATTGGCAATTACGGAATCAAGGTCATCGAGTCCGAAAGCGACAGCATCAAAATCGCCGGGTTGGTTTGCAAGAATTTTACCTGGCAGTACAGCCGGCCACAAGCCGATGAGAGCATCCAGGAGTATTATGAAGGAGAAGGCGTGGTGGGAATCTCCGACGTTGACACCCGTGCCATTGTAAGACATATCCGCAACAAAGGCGCTATGAACGCCATCATTTCCTCAGCGACCACGGACATTGCGGAACTCAAAAAAATGCTGAAAGAAGTGCCGCCGATGGAAGGCCTCGAACTGGCCAGTGAGGTGAGTACCAAAGAGCCTTATTTCATCGGAAACTCCGGCGCCAGGTACAAAGTGGCAGTGCTGGACCTCGGCGTCAAGCGCAGCATCCTCAATTGCCTGGTGGAGCGGGATTGCTACTTGCAGATTTTTCCTGCACGCACGCCCTTTGAGACGATGAAAGCCTGGAACCCCGACGGCTATTTTCTCTCAAACGGCCCCGGTGATCCGGCGGCCATGGACTATGCCGTTGAGACGGCCAAAGCCATCCTGGCGGAGGATAAGCCTTTGTTTGGAATCTGCCTTGGCCATCAGATACTGGCCCGTGCCATGGGTATTGAGACCTACAAAATGCACCACGGGCACCGCGGCATCAACCACCCGGTGAAAAACCTCCTCCTGGGCCATTGTGAAATAACCAGTCAGAACCACGGTTTCGGCGTGCTGGCCGAAGACCTGGAAAAACACCGGGATTTGCTCGAGATCACCCACCAGAACCTCAACGACAACACCGTGGAAGGCATCAGGGTGAAAAGCAAAAAAGCCTTCTCCGTGCAGTACCACCCGGAAGCTTCGCCGGGGCCGCACGACGCACGCTACCTCTTTGACGAGTTCATCAAGATATTGAAAAAAGCGAGTTCAGAAGTGGAGGTTTAGGCCCCTGTTTCCGAACTGAGAACAATACCCGATAAACAACTTAAACATCCCTTAAATGAGTGCAATCATTGATCTTCTCGCCCGCGAAATTCTGGATTCACGGGGCAATCCAACCATTGAAGTAGAAATATTGACAGAAGAAGGCGCCACCGGCAGAGCTGCTGTGCCTTCGGGTGCATCCACCGGTGTTCACGAGGCGGTGGAACTGCGCGATGGCGACCAAAAGCGCTACCTTGGAAAAGGCGTTTTGAAAGCCTGCACCAATGTGGAAGAGGTCATCGCCGACCACATCATCGGTGAAGAGGTTACCGACCAGCGCATACTCGACAACCTGCTGCTGGACCTCGATGGCACGCCCAACAAAGGAAAGCTCGGTGCCAACGCCATCCTGGCCGTTTCGCTGGCCGCCGCAAAAGCCGCTGCCAACGAAGTGGGCATGCCGCTGTACCGCTACCTCGGCGGTGCCAATGCCCATACCATGCCCGTGCCCATGATGAACATCCTCAACGGGGGTTCCCATGCCGACAACAAGATTGATTTTCAGGAATTCATGATCATGCCCGTCGGTGCCGACAGATTTTCCGAAGGGCTGCGCATGGGGGTGGAAGTGTTCCACAACCTCAAGGCTGTGCTGAAAGACAAGGGCTATTCCACCAACGTTGGTGACGAGGGCGGCTTTGCTCCCAACATGCAGTCCAATACGGAAGCCATTGAAACCGTGCTTCTGGCCATCGAAAAAGCCGGCTATGTGCCCGGTGAGGACATCATGATCGCACTGGACCCGGCCGCTTCCGAATTTTTCGACAAAGAGAATGGCGTGTATCACTTCAAATGGTCAACCGGCGATCAACTGACCCCGGCAGAAATGGTACAGTGGTGGGCTGACTGGTGCAGGAAGTACCCGATCTTTTCCATCGAAGACGGCATGGACGAAGACGATTGGGAAGGCTGGCAATTGCTGACAAAAACCCTGGGTGATCGTATTCAGCTCGTTGGCGATGACATCTTCGTAACCAATACAACCCGGTTACAACAGGGCATTGACAGGGGCGTTGCCAACTCCATCCTCATCAAGGTGAACCAGATTGGCTCCCTTACCGAAACGATCGATGCCGTGGACCTGGCTACCCGCAACGCTTACACCAGCGTCATCAGCCACCGCTCCGGCGAAACGGAAGACACCACCATTGCCGACCTCGCAGTGGCCCTCAACACCGGACAGATCAAAACAGGCTCAGCTTCCCGCTCTGACCGCATAGCCAAATACAACCAGTTGCTGAGAATCGAAGACGACCTGGGACCAGCCGCCCGGTACCCCGGAAAATCGCTCCTGAATCGCAAGTAATCAATATTCTGCTGGCACCGGTCTCCCGGCAGGTGCCATGCACAGGGGTGAGGGATGAGGGATGAGGGATGAGGGATGCCCCGATAGCCATCGGGGGAGGGATGAAAGGGCTAGCTACACCCTACACCCTACACCCTACACCCTACACCCTACTCCCTACTCCCTACTCCCTACCGAAGGCAGTCCCGACGAATGTCGGGACTCAAAAATATTTTTCCCTTCGGACAATGCCGTCCAGTTCATCGTAGGTAAGGAAAATGGAGACCGGCCCTCCAGGCAGGAGAGGAGCGTCCATTTCATTGAACCACAGGAAGATGCCGGTACTTCTGAATTCGAAATTTTCTGGAAGGGGGAAAGCGGTGGGGTCATTCAAATCGTAGAGTTGGTGCAATTTCGGGTAAGACGACTGCAGTTTATCCATGACCAGTGATATAAAGGCCAGGCTGTCCGAAACGATGGATGGAAGAAGGATCTTTTCGCCGGTTTTCAAATCGAAATTCAAAGCAGTGATACGGTCTTCGGGCACATACTCGTCCGTAACGACCCTTGAATTCAAACTGACCACCAGCACGCGGTTGCTGTGGTAAGCCACTTGTCCTTCAGCCAAAACGATCCAGTTTTCCGGGTCTTTCCGGTCGGCACATGCGCTTTCCCACTCTTCAGAGAATTCGTTCATTGCCAGTTCCAAACCGGGTTTGTCAGGTGCCAGCGGTTCCAGGTTCAGCCGGAACAACCGGATCAGTTCAGTGTAAATGGACTGGTTGATTTGTTTGCGGGTGGTGGGGTTCCCATCCACTGCGACCGGAAAGGAAAGAGAGATGTTGATGCAGCCGGAGCCGGGGGCTTCGCAATTGCCCCTGAACAGCTCAACTTTCTCAATTTTTGTCACCAGGGAATCTTCGCTGACAATGCTTTTCTGAGACCACAAAGGCGGGAGCCAGAGCAGGGCAGAGATTACAGCCAAATAGCCGGATAATTTCATGGGGCCGTGCAGTCAGTGAAGGGTTTAGGCACAGTATGTTCTGTAGATGCAAACTTAACCCGCCCGGGGATTTTCCGAAGGGAAAACACCCGGTTGTTTTTGGCGAACTAAATAAAGAATGGGCTGCTGAGCGACCAATTGAAAGTCTTCGATGAGTGCATTGCGCATTACCTTTGCTTAAAACAATTTTATGCGCAGCATTTACATCTTTATTTTTCTTTTCGTCGCTTCGCTCCAAATACGGGGGCAGGAGCAAATTCTTCCGGTTGAGATGACCCCGGAAGAAAGGGCGCAGTTGGAATGGCTGAAATTTGTGGAACCGCCTGTTATCCGTTCTGTTCCCGAACCGCCCCCCGTGCCGGTGCGCACCATGGCTGAGTGGGAGGAGTTGCAGGCGCTGGCCATCACCTGGCGGTCGTTTCCGAATGTGCTGACAAAGATCGTCCGGCATGCCAGCCAGGAAGCCGAAGTGATCATTCTTTGCCGCAACCAGAGCACCCTGAACGCTGCCAAGTCGCAGTTGCAGGCCAATGCCATACCGCTGGACAACGTCCGTTTTGTGCTCATCAACAACAATTCCGTCTGGATACGGGACTACGGGCCCAATTGCGTCTATGGCAATGATGTGGAGGAACTGTACTTCATAGACTGGATATACAACCGGCCTTCCCGCCCGCTTGACAATGTCTCGCCCGTTCTCCTCGGCGACACACTGGGGGTTCCCGTGTATGAGATGATTGCTCCGCCATTTGACTTTGTGAACCCCGGCGGCAATTTCCTGGTGGATGGAATGGGTACGGCTTTCGCCAGCAAGCTGGTTCTGGACGAAAACAAGCCCGGAAACATCTACGGGGCCGGCCCACACGATGAACAGGCCATTGACGAGATGATGGGCCTTTTCATGGGCCTGGAGCGCTACATAAAAATGGAAACCCTGCCGTACGATGTGATCCACCACATTGACATGCACATGAAGGTGCTGGATGAGGGCACCCTGCTCGTCGGGCAATACCCGGAAGGCGTTGCCGACGGTCCCCAGATCGAAGCCAACCTGAATTACATTCTGGACAATTTTCCTTCTCCCTTCGGCAAACCCTACCGGGTGGTGCGCATCATCCAGCCGCCTGATTTCGGAGGGGTGTATCCAAACAACAACGGCGACTACCGGACCTACACCAACAGCGTTTTCGTGAACAAAACCATCCTGGTGCCTACCTATGAAACCCAATACGACACCATTGCGCTACGCGTGTACCGTGAGAATTTCCCCGGTTACAAGATCGTCGGCATCAATGCCAATGAAATGATCTGGGCCAACGGAGCCCTGCATTGCATCGTAAAAGAAATTGGCGCCGAAGAACCCCTGTGGATCGCCCACGACCGCCTGGATGATATTGCCGACAACGAACTCTGGATGGAATATCCGGTAGAGGCCATCGTAAAACACAAAAGTGGCATTGCCTCCGTCACCCTCCATTACACCACCGACACCCTTGCAGGGTATGAGGCGGTGCCAATGGCACAGGACCCGCTCGATGCTTCCAGGTGGTTGGCCTCCATTCCGCATCAGGAAAATGGCTCAGAGGTGTTTTACTACCTCTCCGCACAGGCCAACGACGGCAAAACCCAGGTGAGGCCGTTGGCAGCTCCGGCGGGCTATTACCACTTCACCGTTGACGGGCAGCCCACTTCCGCAACTGAAGTCTTCCCGGTTCATCTGGACGCCGTCTATCCGAATCCGGCAAGTGCCATCACGGTGGTGCCTGTGAGAATGGGGGCATCAGATGAGGTCAGCCTGACTGTGAGTGACGTTTTCGGAAGAGTTGTGGAAAACCTGCACCAGGGCCGGCTGTCAGCAGGCGAACACCGCTTTTACATCAGGGCAGACAATTATGCTGCGGGTACCTATTTCATCTCTCTGCGAGGTGCCCGGGAAGTGTTGGTTCGGAAACTCGTGGTCAAATAGTTGCCGGGCCCGCCATTTCAGGCGAAGGGCTGAACGCCTTGTGCCGGTTTTACTGACGTACACAACTACCCAAATTCATTACTTTTGCCGCCATCTGTCAGGCAGGGCCGTGAAGTACCTGTTTGAAGACTAATCCTGACAACAATTTTCTCTATGGATATTCTCGTGATGGTGGGCCAGTTGGTGCTCAGCCTTTCTATCCTCATCATTCTCCATGAAATGGGGCATTTTTTTCCGGCCAAGTGGTTCAAAACCAGGGTGGAGAAGTTCTATTTGTTTTTTGATCCCTGGTTCTCCCTGTTCAAGGTTAAAAAGGGCGAAACCGAATACGGCATAGGCTGGTTGCCGCTTGGCGGCTATGTAAAAATTGCCGGAATGATAGATGAAAGCTTCGATGCTGAGCAAATGAAGCAACCGCCCCAGCCCTGGGAGTTCAGGTCAAAACCGGCCTGGCAGCGGCTCATCATCATGATTGGCGGGGTTACCGTCAATTTCATTCTGGGCTTTGTCATATACGCATTCGTACTCTGGACATGGGGGCAGGAATACATTCCGACGAAAAACATCCGCTACGGCGTTCAGCCCGATTCTCTGGGGATGCTCCTCGGTATTCAACGAGGAGACAACGTGGTGGCCCTGGATACCATACCGCTGGAGCAATTCAATCCTGCCATGGTAAAATCCGAGATCATCATCCACGGTGCCAAAAACCTGGTGGTGGAGCGCAACGGTCAGCAGGTCAAACTGCCCATTTCCGATGACATTGCCAAAGCCCTCTCCGCTTACGAAAACAGGGGGGCTCAGCTCTACGAACCGCTCATTCCTTTTGTCGTGTACGATTTTTCGAAGAAAAGCCCGGCAAAGGAAGCGGGAATCCGGAAAGGTGATGAAATCATAGCACTCAACGGAGAGCCAACCCCCTACTTCAACGATTTTTACAAGAAGCTGACCACACCCAAAAAACCGGAAACGCCGGTTGACGTCACGGTGGTCAGGACCGATTCTACCACCCAGACCGTGGATACCCTTTCTTTTGACATCACTACCACCAAAGCCGGTTTGATTGGAGTGGCACCGGTGCCCCCCGTCATCCTTTTCGGTTCCGAACGGATAGAGTACAGCTTCCTGGAGGCCCTCCCCGCCGGCGTAAAGATGGGCTGGAAATTCCTCACCGATCAGGTAGCTGCCTTCGGTCAAATGTTCAGTGGGAAAATTGCCGCCAAAGACAGCCTTGGAAGCTTCATCACCATCGGCAGCATGTTCGGCAACGAATGGGTCTGGGAGCGGTTCTGGAAACTTACGGCAGCACTTTCTCTGATCCTCGGTTTCATCAACCTGCTGCCCATACCCGCACTGGACGGTGGCCATGTGATGTTCCTGCTCTGGGAAGTCATCACCGGCAAAAAGCCCAGCGACAAGTTTATGGAAGTAGCCACAATGATCGGTTTCGTGATCCTGATCGCCATCATGATCTATGCCCTTGGATTGGATATCTCCAGGTTGTTCTGAATTGGGTTTTTTTGGTCCCGGGGCAAGCTCGGGATTGAGGTTTTTGGGCGCCCGTCAGGCGCTGACTTTCGGTCAGCTCCTGAATTTTTTTTTGAGGTTTTTGAGGTTTTTGTCCCGAGGCAAACTCGGGATTGAGGATTTTTGAGAGTTTTT
>JALWSS010000076.1 GCA_026993525.1 Saprospiraceae bacterium
CGACCACGCTCGTTCCGGACTCCGTCCGGGACCATATCTTGTCGGACTCTGTCCGACATTTTTCCAGAAGGAATAACCTCGATTGACGAGAATACCACTTTTTGCAGTGCACTCAGGAATTGAGGAACCGAGGAATCGAGCCTGTCCTGTTCGTCTGGTCAGACGGACGTCGGCCGGCCGAGCTACCGGCCCTAAGAATTGAAGAATCAAACCCCTTGTCACTCTCCGAAGGACCCCTTGTCACCCTCCGGAGGAGGACCCGGAGGAAAGCACTTCCAGCAGGATATCTATTTCCCGAAGATCAGTCCGGAAGCAGAGTACGGCCAGGCGGAGCCACACCACTCCGTCAATGGTGGTGGAAGAGATGAACACCCGTCCGTCTTCCTGCACTTTTTTCACCAGGTCGAGGTTGAAGGCATTGGCATCGGAGCCGTCTTTGGGAACATAGCGGTAAATGCAAACCGACAGCTCGGGGTAGGGCCCCACTTCAAAACCCAGTTTTTGCACCTCTTCGTAAAAATGGCGGCAGAGCCAGATCTTCTGCTCCAGGGCAGCTTTGAAGGGTTTGATGCCATACAGTTGCAGGGGCAGCCACATGCGCAGCCCCCGCCAGTGCTTGGTGAGTTCCGGCGACAGGTCGGCGGGGTTGTATTCGTCGGCGGTGTCGTTGGCATCCTGCATGTAGTTGGCCCGGTAAAAGTGAGTAGCCATTTGAGCCTCCACGTCTTTCACCAGCACAGCCCCCACGCCATAGGGCAGGAACAATCCTTTATGCGGGTCAATGGCCACGGAGTCCGACCGCTCGATACCTTTGAAAACATCTTTTACGGAGCCGCCGCCGGGATAATCCACATCGGCCAACAGGAAAAAACCGCCATAGGCCCCGTCCACATGAAACCAGAGGTTGTTCGCTTCGCAAATGTCAGCGATGCGGTCCAGCGGATCCACGGCGCCGGTGTCAGTGGTGCCGGCAGAGGCCACCACGAGGAAGGGGTACAGCCCGGCTTTTTTATCGGCCTCCACCATTTCGGCCAGCGCTCCGGCATCCATCCGGTAGCGCGCATCCATGGGCACCTCCCGCACCAGGGCCTCGGCCATGCCACCGATGCGGATGGCTTTGTGCACGCAGTGGTGCACCTGCCCGGTGAGGTAAATGACCGATTTGGGAATCATGGCCGCTTTGATGCCTTTGGAGTCCCGGGCGGTTACGAAGGCGATGAGGTTGGCAATGGAGCCGCCGCTGGCCAGGTTGCCGAGGGCCGTTGCCGGATAACCTACCAGGTCGCACATCCAGCGCAACAGCTGGTTTTCCATGCGGACGGCGCCTGGCCCTGCAAAGAAAATTCCGGCGTATTGGTTGGTCACCGCCGTCAGGTAATCGCCCAGTGCTGAGGCATAAACCCCACCACCGGGAATGTAGCCCAGATGCCCCCCGGAGGCAGGATTGATACCGCAGTTGTGCAGGTTGTCGTAAAGCAGCCTCAGCACCTGGGCCACCGGCTTGCCCTCCTCCCCGAAATCGGGGTGCCGCAGCCCCTTTGCCGGTTCGTCGTTCAGATGGAAGGCTTTGGTTTTCCGAAGGGACTCCAAAAAAGTGTGCGCGTATTGCAGGGTTTCTTTTTCCCATTCGCTGCGCAATGGCGCTGACGGTTCCAGTGCAGCCGCAGTTTTCCCCAGTTCTTCAATTTTTTCCCGAATGTTCATTTGTGGTGGTTTTTTTGAAGGTTTTTTAGGGTTTTTGGAGGTTTTTGTCCCCATCAGGCGCTGACTTCCAGTCAGCTCCTGAATTCTTCTTGCGGTTTTTGAGAGGTTTTTTTTGTGGGTTTTTGGGAGGTTTTTTTTGGTTTTTAGAAGGTTTTTGCATTGGGTTTTTGGGGGTTCATCCAACACTGGCAGGGTTTGGAACCCTGTCCAGCGTCAGCTCCTGAATTCTTCTTGCGGTTTTTGAGAGGTTTTTTAGAAGTTTTCTTCAATTCTTCAAAATCAAGGTAATCAATCAATCACCATAATCAAGGGTCGGTTTTCTGGAAGGTTTTTGTCCCCATCAGGCGCTGACTTCCAGTCAGCTCCTGAATTCTTCTTGCGGTTTTTGAGAGGTTTTTTAAAAGTTTCCTTCAATTCTTCAAAATCAAGGTAATGAGTCCCCTGCAAAAAGTGGTATTTCCAATTATGACGGAAAGTTGATAAACAGTTGACTGATAATTGAATGTTTAACATTCTGAAGTACAATCAACGACGTATCTCAAAAACCTAAAAAACCCATTCAAAAACCTCAAAAAACATGGTCTCCTTCGAAAATGGGGGTTTTTGCAGTGGACTCAGGTAATCAATCAATCACCATAATCAAGGGTCAGTTTTCTGGAGGGGTTTTGCCCCCCCATCAGGCGCTGACTTCCAGTCAGCTCCTGAATTCTTCTTAAAGTCTCCCCGTCCCAAATTCCCTCACGGTACTGCTCTCAAAAACAGGAAAGCCAGCAGGGCTTCCACCAGCAGGAGCAGCAGGCCGGTTCCGACGAAAATGGGATATTCATCGGAGTAACGCGTGTAGCTGGTCACTTCGATTTTGGTTTTTTCCAGTTTGTCAATGTCTTCGTAAACCCGTTGCAGGGCCAGCTCGTTGGTGGCACGGTAAAACCTGCCACCGGTATTTTCGGCGATGCTCTTCAACAGGGCTTCGTCAATTTCCACCCTTGCCAGGCCGAACATAAAGCGCCCGTCGCTGGTCTGGCTGATGGGGGTCAGGGCTTCCCCTTCCGTTCCCACAGCGATGGTGTACACCTTGATGCCGAGCGAGCGGGCCATCTCTGCTGCGGTCATCGGGTTGATGTAGCCGGAGTTGTTGACCCCGTCGGAGAGCAGGATGATGACCTTGCTTTTGGCCTTGCTGTCTTTGATGCGGTTGACGGCGGTGGCCAGCCCCATGCCGATGGCAGTGCCGTGTTCCAGAATGCCACAGCGCAGTCCGGCCAGGTTTTTCTCCACCACTTCGTGGTCGGAAGTGAGTGGATTCACCGTCAGTGCCTCACCGGAAAACCCGACCACCCCGAAGCGATCGTAAGGCCGTTTTTTGACGAAATCAATGGCCACGGCTTTGCTCACCTCCAGCCGGTCGGGTTGAAAATCCTTGCTCAGCATGCTCACCGACAGGTCCATGGTGAGGATGATGTCCACCGCTTCGGCTTCCACCTTCTCCTCCTTTTGCGACAGCTGCGGCCGGGCCAGGGCAATGATCAGCGCCGTCAACGCCATTACCCGAAGGAAAGGCAAAAACGTCAGCAAGACTCCCCTGCCCGCACGAAACCCGTAAATCCTGTGCAGCGCGGGCAACTTCACCCTGGGATGCCAGGTATCACGGCTGCGCCACAGGTGCCAGCCCAGACCGAGCAGCGGCACCAGCAGCAGCAATATCCAGGGATCGTGAAAGCTGTAGTTTACAGGCATTTGGTGTAGGGTGTAGGGTTTAGGGTGTAGAGTTTAGGGTGTAGGGTTTAGGGTGTAGAGTTTAGGGCTGCCAGGTGGTAAACCCGTCACGCGTTACGTGTCACGCTCGTCACGCGTCACGTGTCACGCGTCACGTGTTACGCGTCACGCCCGTCACGCCCCGCCGTTTGTTCCACAAATGCCTTCACACTTTCAAAAGCTTTTTCGTGGAATTGGGCAGCCGGCTTTGCTTTGGCGAACTTCACCATGTCGGCAGTTTGCAGTATTTCTTCCAGTCGCTGGCGCAATGCTGCGGGCAGGTTGCGTTTGCGAAGCTGATCGAGAATTTCATCGGTGGTTTCTTCCAGGGCGTTGATGTCGAATCGCCCTTCCAGGTATTCCCGCAGGATGTGGGTCAGCTCCGAATGGTATTCTTTGACCCGGCCCTGCTGCCACAATTTCTTCTGGGCAAGTGCGGCCAGTTGCTCCATGGCCACCTCGTGGGGCGGCGGCGGTGGTGGCGGGGGCACTTCCTTTTTCACCCTGACCGGATGGCGCCAGAACCACAGGATCAGCCCGATCAAAACGATGGTGCCCAATGCGTACAGGTAGGACAGGTAATCGGAAAAGACCGCCGGCTCCCGGATGATGTCTTTGATGTCGTTGAGCCGAAGGCTGTCGGTGGGCAACCGCACTTCCATGATCAGGTTGCTGGTCCAGGCGGTGTCTGTGAGGCCATTTCCCGAATACGGAACACCGATGGGAGGCACTTCCTGAAAGCCGGTATCCCAAACGGTGAAGACGGCCTCACAGACCAGGGTGCCCCTGCCCAGCGTGTCCCATTTGCCGAAGGAAAGAAACTCCAGCGTGTCGGTGTTGGGCGGCCACAGCGGGTCAGCCAGGGCAATGCCGGCGGCGGCTGTGGCTTCCAGTTTCAGATGCACCTGATCGCCAATCAGCATGGTGGTGCTGTCCACCAGCGCCCGCACCTGCACCTGCCCGGCAAGGGAGCATGAAATCAGCAAAAACAAGCTGGCAATCAGGACACGCATGGCGCTTTGGGTCGGTGGAGTTTGCGGGTTGAGGTTGGCAAGCGCTATCTTGCGCCGGCCAAAGCGGGCCAAAAATAACCACTCATGCGCAAGGCGGTAGCCAACATGCTGAACCCGGTGCAACTCCAGGCGCCAAAAGGCCTGGCAGGGCTGCTGCTGTTCCTGTTTCTGCTGGTGCAATTGCTCTGTTGGCCCGCTGCCCGGGCAGGTTTCGTCACGGACTACACCGGCCTGCTGGAGCGCCTCGACGGGGCCCCCTTCAGCGGGTTCCTCAACTCTTTCGGGTTCCCGGCACTGCACCCCGTCACCAACTTTTTTCTGTTTTGGTTCCACAAGTTATTTGGCACCTATGGCCTGGGCTGGCACCTGGTTCACACCACGCTGCACGCCCTCAACGCCTGGATGGTCTTTCGCCTGTCGGCAAAAATGCTGGCGCAGTGGAGCGTCACCAGCAACGCCGCTCCGGCCCTGTTTGCGGCCCTGCTCTTCCTGGCGCACCCCTACAATGCCGAGCCGGTCATCTGGCGGGTTTGCTTCAACCACCTGTTCACGGCCTTCCTCGTCCTCAACGGGCTGTGGTACGCCCTGCGGTTTTTCGAAGAAAAGAAAACGGCCCTGCTGTGGCGCACCCACGCCCTGTTCGCCCTGGCCCTGCTCAGCTTTGAGACGGCACTGGTATTGCCCGTGTTGCTGATCGTTTTCGGCCTGTTCCGGCGGGACCGGCTTGCCCCCCCGGGGCATCGTAACAGGTTGCGGCAATGGCTTTTGCTCCTCGCTCCGCAATTTGCTTTGCTGGCCGGCTGGGCAACGCTCAACCGCTCCCTCTTCGGCTCCGTGGTAGGGCACTACGGTGCCGGGGTTCACCTCCGTTTTTATCCACCGGAGATTGCCGCCACCCTGACCAAATATTTGCTGAAATACCTGCTTTTCTGGCGCCACTGGCCGCACACCTGGAAAGAGACCCTGATGCAATGGCTCGACCGGCCGACGGTGGGTTGGGGCCTGTTCGCTGCCGGACTCGCATTGCTGATTTTCCTGCTTTTTTTCCTTCGGAAAATTCCAACCCGGGCCAGGCTGCCACTCGCTGCCTCGATGGCCTTTTTCGCCAGCCTGCTGCCCGTCAGCAACCTCTACGTTTCCTGGCTGCTGTACGGTGAAAACGACCGTTACGGATACCTGGCCTCCTTTTTCTTTTTGCTGGCTTTGCTGTCTTCGCTGGCGCAATGGCGTTGGCGCCTCTGGCAAAAGTTCTTGCTTTTGGCCACCGCACTTTCCTTCATCGCCACCTGGCAGCAGGTACAGCTCTGGAAACACAACGGCGAGGTGCAACAGAAAGTCCTGCACACCTGGAAATGGACCGGAGCCCCGGAAATCTACGTCCTGGCCTACCCGGAAAACTACCGGGGAATCCCCATGTTCCGGGATTTTTCGGGCAAAGACGAAGCCCTGCTCAAATCGCTCAACTACCTGGCCGGCATACACCCAGGGGGCCGCATTTACGAAGTGGCCCAGTTCAACCTCGCCACTCCACAAGATGGTGTGACGGTGGAAAAACAAGCGGGAAATGTTTTCAAGGTCCGGTTCCGCCAATGGGGCAACTGGTGGTGGCACCGCGGCATCGGAACCTGGAACTACGAAACCCCCAAATACCGCTTCACCGTGGACGGCAACGGCAGCACCGTGGAACTGAAAAAGCCTGCCCCGGGAGCAGTGGTCGTCTGGTGGGATGGGAATAGTTGGCAGGCACTGGAGTGAGGGAGTGAGGAATTGAGGAACCGAAGAACTGAGGAATTGAGGAACTGAGGAATTGAGGAACTGAGGAATTGAGGAACTGATCGGGCTTCGCCCTTTTTGAGGAATCGGGGAGGGGCTGGAACCGGGGCACAATACTGCGAATCCGTCCATCCTGAGCTAACGCTGGCAGGGGGTTTGGAACCCTGCCAGCGTTGGAGATGGGGGTTGCAAGTGCCAATGCTTGCAGGGACGGGGGGACGTCGTTTAACCCACGTTTACTAAACCTCCAAAGGTTTAGTAAACGTCTAAAAGGGGACTCCACTATTGAAACACTAAAAGC
>JALWSS010000077.1 GCA_026993525.1 Saprospiraceae bacterium
AATTCAGGCCGCAACTGAAAGTTGCAACTTGATAAGGCCTCACACGGAACCCACGGTGCCCACGGAGGTTTTTCAGGTAGTTTATTGATGGTTTTTGGGCGCCCAACGCTGGCAGGGTTCGGAACCACTGCCAGCGTTTGCAATGGAGGCCGCAACTGAAAGTTGCAACCTGATGTGGACCCCCCCCTAAACTTCTCTCAACTTCTCTCAACCTCCCGATCCCCTTGCCGGTGATTCAAGTTGAGCTAACTTCCCTGTATGATTAGAAAATTTCATTTGTTGTAAACGCACCGATGCCAAATGCTTTTCATAAATTAGCGCTTGTAAAAGTATTTCAAGCCGGTTTTCCGGCATCCCATCGAACATATACCAGCGCACATGCTGCCATTTCTGCGGCGGCTTACAAACATCCCTGAAACCATTTAACGTGTGCATTTTCAACGGATTATAAGCTCTCTCCCCCATTGGGGAATCAAAACCATGATAATTGTTGAGGAAACCGGAACAACGGTTTCCTCAACATTAAATAATTAACCAACTCTCTTTCTATGGACAGATTTTACAAAACAATGCTCAGATCGCTGTGTCTGGCGATTTTGACTTTTAGCATCTCCCAGGTTTTTGCTCAAATCATCTTCGACAACTTCGACGACTATGCCGTCGGTTCCACAACGGGCACCAATGCTGCACATTGGAGTACCTGGAGTGGCAATGTAGGCGGCACTGAAGACGGCATCGTGATTGACGATCAGGCATTTTCAGAACCCAACTCCATGCTCATTGCCGAAGGACAACAACAAGATGTTCTTTTGCTGCTGGGCAACAAAAGCAGCGGACATTACCTGCTTCGGTGGATGTGCTATGTGCAAGGCGGCTCTTCTGCCTACTACAACATCCAGGAATCCGAAACACCTGCCGTTGCCTGGAACCTTGACGTTTTCTTTGGCACTGACGCCCAGGGCAACCCCGGAACAGGGGGCATGGGCTTCGTTTCGCAAACGGGAACCAACTTCACTTACCCGGAAGATACCTGGTTCATGGTCAGCCATGACATTGACCTGGACAACAACGAATTGAAACTCTACATCAACGGCGAAATGGTGGAGCAAATGCCCTACAACGGCAACCTCGGTGCCGTGGACTTTTTCTCCATCAACCAGCAGAATCACTATTACATTGACAATGTACTGTTTACCAACTCCCCGGCATTGATCACCTTCAAAGTGGACCTGGGCGAGATGACACCCGACCCGGCCGGCGTCTTCCTGGCAGGCAGCTTCAATAGCTGGAGCGACGAAGCCATGAGCAACAGCTCCGGAAGCATCTGGGAAATCACAAAGGCAATTGACGCCGGAACGGAGGTCTATTACAAGTTCAAAAACGGCCCCAACGGATGGGAGACTTCCATTGTGCCGGATGGCAACCTGGAACCCTGTGGCGCTGACGATGGCTTCGGCAATTACAACCGCTACCTCAATGTGCTGGGGGATATGACCCTCGACGCCGCCTGCATCGGCTATTGCGTCACCTGCGACATGGTGAACTCCGTGGAAGACGAACTATTGGCAGCCGCTGTAAGCTTCAGCCCCAATCCAGCCTCGGATTTCATCAACCTGCAATACAGCTTTGAACAAAGCACCGACCTCAGCGTTCGGGTATTGAATCAGCTCGGCCAGGTATTGATCCAAAAACAACTGAACAATGCACTGGCGGGCTCTGATCAAATTGACATTTCTTCTCTGCCCGGCGGCGCTTACATTGTGCTGCTGAGCAACGGAATAGGCACCAGCGCCCAAAAGCTGATCGTGCGCTAAAGAGTATTTTCATGAGGTTTTACCGGCTTTTCCGGTAAATAGATAGCCCACCCCCGCCTCGGGTGGGCTTTTTTTGTTGATTTGTTGAAGTGTTGATTTGTTGAAGTGTTGATCTGTTGAAGTGTTGATTTGTTGAAGTGTTGATTTGTTGAAGTGTTGATTTGTTGAAGTGTTGATCTGTTGAAGTGTTAAATGGTTTACCGTCCGGCTCAGTTCCTCAATTCCTCAGTTCCCCGTCTGGCCTGGCGCCAGCCGGACAGGCTCGATTCCTCAATTCCTCTCCCGACGGATGTCGGGATCACTTCCTCGATTCCTCAATTTCTCTCCCGACGGATGTCGGGATCACTTCCTCGATTCCTCAATTCCTCACTTCCTCATCCCTCATCCCTTTTTCTTCATCCACCCTTCGGTACCGGGCAGGTGCCGGTCGGTAGTATTCCTTATTCAGCCAGGACTGGGGGAAAGCCTTGAAGGGTGACAGGAAAAAAGTATCAGACTGCATTTCACTTTTGTACCGTTCGAAATCAGGCAGGATGAGGAGGGTTTTGGCGCTGTCGGGACTTTGCAGGGCGGTGAGATGCATGGCCGTGAAGGGGATGCCCCATTCCATGATGACGGTGTCTTGTGGTACTGATGAGGAGGGAAGGAGCAGGCGGTTGGTGTGCAGATGAGGAGCATTTCCCAATTGCCGGAGTGTCCAATGCTGTTGCCTCGTAAAGGGCTGGTGGCCGAGAGCTATGGTGACGAGCCGGATGCCCACCACTGCTGCGAAGATCGTTTTACCGAAGGAAATAAAAGCCCTGGAGGACTGCTCCCACGCCGGAATGATGTCAAAAAAGAGGGGTACGGCGACAAACAGGATGGCAGGCAGGTAACTCACCTCGGAGTAGAAGCGATAGGCAGATTGCGGGTCGGATATGTTGTACAACAGCAGATAGCCCACCGTGAAAGCCCAGACCAGCGCCAGTTTGAAAAAGGCCCTTTGCTTCGCGTAAAACCAGGTGCACAGCAACACCAAAACGGGCAGCAGGTAGTAATGCCTGAGCAGGCGGCTGAGCAGCACCTGGTTGGAGGGCAGCCGGTCGAAGCGGGGGAAATAAGCCTGCCAGTTGGTCTGGAAATCCACCTGTTTGGCGGCTTCGTACCAGTTGGTGAACCAGTGGGATTTCACGAAGGCCACCAGCAACATCAACCCGAGCAGAAGCAGGTAGCGCCGGTGCCTCAGGGCAGGATTCGATTTTGCGAAGAAAAGCCAGAGAAAAAGAAAAAAGATGACCGCGAGCTTGTGCGAAAACCCAATGGTGATGAGCAGGCCTGCAACCGGCATCCAAAATTTCCACCCACGCAGTTCTGGCCAGTGAAGAACCATACCGAAAAGCAGCAGCAACAGGGTGAGCCCCAGGTAAAATTCGCTCTGGATGTGGTAAAAACTGTCGAGGGCGATGAAGGTAAACAAGGCGGTCAGCACCCAGCCCATGCGCTCGTTTTTCAGGCGCTCCACCAGCAGCCACCAGGCAGTGGCGTAAAACAGGATATAAGCCAGGGAATAACTCAGCCCCAGCATCCAGAGGGGGGCGTGCAGTTTCAGCAGCAGCCAGGGCAATACCTGTGGAACGGCCGTGATGAAGCGGTAGTGATAGACCTGGATATGCCCCTCATTGACGAGGTTGAAAAGCTGAAATCCGGCATCCATGAAAAAGGCCCGCTCTTTCCAAAAGACAAGGGCCAGCAGCAACAAGACCACCCAGGTGGTGTACCCGGCTTTTTTGAAGAAGGAATCCTTGAAGCGGTAGTTCATCGGTGCCGGGCTTGTCAGGCGATGGCATGGGTGGTGAGGCGGCATTTTACCCGGAGGATTTGCCGCACATCCCGGGCATCCACTTCGTAGGGTTTGTAAACTTCGTTGTCAGAAATGAGGCGGAGTTGGGCCAGGTTTTCGCCGTTTTTTATTTGTTGTATTCGCTTCGCAACAACGACATCCGTCACCACCACGTACACGTTGTTGTCACGCAGCGGATCGTCCCTTTCCAGCGGTTCGCAAACGACGATATCGCCGTTGGTAATGGTGGGGTACATGCTGTCGCCGGATATTTCAAACGCTATGAGGTTTCCCTCCAGATGCGGTATTGAAAACTTCGGCAATTCAGAGAGGAAGGTTTCGTCCTGGTGCTCCAGTGCATAGCCGGCCAGGGCCCGGTCGGGCACCAGGGTAATGTTTGACCTGGCCCCAAAACTGCGCTCGTTGACCGAACGGGTGGGGAAATCGTAGATGCCCCTTGCTCCTTCCTGAAATATGCCTTCGGAAAATCCAAACATGAAGTTGGCATCCACCTGGTAGGTTTCAAACAATTTGTGTAATTGTTCGACGGTCAGGTTGCGCTCTCCCTTCAGAATGCTGTTGATAACGTGGTTGTAAGTGCCCAGTTTCTTGCCCAGATCAGACTTCCCCTTGATCATTCCCCGCTTTTCGAGCTCTTCATAAACTTGTCTGAATCGTTGATTTACAATGCTTTTGGAAAAGTCCGCCATTTTTCTAAAAAAATTGTTTTAAATAAATTTGCTTATCAAAACATTTTGTTTGTAAATTTGCCTTGTCAACGGACAAAACACAACAAAACCATTTGAACAAAGCAGGCTAAAGGTACAACTTGTTGCAAAACCATGAAAATATGAAATCGAATCAACGCAATAGTTTCAATCCAGGCGGAACGCCACCCCGCCGTTCAGACGGTGGTGCCGTTGCCCTTCCCAACCCATTTCAACTGGTCGTCTGGGTACTTCGAAAAACGGCATTGATCGCAGAGCGCCTTTTCGTGCTGGCCCGGTACCAGTTTTACAAGACCACCGCCCTGCACCCCAGCCAGCTGGCGGTCAGCTGGCCAACGGCCTGGCGGCTGAGCGTGATTGCCGCACTGGCCTTCGTTGCCATGAAACGGGATGTCAATGTGAGCCTCGGTGAGCAGCGAGACATGGCGCATTTCGCTGCGATGGATGCAATGGCCATTCCCGCCGGCATACCCCTGAACCCGGCACCGCAAACCAAAGCCGCCATTGCCGCCCCCGGAGAAAAAGCCGACTTCTTTGCCGACGCCCCTGAAGACGACGCCGAAACCCTGACGGTGAAAGCCTATGTGCGCCGCTTCCGCAAAGTGGCTAAAGTCGAAATGGAGAAATACGGCATTCCGGCCAGCGTGAAGATGGCACAGGCCATTCTCGAAAGCAATGCCGGGCGCAGCCTGCTCTCCACGAAAAACAACAACCATTTTGGGATGAAGTGCTTCTCCCGCACCTGCAAGAAAGGCCATTGCTCCAACTTTGGCGACGACAGCCACAAGGATTTCTTCCGCAAATACAACACCGCCTGGGAAAGCTGGCGCTCCCACAGCAAACTGATCGCCAACGGCAAGTACAAGTCCCTGCTGAAATACGGCAACGACTACCGGAAATGGGCAAAAGGCCTGAAGCGGCTCGGCTATGCCACCGCCCGCCACTACGACCAGACACTCATTGACCTCATCGAAAAATACAGACTTTACGAACTCGACTACTGATACCGTATTTCAAATCAGCACTCAAATCACCCGGTGTTTTTCTTGCCCTGAAAAAGCAAATTTTTCTCATGTATGTTCTGGGTGCGACCATCCCCTGCAAAGCGCAGTTGGATGGTCTTTTTTTGTTGAGATGTTGAATTGTTGAGATTGTTGAGATTGTTGAATTGTTGAAGTGTTGAATTGTTGAAGTGTTGAAGTGTTTATTGGTTTAGGGTTATGAAGCCTGTCTGCCGCCAGGCAAGCAGGGATTATGGAGCCTGCCCGGCGGTCAGACGGGGATTATAGAGGTTGTTGGCGGTTGGCGGTTGGTCCCGAGCTTGTCTCGGGATTCAACTCTGTTTTTGACTCCGATTACTCTGTGGTTTATGAAGGATTATGAAGCCTGCCCTGTCCCTGTCCGGCTGGACAGACGGGCGGCTGGCCAGACGGGCTGTCGGCAGACAGGGATTATGAAGGATTATGACCCCGATTTTCATCGGGGATGAAGGATTATGAGGGTTTTTGAAAGTTTTTGAGGTTTTTTTGGCAACCTATTTCAGGACAAGTCAACGCGTCACGTGTCACGTGTCACGTGTCACGCGTTACGGGTCACGTGTCACGCGTTACGCGTCACGTGTCACGCGTCACGCGTCACGTGTCACGAGCTGCGCAGCCGACGACGAACCGTGTAGAAAAGCCCGCCGGCCATGAGGGATGCGATGCTGATCAGCAGCAAAATGATGAACAGGTTTTTGTTGGTGTATCGCTGCACCAGCCAGGTGAGCGCCACGAAAACGACGTTAACCAGAATCAGAATGGCAGTGGCCTGCATGTGGTTGAGGCCGGAATCGAGCAGCAGGTGGTGGATGTGCGTGCGATCGGCACGGAGGGGATTGCGGCCTCTGAGAATGCGCACCACAAATACCCTGAAGGTATCAAAGAGTGGCAGAATGAGCAGGCCGAAAGCAGCAGCCGGGGCCGTGTTGATATGGATGGGATGGTTTGGCTCCAGTTGTGCATTCAACTGCATGAATTTTATGACGAGAATAGAAATGATCAGCCCGATCAGAAGGGCTCCGGTATCGCCCATGAAAATCCTGGCGGGAGAGAAATTGTATTTCAGGAATGCAATGGCTGCCCCGCAGGTTGAAAATGCAAGTATGGCCAGGTCGTAGCGCAACAGAACAAGAAACCAGACCCCAAGCACACCGGTCACCAATACCGTGATGCTGCCCGACAAGCCGTTGATGCCGTCAATCAGATTCAGTGAATTGATGATGACCACCACGGTGAATACCGTAAGGATGACACTCCACCAGTAAGGCAGGGTTTCTATTCCCAGTATGCCGTAAAGGCTCTCGATGCGCAGGTCGGACTTGTAGATCAGGATGAGCGAAGCCAGAATTTCAGCCAATAGTTTTGTTCTCGGAGCCAGCCCATCAATATCGTCTTTCACGCCAACCAGAAAAATGATGACGAATGCCGCAAGGATGTACTGCATGGCGTCGCCGTATTTTTCGAAGGGAATCCAGAAGATGAGTGCAAACATCACCCCGGCGTAAATGGCCACACCACCCAACCTGGGTGTCACCTCAGCGTGAGAACGCCGCGCATCGGGCACATCGTAAAGGTTTTTTGTAACCGCCACCCGGATGGTAGGAGGAATGACAAAATAGGTCAACGTAAAAGCAGTGATAAAACTCAATATGACATCGTAGTCATACATGGGTGTTCGGGGGTTGGTGCCGGGCAAAGGTAGTTGATAAACCCAAACGGCGTTCCGGATCCATCGGACGCCAACAGGCCTCTTCAGAATCGCTATCTTTGCCGCCCAAAACAGACCCACCTTCCGATGCCAGAACAATACAAATACGATCTCAGGGGTGTATCCGCCGACAAGGCCGAGGTGCACCAGGCCATCGAGGGCCTCGACAAGGGCCTCTATCCCAGGGCTTTCTGCAAAATACTGCCCGATGTAACGGGGGGCTCCAATGCCCACTGCAACATCATGCACGCCGACACCGCCGGCACCAAAACCAGCCTGGCCTACCTGTACTGGAGAGAAACCGGCGACCTCTCCGTCTGGAAAGGCATCGCCCAGGATGCCCTGGTGATGAACCTGGACGACATGGCCTGTGTGGGCTGCGTAAACGACATTGTCATTTCCTCCACCATCGGGCGCAACAAGCACCTCATCAGCGGTGATGTGATCGCCACCCTCATTCAGGCAGCCGGAGAATTTGTGGAGAAAATGTCCCGGCACGGCGTGGGGCTGCACCTTGCCGGCGGCGAAACCGCTGATGTTGGCGACATTGTCAGAACCATTGACGCGGGTTACACCACCTTTGCCAGAATGGCGAAGAAAGACCTGGTGATCAACGACATACAGGCAGGAGATGTAATTGTGGGCCTGGCTTCCTTCGGTAAAACGGTTTACGAAGAAGAGTACAACGGCGGCATGGGCAGCAACGGCCTCACCAGCGCCCGCCACGATGTGTTTTCAAAAATTTACGCTGAAAAATACCCGGAGTCATTTGACCCCAATACCCCCAGGGATGTGGTTTATACGGGCAGCAAGTTGCTGACAGACAACATAGAAATTGACGGCATGCAAACCACCGTCGGCAAACTGGTGTTGTCGCCAACCCGCACCTACCTGCCCGTGCTGAAAGCCATTTTCGACCAGGTGCCCAAAGACCAACTGCACGGCATTATTCACTGCACGGGCGGCGGACAGACCAAAGTGATCAAATTCATCGAAAACAAGCGGGTGGTCAAAAACGCCCTTTTCGATCTGCCCCCGCTTTTTGAACTCATCAGAAAGGAATCCGGAACCGGCTGGAAAGAGATGTACCAGGTTTTCAACATGGGCCACCGCATGGAACTATACCTGCCCGAAACTGCCGCTCAAAGCGTCATTGACATTGCGAAGCGGTTCAACCTCGGGGCCCGGATTGTGGGCTACGTTGAGGAGCACAAAGGAGAAGAGGTGCGGATTGAAAGCCCCGGCGGCACCTTTACCTATGTCCACTGACCCCATTGCGACGAAAGACAAAGCCCTGCGGGATGAATGCATCTGCAGGGCTTTTTCATGTTACATGTAGATTGAGAACACTAGTTAAAGGGGTTTGAGAATTTTTCGTCTTTGACAAGGGTTTGGTCGGTCAGGGTTTTCAGGAACGCCACCAGTGCCTGCTTTTCGAGGGAACTGAGGTGGAGGCGCAGTGGCTCACCATCTTCACCGACGAGTTTGGGGTCCAGATTGGGGTGTGCCTGGATGCCGTGGTCGTAAAAATCAATGACTTCTTCCAGCGTCGCAAAACGGCCGTCGTGCATGTAGGGAGCTGTCAGCTCGATGTTGCGAAGGCTGGGAATGCGGAATTGCCCGTTGCGAAAGCCCGGGTCACGGGTCACAGCATCGAGACCGGTATTGGCAGAGCCACGGGTGGTGGGTGTGCCGTAGGGGCCGCCGGGCTGGTCTTCAGCCATGAAGTTGGCGCCGGCGTGGCATTCGCTGCACCTGGTTCGGTTGCTGAAGAACAGGTTCATACCGAGTGATTCCAGGGCTGTGAAATCGGCAAAGTTGTTCGTCTGGCCCTGATCAAACCTTGAATCAGCACTGACCATGCTGCAAAGAAATTGTGCCATGGCGTCGGCAATGCGCTCACGGGTCACCTGGCCATCGCCATAGGCATTTTTGAAAAGCGCTGCATAGAAAGGGGTGTTGTTCAGTTTTTTCTCCAGGGTACTGAGCGACTCCATGCCCATTTCGATGTGGTTTTGGATGGGTTGCAGGATCAGCTCTTTGGCGGAGTGCACCCGGGAATCCCAGAAGAGGTTGCGGTTGAGGGCCACGTTGATGATGGCCATGCTGTTGCGGGGCGTCACCTTGCCACCGAAACCTACGCTGCCGGCCCTGAAATCGGCGAAAGCCAGCTCCTGGCGGTGGCAGGAAGCGCACGCAATCGAATTGTTAACTGAAAGTCTTTTGTCGTAAAACAGCACCCGGCCCAGGGTTGCGCCTTCATCTGTGACGGTGGGATTGTCAATGCCGCCGAAGTTGACAGGGTCCGTATTTACGACGAAAACATTGGGCGCATTGGAACCGAAAGCCACGTCGAGGCCCGGGGGGAAACTGATGTCAGTGTAGTTGTAAGCCTGTTCCGGCAGCTTGGGCTCGGTGAGGTCAGGGGTGATTTTGTCGTCTTCCAGGCACCCCGCCAGGAACACAGTGGTGCCTGCAATGAGAAGGAAGAGGAAAAGTTTTGCTTTCATAATGAGCTGTTTCGAATGACAGATATTGAGATTGTATATTCGAGTCTATAGACCGGAAATCAGGTATAAGCGTTGGGTTCTGAACGATTTATTTTCAACTAGTTCCTGTTCGCTTGCGCAATTAACGCTCCACTAACCGATACGAAACGGACTGGGAAATTCCCGGAGCCCCGGACCCAACCACTTCGTTTTGGGTATATTTTACTTCGGCAGGATGAAGTTCAAAGATAAGGCAACAGGCGGTACAAAGCGAAATTCAGGCGTTCCGAATTCCAGGTCGAAGCCAAACACGGCTGCGGTTTCGATGCTCAGCAACAAGCGTTCTTCCAGGGCGTAGCCGATGGCCCAGCGCGGGCCCAGCGCTGCAATTACCTTGTCATCGTCGTTGGGGTCTTTGCGCAAATTGAGGCCGCCGGCCGAGAAGTAAAGGTCGAAGCCGCTGAAGTAGGTCCACCTGCCACCCAGGGCCCTTCTTTTTGAGAATCCCAGTCTGAAATTGAAGTGGATGTTTTCGAAATCGGTGTCTTCACCTTCGCTGGGGATGTTGAAGCCCAGGGCTGTATGAAAGGCCCTGGTTTCCGCAAAACGGTAAAAAGTGACGTTAAACGGCCCGGTGGTCAGGGGGTTGCTCTTGTTGAAGGGCACCAGTTGCACCAGCAGCGGGGAGGCATTCACACCGATCATCCGGTAGTTTTCCGGAACGAGGTATTTCTGTTTGAACTCCGGCCGCTGGCTGCAAGCGCATTGCGCAGCGAGGATAAAAATAAACAGGACGAGGTATCTCATATTTTCAGAAACTGAAGTGGATGTAAAGTGAATTGGGTACGGCCGGCAGCAGGGCAATCCGGTTGATGTCTTCCTGCTCGGGCGGCAGGTTGGGATCAATGTCGGTGGACGTTTCACCCCACTCAAACATCAGGTAAGCGTAAGTCTCCGTTGACAGGCTGACCCGCTCGCTGAGGTGAAAAGTGACCCCGATAAAGGGCCCGCCTCCGGCGCCTCTGGTTTTCTCGAAGGAAGCGAGTCCGGAAGGGGAAAACTCAACACTGGTTTTCTGGTAATAGTAGGTGAGCACCCCATCGAGGCCGTAGTGCATGGTGAAGCGCTTGCTCACCGGTTTTTGCCATTCGTAGCCTGCCCTGAGCTTGAAGTCGTCTTCCTGCACCCTCCTGAAGGTGTTGCTGATGAAGCTTTCGCTGTGGTCCACGGAAAAGTCGAGGCCGAAGCGCAGGGCGTGCTCTCCCTTGTCCACTTTGAAGCTGAACAGGAAGGGATCTTTGGGGATGTCCTGCCCGCCGGAATTGAAGAATCCGGCCAGGGTGCTGGTGATGTTGATCCCTATCACGTTTTGCGTTTTGTCCTTTTTAGCCTTTCGCTGCGCAATCAGGTCGGCTGAAGAAAACAACAGGAAGAGCAGCATGGAAAGGAAGAGCGGGGAGCTCGGCAATCGCTTGTGTTTCATAAAGTAGTTCGGTTGATATGTCTCGTTAGACGTGTGGCCTTCAAAGGAGGTTGGCACAAGGATAACAACTTTTCTTTGCTCTGTTCAATTCAGGATGCGGCATGAAACCGCCGGGCAACGGCACAAGATACAGGCCCAACGGGCCATATCCGGCTGACAACAGTGATCAACAGGCAAAAACACATTAAAAAAAATTATCTCCTTTGGCATAATTTTCGAAGCATGAGTAAAATGTGTAAACTGTAATTGCGAATTCCCCAAGGAAATTATACCGGTAAACAGACACGAACAACAAACGCAAAAAGAAACAACCCGGACGACGTCAGTTGATGAAAAAGCCCTCGCCCGCATGCGGGCAATAACGCTGAAACATGGCGCATCCGGAACCTGAATAATTAACCGGGACTCCAAAATTCACTATCCCATGACAAGCGTTAAACGTCATTGCATGCTCCTCTTTGCCCTGTTGCTGACCACCCTGGCAGTTGCACAGAGCATTTTCCCTGTAGATACGATTTATGCAGAAACCTACAATTGCCAGGGCACCAAAGATGTATGCATACCCTTGCCCTCCGGCAACCTCTCCCAGTACACCATTTTGCAGGACGGACTGCCCTACCTGGGCGGGCTCAACGGCTGCAATTTCGACACCATGGTCACCTATTCCTACAACACCCTGCTGGGGCTTGGCAACATGGGCCCCTACCACCTGGACAAATGGGACGTGAGCGGAATCAGCTTTGACGGTATGTTCCAGGATATTGACGAACTGGTGGACATGATGAACCAATGGGACCCCGACGGCAACTGGGAGCACAAACCCGGCAATCTCACCATCGTGGGTGGTGCCCCCGGAAAAGTCTATTCAAACATGGACGTGACCGTGATGCTCAACAACACCCCCTCCATCATCGGGGTGAATTTCGGTTTGCTGCCATTCGGAACAGAACTGCCATTGACCGAAGGAATGCACACCATCGTGGCCATTGACAATACCAACAGCAACCAAGACACCCTCACAGTGCAGGTGAGCTGCCTCACAGGGCCACCCGCCACCATCGTCACGGATACCATCCAGGCCAACGGATTCCCGTACCTGACCTGCATGGACCTCAGCCAGATGACCGGAACCATCACACAGTTTTACAACGCCTGCCCGGATTCTTCGGGTGAGTTCGTTCATTTTTACCTCGACTCCGTCAACTACTGTGTGAAATACCAGGGGCTGAAATGCGGAGGCACGGAGGAAGCCTGCATCGTCATTTGTGACGAAAACGGCTTCTGTGACACCACCATACTGGAAGTGACCACAGACTTCAGCCTCTGCATGCGGCTATCCCGGAATCTGACCGATACCATCTTCGTCAACTTTACCGAAACACTGTGCATTGACACCCTGCAACTGCCGGGAGTCATAGAATCGGTGACCAACCTTTGCCCGGATGATTCCGGAACGCAGGTGGCATTTGAATACGATGACCTGACGCACTGCGTGACCTACACGGGCCTCGCACCCGGCACCGACAATGCCTGCTACCTGCTGGTGGACGAGTTCGGAAACCGTGATACGGTGCGGGTTTTTGTCACTGTGCGCAACCCTCAGAGTGGTATAATTCTTGACACCCTGCTTCTTGGTCAGTCCGAAACTTACTGTGTTGACGATTTGGAGCTGGCAGGCAATGTGATAAGTATTGAAAATAGTTGCCCTGCGATTCCGGTCAATGAGGTGAGTTTCTCAATCAATGCACTAAATTTGTGCGTTGATGCACAGGGCATGAGCGTCGGAACTGACACTGCCTGCATCACCATTTGCGATGATTACGGCGTTTGTGATTCCACTTATTTGCTGATCACAGTTGTACCCGATGACCTAAGCCCCTGCCCGAACGCCCTTCCCCCCGCCGCCGTTGACGACCAGGCGGACGCACTATTGAACACCCCCGAGAATATTGACATTCTGGCCAACGATGACGCCGGCAATTGCGACCTCATTTCTGTAAGGATACTCGAGGATGGCAGCAATGCGGGCCCCCATCGAGGTGTCACAGTACTGAATCCGAATATGACGGTGGACTACTACCCCTTTCTGGATTATTGCGGAGCAGACAGTTTTGAATACGAGCTGTGCACCCCGCTGGGCTGTGATACGGCCACTGTTTTTGTCAACGTAGGCTGTGCGCCAACAGACACTATCATCATCTACAACGGCATCTCACCCAATGGCGACGGCTACAACGACTTTTTTACCATTGAGAACATCGAACATTTCCCGGATAATGAAGTAAAAGTTTTTAACCGGTGGGGCAATCTGGTTTTCCAGGCACAGAACTACGACAACACCTGGGACGGCAGATTCGGCAACAAAAAACTGCCCGACGGTTCTTACTTCTACCTCGTCACTTTGAGCGACGGCCGGGAATATTCCGGGTTCTTGCAAATACAACGGTAGGCACTGGCCTGCCGCCAAAACCAACCAGGTTGTGATCAGAGGCCGGCTGTATCCGGATTCTGAAGGGAAAGAAAGCAACCCCTTAATTAACCGGAACTTTAAAATTTTCCCAGAATGAAAAAGCTTTTCTCCAGCGCTATCTTCATTTGCTTCTCAGTTTTGTTTGCCTTCGGGCAACAGGAGCCCATGTTCACCAAGTACATGTTCAATCCCCTCATCTTCAACCCGGCTTATGCCGGCTCAAAGGAGTACATGTCAGTGGGCTTGCTGCACCGCAGCCAGTGGTATGAAATCGAGGGCGCACCCACTACCCAAACGTTCACCCTGCACACTCCCCTCCGCAACGAGCGCGTAGGTGTCGGCTTCAGCATCATCAACGACAAGATCGGCCCATCCAACACCACGGGCGTGAACCTGGTGTACGCCTACCGCATTCCGATGGGCAAGGCCAGGCTCAGCATCGGCCTCCAGGCCGGGCTGGAAAGCTACCGGGCCGACTGGACGAAGCTGAACATCGAAGATCCAACGGACCCTTCCTTTCAGGAAAACGTGAACAAAATGCTGCCCAACTTCGGCGCTGGATTTTACATCTATACCAGGAATTTCTACGTGGGTGGTTCTGTTCCCCAACTGGTTGAATACGACCTCAGAAACAATACCCAACTGGATATTTACGCCCGCCAGGTGCGCCACTACTACTTCTTCATCGGAACGGCCATCCCGTTGAATGGCCCGGCGCTGGTGTTCAAGCCATCCATGCTGGTGAAGAATGTAGGCTGGGACAAAAGAGCTACCAAACTGGATGCCTTCCGCGACATCGGAGCGCCCAACGAGTTCGACATAGACCTCTCTTTGCTGTTTCAGGAAACACTTTGGGTGGGCGCCTCGTTCCGCTCTTCGTGGGCCAAAGTCATTGACGGCAAGAGTTCCACGGATTCCGCCGACATCTGGATATCCTTGCTGATGAAGAACGGCTTCCGCATTGGCGCAGCCTACGATTATCCGCTCACGGAGCTGTCCAACGTAACCACCGGAGCCTTCGAGATCATGGTGGGTTATGAGTTCAACTTCCGTGAGAAGCGGATCGTTACACCTCGTTACTTCTAAAAGTATGCGTTCAGGGGTTTATGGCTGTTCCTTCGGAAAACGGCCTTGTTCCAAAAACCACAACCACAATCATTTTGACAATGAAGGCTATGCGAATCATATCAACCCTTGCAGTAAGCTTGCTCCTGGTCAGCGCGGCCATCGGGCAAACCGCCAGGCTCAAGCAGGCCAAACAGGCCATGGACAACCTCGATTACATCCGTGCCATCGAGCTGTACAATGAGATTCTGGAAGAGCACGACCTTGCCGAAGCCAAAATAAACCTGGCCGAAGCCTACCGCAAGATCAACGACACCCCCAACGCCGAATACTGGTACGGCCAGGTGGTGCGCCTGCCGGAGTCGGAGCCCATCCACAAATTGTACTACGGCATGATGTTGCAGCGCAACGGCCGCTGCGAAGAAGCCCGCAACTGGTACGACGCCTACACCGAACTGGTGCCCAACGACGAACGCGGCCAGTACCTGAAAGAAGCCTGCGACTACGAAGAGGACCTGCTCAACCGCAACCTCGGCCTTTACGAAATCAAACTCTGCGACTTCAACTCCCGCTCTGATGATTTCGGCCCGCAATTCTACCGGGGCGGCCTGGTCTTCTCTTCAGAACGGGACACCAACCCCATCATCCGCCGCACCCATACCTGGACGGGCAACCCCTTCCTGGAACTTTACTACCTGGACATGCGCCAACTCGGCAACAAAGAGGGCGAATGCGGAAAATACATTTTCGGAAGGCCTGAAAAATTCTCCAACGAGATCAACTCCAAATACCACGACGCTTCTGTTTCGTTCTCAAAAAATGGTGAGGAGGTGTTCTTTACCCGCAACAACTTTGTAGATGGTAAAAAGGGCTTCGATGATGAAGGCATCATGCGCCTGAAAATATTCTATGCCCGCAGTGAAGGCCACGGAAAATGGGGTGAACTGGAAAGCCTGCCTTTCAATTCCAACGAATATTCCGTAGCCCATCCGGCCCTTTCTCCCGACGGAACCCGGCTCTATTTTGCATCTGACATGCCGGGTGGTTTCGGAGGCATGGACCTCTACTATTCCGACAAAGAAAACGGCCGTTGGGGTCCGCCACAGAACCTCGGCCCAAGCGTCAATACCGAAGGCCACGAGATATTCCCGACGGTGGCACCCGACGGGCACCTGTACTTCGCTTCCGACGGACATATAGGATTGGGAGGCCTGGATGTATTCAGCACCAAAGAAACAGCCCCCGGCACCTGGTCGGCACCGGAAAACATTGGAGCGCCCATCAACTCACACGCCGATGATTTCGGCATTGTGTTCAACACCGAAGGCACCTGCGGCTTTTTCACCAGCAACCGCGATGGCGGCATTGGAAAAGACGACATCTACAGCTTCCGCAAAACTGCCATCCCCGTTGAAGTGCTGGTATTTGACCAGAAGACCGAACTGCCCCTGGAAGGTGCAAAGGTCTTTGTGGCCTGCATGGACGACACCCTGAGCACCGATGCCCAGGGCAAGGTCCATTTCCACATGAAACTGGAAAAATGCTGTGACCTGGCAGCCAGTATGAGCGATTATGAACCCGCAAAATCAGAAGCCTGCACCCGGAACATGACCCTGTCAGAACGCCTGGAAGTGAAGATACCGATGGTGCGCATGGCTGAGTTCATCGTGGAAGGCGTGGTGTTTGATGCTGCTTCTTCATTGCCCCTGGAAGGGGCGATGGTCACCATCATTGACGAAGACGGACAGCCCGTGGCACCCGAATTCATCACCCCAAAAACGGGCAAGTATTATTTCAAACTGGAACGTGAAAAATGCTACCGCGTGAAAGCCGAGAAAAACGGCTACTTCGCCGGCATCGCCAACAACGTTTGCACCAAAGGCCTCGATCAGTCCGAGACCCTTCGGGAAAACCTGTACCTCTCACCCACCTTTATGCAGCCCGGCGACGTCGCCGACCGCGGCGTGGACCTCACAGCAACCGAAGAAACCCCCTACACCTACCTGGACCCGGCCACCGGCATCTGGATGGACAAAGACACCCGCCTGCCCGCTGACGGCCGCTACCCCGACGGACGGCTGTACGAAAAAGGCGAGCTCAAAAGCGGTGGCTCCGACCTGGTGAGAGGACCAACCACCCCCAGCCCCGATGACAACTACGCCATCCCCTACCTGGTACACATCTATTACGATTTCGACAAGGCATATATCAGAGACGACGCCATTCCGGAACTGGAAAAGCTGTACCAACTGATGGTGGACAACCCGCAATACATCATCGAGATCGGCTCACACACCGACTCCCGGGGCTCGTACCACTACAACCAGCGCCTGTCTCAGCGCCGTGCCGAGGCAGTGGTGCGCTGGCTGACCGATCGCGGCATCGATCGCTCGAGGTTGGTGGCCAGAGGCTACGGCGAGAAGAAAAATGTGAATCACTGCAAGAACAACGTTCCGTGTAGCGAAAAAGAGCACCAGCTCAACCGACGCACCGAGTTCAAAGTGATCGGCTGCATTGACTGCCTGGAACCGGAGAAAGCCATCATCTCCCACGAGAACCCCAACGTGAAAGTGGACGAGTGTAAAACATGCCCGTTCTGAGGAACCAAGTCCCGAACGCGAAAGGGATGAGGGATGATCCCGAAACAAGTTCGGGACTCCCTACTCTTTTTTTTTAACCACAGAGTTGAACAGAGTTTAACCACAGAGTTTAGCAGAGTAGCAGTTCCTAACCCTAAACCCTACACTCTAAACCCTACTCCCTACTCCCTACTCCCTACTCCCTTTTCGTTTCCCTTCGGCAAAATCCAGTTCCCGTGACCCAAGTCACGTTTTGTTTGGGCCCATTCTGCCCAAATTTGCTTCCGTTAATGAAACTTTTGGTTGTAAATTATTTTAACAAGACGGTATGAACCACTTTCTAAAAATGAGCCGCTGCGGTGGCAGATGCCCCTGACCCCAGCGCCTCTCACAGCAAAATGATACACCATCTCACGGTTGTTGAATGAGTCAGATTCAAACCATTGTTTAACCGGAGCCAGGAGCTCAAAAAAAATCAACAACCGTTATGAAAGTAGAACAGATCTATACCGGATGTCTGGCCGAAGCGGCCTACTACATTGAAAGCAACGGCGAAGCTGTCATCATTGACCCCCTTCGTGAAACGGAGCCCTACCTGGAGCGGCTCAAGGCCGATGGTGCAAAGCTCAAATACGTTCTCGAAACACACTTCCACGCCGATTTCGTTTCCGGCCACCTCGATCTGGCCCGCAAAACCGGCGCCACCATCGTCTATGGCCCCACCGCCCAGCCCAACTTTGATGCACACATCGCCAAAGACGGCGAAGAACTGAAAGTGGGCAACGTAACCATCGTGGTTTTGCACACCCCCGGACACACCATGGAAAGCAGCACTTTCCTGCTGCGTGATGAAAATGGAAAAGACTACGCCATCTTTACCGGCGACACCCTCTTCCTCGGTGATGTGGGCCGCCCCGACCTGGCCGTTAAGTCAGACCTCACCCGTGAAGACCTTGCTGGCTACCTCTATGACTCGCTGCGCAACAAGATCATGCCGCTGGCCGATGACCTCATCGTTTATCCGGGCCACGGCGCCGGCTCGGCCTGTGGCAAGAAAATGAGCAAAGAAACCCAGGGCACCCTCGGCCAGCAGAAAAAGGTCAACTACGCCCTACGCCCCGACATGACCCGGGAGGAATTCATCAAGGAAGTGACCACCGGATTGGTAGAACCACCACAGTACTTCCCGAAAAACGCCGTCATGAACAAGATGGGCTACGAAAGCATTGACGAAGTGAAGAAAAAAGGCACCCATCCGCTCAGCGTGCGGGCATTCAAAGCTGCCTGGGAAGGGGAAAATGCCCTGGTCATTGACACCCGCCACGAAGACGTATTTCCCAAAGGTTTCATCCCCGGCTCTGTTTTCATTGGGCTGGACGGTCAGTTTGCTCCCTGGGTGGGCGCCCTGATCCCCGACCTCCAACAACCCATCCTCTTCATTTGCGAACCAGGCAGAGAGGAAGAAGTGGTGATTCGCCTGGCACGGGTGGGCTACGACAACCCCATCGGCTACCTCGAAGGTGGTTTTGACGCCTGGAAAGCTGCCGGAGAAGAGGTGGATACCATCGGGGAAGTGACGCCAGCGGAATTCGCCAGAATCTTCAAGAATGAAAAAGTGAATGTACTGGACGTTCGCAAAGTGAGCGAGTTCAACGAACAGCACATCCAGGGTGCCATCAGCTTCCCGCTCGATTTCATCAACAAAAACTTCTCACAACTGGACCGCAACGAAAAGTACTATGTACACTGCAAAGGCGGTTACCGCTCGCTGATCGCCGTGAGCATTCTGAGAAGCCGTGGATTTGAAAAACTGGTCAACATCAGAGGAGGTTTTGACGAACTGAAAGAAACCGACCTGCCGCTGACCGAATTCCAGGAACAAGTAACTGAATTGTGATTTTGGCTGAATAGACGATTGTTCGATTTTCATACCGAAGGACCGGCCCGCGAGGGTCGGTCTTTTTTTTTCGTCAGAACAAGCTCACATAGCCGAAGTGCACTTTGGGGTTTTGGAAATCGGCAGGAGCGTTTTTGCGTTTTCCGAAGGCAAGCCCCAGGCTGAAAATGCCGGCTGAAGTCTCGAAGTTCATGCCCGCGCCGAAGCCGAGCGGCCGGTCGTAGCGGGTGGGCTCGCCGGAGCGGCTGTCTTCCAGCCAGGCCCAATCGGCAAAGGTGTAGAAATGGGAGTTCTGGCCGGTGAGCAGCCGGTATTCAAGGGTGAGGATGGCGTATGCGGTGGCAAAAATGCTTTCTTCGTCAAAACCCCGAAGTTGCCGGCTGCCACCGATGCGGTACTGCTCGTTGCGGTAGATGGGGTCTTCAGAGATCAGCCAGGCCCCTTTCAAGCCCGCCATGACCGTGCTGCGCTGCGAGACCGGCAAAAAAGCCCGCAGGTGACCTTCGGCAACAAAACGGAAAGAGCGCTCCGGCAGGGTGTCGTAAAAACTTTCCGAAACATTCAGAATGGCCTGGTTTCTTCGGATCTGCCGGTTGCCGGCGCTGCCCCGCAACAAGACGGAGAAACCTTTCCGGGGATTGTAGCGGTAATCGAGCTTTTGCAGGAGCAACTCAAGACCGAAGTCGGTTTTTGTCACGTCCAACTGATCGGGGGCATTGCCGGAGGCGAGGGAAGCCGTGTCCACTTCGATCAGGTTGGAAGCCGTTGAGTTCCAGAATGCCTTCAGGTAATTGCCGCCCTGCAGCAGGTACTGCACCCCGATGTTGCCGGTGATGTCGGTGTAGCTGCTGTCCAGTTTGTACTGCTGAAAGCCGGTTTCGAGGCCAAAAGGCAGGTCCAGAAGGTAAGGGTATGCAAAGGCGAGGTCCAGTTTCTGGGTTTGCGGGCGCAGGCGCTCAAAGGCCAGCATCAGCCGCTCACCCCTGCCGAAGGCATTGAGCAGTTCGGTATTGAAAGTGCCGGTCAGGATCAGTTTTTTTTCGGGGCGGGTGTTGTCGGGCAACAGCCCGAGGAGGAAATCAAAGCGGCTGGCATTTTTCTTTTCGAGGAAGAAGTGCAGGTTGGCTTGCCGGCCGGTGAAAGTGACCTGTGCGTTTTGCTTTTCCCGAAGGAAAGGCAAGTCCCGTAGGCGGTCTTTGGATTTGAGCAGGGTTTTTCGGCTGTAGGGCTGGCCTTTTTTAATGCCGAGGTAATTGGCGAGGTAAGCGTTGGAGATTTTCACCCCACCGCTCACCTGGAGGCTGTCCCAGAACACCGCCGGGCCTTTGTTCAGCATCAGGCAGGCTTCCACTTTTCCTTCGGCAACGGCGATGGAATCGAGGTACACGGCTGCAAAGGGGTAGCCGTTGTTTTCGGCGGTTTTGAGGAGTTGCTCCTCAATTTTTACCAGTTCCTGAAAATTGAAAGTTTTGCCCCGGAAGAGTTTTTCACGGAAGCCGCTTTTTGAGAGAAAATCTTCCGGTATGCCGCCATTGCGCAGCGACACCCATTCGTATTTCGGACCGGGATACAACCAGGCCCACAGGGTATCCGCATTGAAATGCACGGAATCAACGGAAGCTTCCAGCCGGGCCTCCTTGCGGAGTTTTTGCACGGCCTGCCGCAATGCACCGGTGGCGCTCAGGCTGTCCTTGTAAAACGGCTTCAACCCGAACAGGTGCATATCCGACGCTGTGGCCGGTGCCACCGGAACGGGCTGAACGACGACGGGCTGTTGCGCCGTTGCCCGGAGGGCGAAGCACAAGCACAACAGACAAAGCCCCTCGGGGAAGGGGCTTCTGAGGCGGAGATATTTCGTTGACAATGAGCCCATTTCAGCACCTTTCAACGCCGGGCGCCGAAGCTGTGTTTCACAAATGGCGCTCTGCGTGATAGGAAGAACGAACAAGTGGGCCGCTTTCTACAAAAGCAAAGCCTTTTGACATTCCCACCTCTTTGTATTCGGCAAATTTGTCGGGGTGAACGAACTCAGCCACCTCCAGGTGCATCCTGGTGGGCTGCAGGTACTGGCCGATGGTGAGCACATCGCAGCCGTGTTCCACCAGGTCGTCCATGGTTTTGTACACCTCTTCATCGGTTTCGCCGAGGCCCACCATGATGCCGCTTTTGGTGCGTTTGCCGTATTCTTTGGTGCGTTTGATCTGCTCCAGGCTGCGCTCGTACTTAGCTTGGGGGCGCACCTTGCGGTAGAGGCGCTCCACGGTTTCCATGTTGTGGCTCACCACTTCCTGGCCGGCTGAGATCATGCGCTCCAGGGCCCACCACACGCTGCGCACATCCGGGATGAGGGTTTCTATGGTGGTTTCAGGGCTGAGTTCTTTGGTCAGCTTCACGGTTTGGTGCCAGATTTCGGCGCCTTTGTCTTTCAGCTCATCCCGGTTCACACTGGTGATGACGGCGTGCTTCACCTCCATCAGCCTGATGGCTTCGGCCACCCGGCGGGGTTCGTCTTCGTCGTATTCCGGTGGCCGGCCGGTTTTCACCGCACAAAACGAGCAGGAACGGGTACAGGTGTTGCCGAGGATCATAAAGGTGGCCGTGCCGGCACCCCAGCATTCGCCCATGTTGGGGCAATTGCCGCTCTGGCAAATGGTGTGCAGCTTGTAGGTGTCCACCAGGCTGCGCACGTGTTTGTACTTCTCGCCGATGGGCAGTTTGACGCGCAGCCAACTGGGTTTGCGCCTGCGCGGCGACTCCTGATCTACGATGGGTAATTCGATCATTTGAAAGGAAAATTGGTCATGTGGGGCGGGATGCAGTCAGCGGCCGGCATCACCACCGTTTACCAAACTGCAAATGTAGGAAAAGGTTGATGAAGACCTGGCTGTTTTGCACATCGCCGGTTTCAACCATGATGGGCACTTTCTTCGAAAAAACATCCACCATCAGCCCGGCCTCGATGGCTTTTACGTACTCGTCAAAGGCCCCCCAGTCAAAATGAACGGAGACCTTTCCATGAGCCCCGGGCAGCAGGCTGAGTTCGCCAAGGCCTTTGGTCCAGCCGGAGGCTCCGTGGATCTGCCAGATGTTCAGGAATTGATCGGCAGTCTCGGGCGTGTATTTCCTGGAGACGGAAATGATTCCGTCCGTTGCGCGAAGTTCGAGGTAATAAGGCTTGAGGATACCGAGCGAAACGCCCCCTTCCCAGGCCAGCCCTACGGCAACGCCTTTGTGTTTTGCTTTTTCGGTAAAGTAGCGTTTGATGCCCAGGCCGCCCCTCAGGACGTAAAAGTTGTTCTGTTTGCCAAACTTGAACGGACGGGCGATCCGGCCGTTGATGCTGCCGGGATTGTCAAAACTCTGGCGGTACTCTTTCGGGTGTTTGATCTCTCCGATTTCAGCGTGGAAGAAGCGGGTGCGGTAGTAGGTTTCAAGGTTGCCCGTGGTGATGCCGAAAGCGAACCCGTTGGTGTGCAGGCGAAGGCCGGCTGCAAATTCCCGGGTATAGAGTATTCCGGTACTTTCCTCCATTGGGCGTGGCTGGATGACTTGCTGCGCCTGCAAGGCAAAGCAGAAAGCAATGATGGGTAAAATGCTGTAAATCCTCTTCTTCATGCTATTGTTGGTCTGAGAGGGCGGCGTATGTAAATGTGGTTTTCCAGCGCAAAATAATGGTTTGACCCCAGACAAACCAGCGCGACAGCCCATTTGTTTGGAATCTCCTTCGGAAAAACTGCAAAATTGCCATACAGAGGACGGCAGGAAATGTGCCAGCCTTTTCGAATGTTCGGCAAAGCGGCAAAAATCCACCCTGTAGGTGAATGATTGATGTGAGAAAGGATCACTGCTCAAGGGATGAGGGATGATGGGGGATGAGGGATGATGGGGGATGAGGGATGAGGGATGAAAAGGTTTAGCGCTTCCTCACCCTACAACCTCATAATCCTTCATCCC
>JALWSS010000078.1 GCA_026993525.1 Saprospiraceae bacterium
CCAGCGTAGTTGCTGGCGCCGGACTCCGTCCGGTGCCTCATCTAGCCGGACTCCGTCCGGCATGTGAGCATTCAAATTTCCGTCGGAATTAATGAATTTGGGGTTTTTGCAGTGGACTCATTCCACACTTCCTCAATTCCTCAATTCCCGTCCTTGCAAGTATTGAGCGAGGCGGCACTTGCAAACTCTCCTTTGTACGGCAAGTGACGTCTCGCCAGGCTCGACTTAACACTTGCCGGAACGGGACGGGGACTCAATCCACAGTTCCTCAGTTCCACAGTTCCTCAGTTCCACAGTTCCTCAGTTCCTCACTTCCTCAATTCCTCACTTCCTCAATCAAACCGCCAGCATTTCAATCATCCTCAACAGGTCCATGTTGATCTCCTTCTCATTTTTGATGGCGATGGAGAGGGGTGTGTGTTTCAGTTGGTTGTTGGAGATGCCCACCATTGCGTTTTTGTAGCCCTGCAAGATCGCTTCCACGGCGGCATTGCCGAGGCGGGTGGCCACCAGGCGGTCGAATCCGGATGGAGAGCCGCCGCGTTGCAGGTGCCCCACCACCGTAACCCTGACATCCTCTTCGAGATGGAGCCTTCTTTTGACTTCAGCCGCTATTTCAGTGGTTTTACCCAGTTTATTTCCTTCGGCTACCACGACGAGCGAGAAGGCTTTGTTTTTCACGGCCTCCTGATCGAGGGTGCGGACCAGTTCATCCATCGAAGTTTTGCGTTCCGGCAAAAGCACTGTGGTGGCGCCACTCCCGATTGCAGTGTAGAGGGCGATGTAACCCGAATTGCGGCCCATGACCTCGATGAAGAAAATCCGGTTGTGGGATTCAGCGGTGTCCCGGATCTTGTCGAGTGCGTCTATGGCGGTGTTCACGGCCGTGTCAAAGCCGATGGTGACATCCGTGCCGTAGAGGTCGTTGTCAATGGTACAGGGCACGCCCACCACGGGGATGCTGTATTCTTCGTGAAAAACCTGGGCACCGGTGAAGGTACCGTTGCCGCCCAATGCCACCAGTGCCTGAATTTTGTGGCGCTTCAGATTGGCGTGGGCTTTTTTGCGACCTTGCGGAGTCATAAACTCCATGCTCCGGGCAGTTTTCAAAAAGGTGCCTCCCCGCTGGATGATATTGCCCACGTCGCGGACATTCAGTTTTTTGATCTCATCGTGGATCATTCCTTCATAACCGCTGTAAATACCGTAAACGTCCAGCCCCCGGTAGATGCCGGTTCGAACCACGGCCCTGAGGGCAGCATTCATGCCGGGGGCATCGCCACCGGAGGTGTACACACCAATTCTCTTAATGGGTTTGTCACTCATTACTCATGTATTTTCCGGTAGAATTTGGTTGGGCAGCCGGACAGTCGGGGTGGGGAACCTGCACTGTTGTTACCTGTCCGGTAAAAAGGGCTGCGAAGATGCATCGTTCAGGTGGAATTTGAAAAGCTCTTCAATGGGTTTTCGGAGGATTTTGCCTTTTTGCAAGCCGTGCCTGGCCAGCACTTTTTCCACAATGGGTTGAAAATGCCAGGCAATGGAACCACAGAAATGAACTTTCAACTCCCGTGCAGATTCGTATTTCAGCACATGCCTCGCAACAAATTCATCCACACAGGAACGCACCAGGTTTGCCACCCAGGGGTCCGTCTTCAGGTCAGCAATTACCTTGACGAAGGTGGCCAGAAAAGAGCCCGGGCTTTGCCGGCTGTACAATTCTTTAATGAATTCGTCTCGCCCTCCGGGCAATGCCGTGGCAAACAACTGGTGTATGTTGGCTGGCATTTCCCGGTAAAACCAGGACTTCACCAGCTCTTTACCGATGTGCGCACCACTGCCTTCATCGCCCAGCAACACACCCAGGTTGGGTATCCGGTCCGTGGCTTTCTGACCGTCGTACAACATCGAATTGGAACCGGTGCCCAGTATGCATACGATGCCTGGGGAGTGGCCACAACAGGCTCTTGCCGCTCCCAACAGGTCGTCAAATACTTTTACTTCGGCCTGCGGCCAAATGGCATTCAGCAAAGCCTCTGTCCGGGCAACAGCTTCCGGGGCCCGGCATCCTGCACCGTAATAGTAAATGGACAGCTCTTCACTACTGACCGGCAGTCGGGAAAGTTCCTTTTTCAAGTGATTCAATTGGTTCCCGTCTGTATAGGTAGGATTGAAACCCGCCGTTTGAGTGAATGAAGTTTCACCGGAGAGCGTTGTCCATGCCCAATCTGTTTTGGTAGCACCAGCATCAGCAACTAAGCGCATACGAGGAGTTTTCGCAAATGTAAAGCATGGCAGTTGTTTTTGCGAAGCAAAAATCAAAACAAAATGTTTTATTTATACTTGCGTTAAATGAAACAAAATGTTTCTTTTGTAAATGGAATGCACCTGCTGATCACGGTAAGAGGAGCGAAAGTGTAACAAAGAAAACTTGCAATGATGAAAGAAGTGATGAATCCCTGGGAAGTGGGTGGCCGGTGGTTTTACCGGAAGCTCCGGCAATACTGGTTTGAATTTTCAGCCATTGTTTTACTCATTTACATATTCGCCATCCGCGACCTGGATGTGCAACTGAAAATAAATGGCCGGCCCCTGGTTGAAGTTTCTGAGTCGGTCCAATTCAAAGAAGTTTCAAAAGACGAGAAACTTTCCGTATTGCCGGGTTTTTCTCCTTCCGACGGAAGGGGCGAAGCGGAAGCGCCCCGTTGGAAATCTTCCGATTTCAGCAACCTGGCCTTCATCCTGAACCCGAACCTTGCTTACGAAAAAGGAATACCGGGCAGCATTGTGGAACAAAAATTCAACATCTGCCTCGATTACGTCCGGCAGTACCTGGACATGGCCAGGCGCTCCTGCAAAAAGCACCGGATTCCGGTCAGTGTCACCCTGGCGCAGGCGTTGCTGGAGTCCAATGCCGGGATGAGCAAACTCGCCTTGCAATCCAACAACCATTTCGGTATCAAGTGCAGGCGGAAGTGTCTGGGGTGTACCTGCCGCAACTATTCAGATGATGACAGGTATGATATGTTCCGGGTTTTTGAGTCAACGGAAGAATCTTTCGAAGCGCATGCACGGCTTTTGGGAACCAGCCGCTATGTGCATTTGAAAAAGTACGGCACCGATTACCGCCGTTGGGCCGAAGGCCTGAAGAAAGCCGGCTATGCCACTGACAGCGCCTATGCGGAAAAGCTCATCAGGATCATTGAGACATTGAAATTGTACCAGTACGACGAGGGGGCTTAATTGTCTCTGGCAGCTTTGAGGAATGACCGGGTTTCAGACTTTTTTTCCCAGCTTCTGAATTTGGCTGACTCTTCGAAAACCTTCAGGAGCATGATGCGCTCTTCTACGGAGAAGGGTTGTTTGTGGATGTTTTTCATCCGTTCGATGGCTGCCAGGGCTTTGTCAACCCTATACGTTTCAGCGCCTGTGGTTCCTCCCCAGGTAAAGGACGGGATGAATTTTTCAGGGAAACCGGAGCCGAAGATATTGCAGCAGATGCCTGCCACTGTTCCGGTATTGAACATGGAGTTGATGCTGGTCATGCTGTAATCACCAAGAAACAATCCTGCTTTCAGTTGTCCGGAGGGCATCATGATTCTCTTTTCGTAATCCCAGATTTTTACTTCTGTCCAGTTGTTTTTCAGGTTGGAGCAGTTGGTATCGGCCCCCAGGTTGCACCAGGCACCGATCACGGAGTTGCCGATGTAGCCTTCATGGCCTTTGCTGGCGTGTTCGAACATCAGCACGTTTTTGATTTCACCGCCGAGGGTGGAGTAGGGGCCGGCGGCAGTAGGCCCGTAAATTTTAGCCCCCATCTTCACGGTGCCCTTTTCGCCGAGGGAGAATGGCCCTCTGATGTTTGCGCCTTCCATCACAGTGGCGTTTTTACCAATGTACACCGGGCCTGCTGTGGTATTGATGGTAGCTCCTTCCACCAGGGCCCCTGTTTCAATGAAAAGCCAGTTTTTGCTCCCGATCAGGGTGTTGGATTTTGGCAGGGGCTCAGAAGTTTTGCCTTTTGTAAGTTTTTCAAAATCCCAGCGGATGGACCAATCGAGCAATTTGAAGAGGTCCCATAGGTTGTTCACCTTTAACAAAGTCTGGGTTTCGCTGAGGTCATAGCTGGCAAATACTTCGATGTCGTCGTCCACCAGTCTGTTGAACTGGTCCAGGTCGAGAAGGGCGGCGATCAATTCATCGTTGTTGACCAGGGCCTCTCCAACTCCTAAACTGAGTATCTGGTTGACGAGTTCCGGCGTGGGAAGTACGGAGCCGTTGATGAGAAAATTCTTTTCACTGAGGCTGATGTCATACATGTCGGTCAGGTAATCCTGTGTGATAAAGGAGCCTGAACCATTCATTGCCTGTTCCCACTTTTCACGAAGGTTCAGGATGCCCAGGCGGATTTCACAGGTAGGGCGCGTGTAGGTGAAGGGCAGAAGGTTGGACCGGGTTTCGTTTTCGAAGAGAATCAGATTCCTCATGAATGGATAAAAATGTAACAGTTGGTGTGCTAACTATGCCATTGATAGTGAAGCTATTACCTTCCGGCAAAGCATGCTGCTTCAATCCTGACGTATTAAAGCGGGGCTAATGTAAGAAAAAAGCCCCAACGCAATCGTTGAGGCTTTTTCCACAATCCGGTGAAGTCAGAAGTGTTATTACTCCTGGTCGGATTTGGCAAATTTCGTTTTTGAAAAACGCTTGTTGAACTTGTCAATGCGACCAGCGGAGTCAACGAATTTCATCTTACCGGTGAAAAATGGGTGCGATGCAGAAGAAATCTCCAGTTTCACCAGCGGATATTCTTTACCGTCTTCCCAAACGATGGTTTCTTTGGTCTCAGCGCATGAGCGGCTCAGGAACGCCGTGTCGGCTGAGAAGTCTTTGAAGACAACAAGGCGGTAATTCTTTGGATGGATATCACTTTTCATTGCTTGAAATTTTGCTTTTTAGTCTGAAAATCCAGGTCTGAGATCCACTTATCAGCACCCGTTTTCATTTCGGCGGGCAAAGATAGTCCTTTCTTTTAATCTTCAGTCAATACCTGTGGGGATATTTTTTGAATCGGCCTGAGTTTTTCTTTCGGAGAAATAATTCGGGATTGGCGGTTGGTAGTTTCCAAAAACCTCTAAATTTGGCGCCGATGAAAAAGCTGGATACAGCTGATGACTAACGAATACCCGGTTAACCAACCAAGAAATTGAAAATGAATATTCCTTCTGACCTGAAGTACACCAAAGACCACGAGTGGGTCCGAGTTGAAAACGGAGACATAGCTTACGTTGGCATTACGGATTTTGCCCAAAGTGAATTGGGTGACATCGTATATGTAGATGTTGACACTGTTGGCGAAGAACTGAACCAGCACGACGTCTTTGGGACGGTGGAAGCGGTAAAAACAACTTCGGATCTGTTCATGCCGGTTTCAGGCAAAGTATTGGAGATGAACGAGGCTATTTCTGAAGATGGAGGTGACGATCCCACGCTCATCAATTCCGACCCTTATGGAGAAGGATGGATCGTGAAAATCCAGATGACGAACCCCGGTGAATTGTCTGAACTGCTGGATGCCGGGGCCTACCAGGCTTTGGTCAGCTAATAGATTTCAGGGCCTTTCCCACCAATTTCAACCGATCAATCATCTACGTACTGTCTTGAAAGAAAGACTCACCGGTATGATTTACTTTCTTCCGGGAATTGCCGCAGCCATCCTCATTGCTTATTTGAGTACCAGCGGGGGTGTGCAATTACCGGTTGGTCTGATGTCTGTTGATAAGTTTGGGCATTTTGTGGCCTATTTGGGGCTGTGCGGTTCATTTCTTTGGGGATTTTGGAACATTGGCAAATTGACCAACCGGATTCTGTGGATCGTGTTCTTTTGCAGTACGGGATATGGAATTTTGTTGGAATTCATCCAATTTGCCTATTTTCCTGACCGATTTTTTGAACTATTGGATATCGTTGCTAACATTTGCGGCTCGTTTGCTGCTTTATACTTATTCCGATTCTTTGTCAACAAAACCTCTTAACTATGGATTTTGAAATCACGGGTTCTGTCGTCTTGATCTCTGCCCTGGTTTTGGTGGTTTTCACAGTCGTTCTCACTATTCTTACCAGAAATGTGTTCAAGAAGCGATTTGAGAAAAACCTTACCGAAGGGCCGCACAAAAGAACCTTTAGCTCTCCCCTGGAAGGGCGAAACAAGTATCCGGAAGTGGACACGTTCTCTTTGCGGGGTACTTTTCTCAATTATGGCTTGTTGGTAGCCATCGTTCTGATGATCCTCGCTTTTAGCTGGACACAGTATGAAAAGAACATTGATATTTCTGCTTACCTCGACACACTGGATGAAGAAATCGAGGTGGAAACACCCCGTACTGCTGAGCCAC
>JALWSS010000079.1 GCA_026993525.1 Saprospiraceae bacterium
ATGTCCGCCACCGAGCAGAGCTCGTGACGAGCTGATTGGTTTTTCATAGGTACATACGGAGCCCTTACAGGCACTAACTTCCGCTTGGCTCCTGTTTTCAGTTTTTTTTGCACTGGAATTTAATTCAGGAGCTGACTGGAAGTCAGCGCCTGATGTCGGTCCAGGCGCAAACTTTTGGTTAGCTCCTGTTTTCCTTTTAATGCTTAGCCAACGGCCAGCTTGCCGGACAGCGGCCGGCTTGCCGGACATTTGGCCGGGAAGCCCGCCAGAGGCGGACAAGCCGCCACTTAGGTGCGTCAACGAGCAGAGCTCGTGACGAGCGGAGAAGGCACCGTGGCCTCCGTGTGAGACATTAAAAGTTTAGAGAAGTTGAGAGGGGTTAAGAGAGGTTGAGAGGAGTTAGGAGGGGGCATTTTTGCGAGGCATCCAGCGTTTACCGGGCGTTGAGGGGCAACACGAACCCGAAGGTGCTGCCCACTCCCACCTCGCTTTCCATCCAGATTTTTCCACCCTGTGCCTCTATAAACTCCTTGGCAATGGCCAGCCCCAAACCGGTCCCTTTGGTTTTGTCGCCCTGGGCCCTGCGGTAAGGCTGGAAGAGTTTTTTTTGCTCGCTTTCCGAGATGCCCGGGCCGTGGTCTTTCACTGAAAACTCCACCATTCCATCCTGCCTGACCACGATGACTTCGATGCTGTTTTCCTTCGGAGAATAGCGCACGGCATTGGTGAGGAAGTTGACCAGTACGGCAGTGGTTTTGGGCACATCAACCTTCAGTTTCGGCAGGTCGGGCTCTATGAACTGGTTGATTTGAAGTTTCTTCTCAAAGACAAAGGTTTTTACATTATCCAGCGCCCTCGATACAAGTTTGTCAGCTTCGGTTTCTTCCAGTTCTATCTGGAGTTTTCCCGTCTCAATTTTCGAGATCTCCAGAATCTCATTGATCATTTTCAACAGCCTGGAGGTGTTTTGTTTGATGGTGGTTGCCAGTTCTTTCTGTTCCTGGTTCAACTGGCCCACCCGCTGGTCGGCCATCAGGTTGAGGCTCATGTCAATGGCTGAGATGGGCGTTTTGAGTTCGTGAGAGAGGGTTGCCATGAAATTGGTCTTGGCGATGTCTGCCTCTTTCAGTTCCGTCACATTTTTCAAAATGACGATGTACCCCACGTTGGTTCCTTCTTCCCCGGCTTCCCGGTCGGTTTGGCGCTGCACCTTCAGCACGTCTTTGTTGAAGTATTGGCGTTTGCCCTGGTGGTCAATGCTCACCGCCGGCACACTCTGGTTTTCTTCCAGGTCGTCTTGCAATACTTCCTTAAAGATGGTGGCCATAAAATCGCTTTGAGAGGCAAGTTCGGCCGCTGCTTGTCCGCTGATCTCATCCAGGCTTTTTCCGAGTAGCTTCAGCGCCGGTGGGTTGGCAAAGAGTACCCGGCGCTGGTCGTCCAGCCCGATGATGGCTTCGTTCATACGGCTGATGATGGTCTCGGTGCGCTGCTTTTCGGAAATGATCTGGTTGAGGTTGATGTTTTCGTATTCTTCCAGCTTGGCAGCCATCAGGTTGAATGAACTGGCCATCTCACCCAGTTCATCGCGGTGTTTTACCTGGAGCCTGTGCTGGTAGTTCTTTTGGGCAATTTGCCGGATACTTTCGGTCATTTTCTCGATGGGCTCGATGAGGTAATTGGGGAAGTAAAACATTGCCGCAATGGCGAAGAGGAAAAAGAAAAACGCCGAGATAATAAGGTAAAGGGTCACTTTGTTGGCAAGGGCGTTGGCCTCTTTGGTGCGCTTCTCGATGATGGAGGTGTTCAGGTCATAAATGTTCTGAAGCAAGGACAAAATGTACTTCCGCTTCATGTGCATGTCGAATGGCACCTCGCCCGAATCCACAATCTGCCGCAATCCGTTTTTGGAAATCTCATAGTCCACCTTCAACTCTTCCAGCAATTCCTTTTCGGCCCTTGTGGAGACCTTTCGCTCAAACAAATTGAAATACAGGTCAAATTGCCCGAAGGCCTTTTCCAGTTCCAGTCTTTTAAAAGAAGGGGCTCCGCCTTTGATGTTCACCGCCCAGAAGATGTCGTTGACCGCCTGCGACATGATGTTGGTGTATTGCAGGGTGGTGTAGTTGTCATTCAGCATCAACAGCATGTTGTTGCTGGTGCGTTGCACATAAAACCCGCCTACCATCCCCAAACCGGTGAAAATGGCAAATAGCAAAAGCATCAGCGCCCTGATCTTCTTTCTGAGGGTGAGCCCGTTGAGCTTTTCAAGAATGGCCGAAGGATGAAGATCTTTCAACGAAAAGCTGGCGGGAAGGCTTTTAGACATGGCCCACACCGACCGACCACCGGCGGTCAGTTTCTGTTTGAATTGCTGGATTGAAGGTGTTGCCATGTGTTGCTGATAAAGCTTCCCGTTTCACTCGCTTCGCAATATTAGTGAAATTGCTCATTCGTAAACAGAAAAAAGCCCCGGTGGGCGCACTGCCTACCGGGAACTTGAGCGGAACCACGAGGCCCCGTATGGAGAATTGACACTATGCCGGCATTGCCGGACTTGATATGGAACACTAAAACGGGCAGAAAACGATGGAGAAAATCTTGTCCGTTGTTAGTTGAGAACTCGATCCTGAGCAAAGTGCTTCCTGATGTTTTCCATCAGCTTCTGGCGGGCAAAGAAAATCCTGCTCTTCACAGTGCCGATGGGCAAATCCATCTGTTCTGCAATTTCCTCGTATTTGTAACCTTCGTAAAACATCAGAAAAGGCTTCCGGTAGATGTAGTCAAGTTGATTGAGAATACCGTACAGATCACCCATCATCATGTTTGACATGGCGGCATTTTCAATGGCGTGGTTTTCATTGACGAAAACAAAGCTGTCAGATGGTTCGCTCATCGTGGCGCGGTTCTTCTTCTTGCGGTAAAAGTTGATGAACGTGTTGCGCATGATGGTGGTAACCCAGGCCCTGAAATTGGTACCCACTTCAAATTTCTCCTTGTTGTTGAACGCCCTGAGTGCAGTTTCCTGAATGAGGTCTTTGGCGTCTTCGAGGTTGTTGGTGAGGCGGTAAGCAAATGGCAATAATTGGGGTTGCAAGTTGTGGAAATAGCTGTTGAACTCGATAGTACTCATGGAGTGAAAGTTTTAAGAGATTATAATCGGTTAAAGAAGTTGGTTAATTGGGGCCATGGTTTTCCGGTTCTTATTCCTTTTGATCGGCGGCGGGTCTTGTCACCACCGTCATAAAAAGTTTTACAAACAGGAGAATGATGAAGAGTGTGGTTTCCATGTTGCAAGGTTTTGCAGGTCCTTCGCTTTGCCTGCCGGCGCTCTTTTGCGCTTCTGATTCCCCCTGTGCCAAATGCCGTTCCCCCGGAATAGAAAATTTTTCAACTTTCTTCCAAAAAACTGCTAATCAACCCCTTATGACTAAATAATAATTTCCGGGTAGCTACATGCTTTTTTGAACCCTCTCATTTTGATAGGGTGCGCTATCATTTTGATAGGCAGAAGGTGCCATCGTTTTGCTCAGGCAGCGCCTGGCGAAATGTTGTTGGGCTCAGGAAATCTTGTGAAGGATGGGCAATTGGCTGGTATAGGCCTTTGCGATATTTTCTTCTGTAAAGGTATTTTCTGTATCGCCTGCGGCAACGAGGCGTTGGTTGATGAGCACCACTTTGTCGAAATATTCCCTGACGGTAGAAAGGTCGTGATGCACCACCAACAGGGTTTTTCCCTGCTGGGCGAGGTCTTTCAGCAGGCTGATGATCTTTTCTTCTGTCGTAATATCCACTCCGACAAAGGGCTCGTCCAGCAGGTAGATGTTGGCCTCCTGGCAAAGTGCCCTTGCGATGAACATCCGTTGTTGCTGCCCTCCGGACAACTCCCCTACCTGCCGGTCTTTCAAATTTTCGATACCCAGTTTTCGCAAGGCCTGCAAGGCTTTCTCACGGTCCCTTTTGTTGATGGGCTCCAAAAGCTTCTTGTACGGGTACCTGCCCATCAGAACAATGTCAAAAACAGTGGCAGGAAAGTCCCAGTCAATATCGTCGCGTTGAGGAACGTAAGCTATTTCTTTCCGGTGAGCTTCCACGTCTTCGTTAAAAAACTCAATGACACCTGTGTGGGATTCCACAAGGCCCAGGATGGCTTTGAACAAGGTTGACTTGCCCGCTCCGTTAGGGCCTATGATGCCATAAACGCTACCGGGCTCTATGTCCAGAAAGATGTTGGCCAGAACCACCTTCCGGTCGTACGAGACTGACAAGCCCTTGATGGAAATTGCAGGATTCATCGTCTTCAGTTATTGAGCCTTGAAGCTACAAAAACAAAAGCGCCGGCAAAAGCCAGGCCCACCAGCATCCACAGCCAGGCCGGGCTCCCGGCCTGGCTGTCATCGCCTGTTTTCTCCTGGGTTCCGGAAAGTGCAGCGACGATCGTATCGGTGTTGTATTTCAGCATATCCAGGTAGGAGGGCGCCGGAGATTCCGGGCCTCCGATGGAGTCGGAATAAAGCTTGCCGCCAATTTGCACATGGTTGTCGCTGGCTATCTGTTCCAGCAATTTCGGATTCACGGTACTTTCAATGAAAACGGCCGGCACCCGGCTCTCCCGGATAATTTTGTTCAGACGAATAACATCCGAGGTCTGAGCTTCGGCCTCGGTTGAGATGCCAATTACCGACTCCAGCCTCAGGCCATATCTTCTTCCGTAATACTGAAAGGCGTCATGGGAGGTAATGAGGATGCGCTGTTGCGAAGGAATATTCTTGACGGCCTCCATGATGTAGCGGTCCATGTCCTGTAATTGCTGCCGGTACACATTGTAATTGAACCGGTAAGTCTGCTCATTGTGCGGGTCCAGCGCCACCAGGGCCTTGAAGATATTCCCGATGTAAATCAGCCCGTTGGCGGCGCTCATCCAGGCGTGAGGGTCGGTGGAATTTTTATACACAGCCCTGATGGGTTCAATGCCTTTGGTAATTGTCACCACAGGGGCGGATGTGTTGGCGTTTTCTATCAACCCGCTCAGCCAGCCCTCGAAGGTGAGGCCATTGACGAGGAGGAGATCGGCTTTTGACACCAGCCTGGCATCGGCCGGTGTCGGTTCGTAAATGTGTGGATCCGAGCCTATTGGCACAATTGATTTCACCTGCACCAGATCGCCCGCAATGTTTTTGGCCATGTCGGCAAATATGGAAGCAGACGTCACTACCAGCTTTTTGTCCTGTTGGCCGGAAAGGATCGTACTCACCAGCATTGGGGTGGCAAGCAATGCCATTTTCAACAGCCTTTTTGCCATGGGTTTACCGGTTGGTTTTTGACGTGGGTTGAATGAGCAGGTTGACGGCTACTTTTTCCGACAATACCACTGTTGATCTGGCATCGGTCATTATTTTGACGGAAGCGTCAAACTCAAACCGCTCCAGCACCTCTATGACAGTTCCTACCCCGAGTTGATGCCGGTCGAGGTATTGGAGAAAGGAACTGGTGTGGTTGGCAACAGCCACAATGATGCCCTTGCTGCCAACTGAGAGGTCGTGAAGGGGGATTTCCTCCCTTTGGGCAATGTTTCCCGTGGCATCAGGAATGGGGTCGCCGTGCGGGTCGAAACGCGGATGCCCCAGGAATTTGTCCAACCTGTTGATGAGTTCAGGGGAATGTATGTGTTCCAACTGCTCGGCGATATCGTGCACCTCATCCCATCTGAATCCAAGGGTTTGCACCAGAAACACTTCCCACAGCCTGTGCTTTCTGACCAGGTGAAGGGCATAGGGCAGACCTGCTCCCGACAAAGTGGCGCCCCGGTGCTTTTCGTAGTTGATAAGCCCTTTGGCAGACAACCTTTTCAGCATGTCGGATACCGACGCCGGTGAAGTACTCATTTCGGAAGCAATGGAATTGGTGGAAGCAGCTTCCGAACTGAGATAACTGAGTTTGAAAATGGTTTTTAAATAATTCTCTTCTGACTGAGACAATGTTTGCATGCTTCCCGATTATTGAAGCACAAAATAACACACTTTTAGACGCACCTAAAAATACTTTACCGGTTTAATAAAAAAGCAGAGACACATGAATGCCTCTGCTTTCCTTAATAAGATGTAAAAACGCTTTATTCTTCTTCCTGCCTGGCCTCTTCCGTGGCAGGAGGCTCCTCATTGGCAGAAGCCTCTTCTGTGGCAGGGGCCTCAACTTTGGGTGCAGGCTTCTCTTCGGGTTTCATTGCCTGAATTTTATTGAGAAGCTGTTGAGCTCTGAGGAGGAAGTCAGCCTGGTGCTCGTGAAACTCATTGTACACCATGAGCAACCTGGCGGCATCCCAGGCGGCGCTGCCCGGCACGAGCTGTTTGGCAGCAATAGGGTGCAACCAATACTCCAGGTTGTTTGACCGAAGGTAAGAGCCGTCCATGTCAAAATTGATGATCACCGAGAGCTTGTTCAGGGAGAACAAATAGTCGGTGAGCTTATTCAACTCCTTTTGAAGATCAACGATGTTCATCCGGTTGAACCTGACGCCGGAACGTTCACAAAGGAAGATGTCCCTGCGGCCGTCAAAGGTGACGATGGTTTGGATCCGGTACTTTCGGAAGGCATCAAAGAGGAAGCGCTTGACCCTGTTGTGAACAGGTCTCAATTGTTTGAAAGAGTACTGCAATGCCCGCTTGTCAACCTGAAAATCTTCCATAAATGGTCGCCTGCGGCCGGTGCGCATGTTGATCACTTCTTTCTCACGGCCAATGGTATGCCCCAGTTCGTTGGTTTTAGAGATCACGCTCACGTAATCAACATCCGCTCTGTTGACCCAGGATTCGATGAAAATTTTCTTCGAGCGTTTTTCAAACACGAGCAAAGACACTTCAGCAATAGCGAAGAAATTTGGAAAGCCTCCGTAGATGTTTCCATACTTCAGCTCAAGGAATGCGATGTTGTTCTCCACGTTTTGTATTTAATAGTGTTGTTTTGGGAAATCAGTTTTTCGTCCTCCGGCTACTGGTTTTCCGGGTTGTTGCCGCCAAAATTAGAAAAATTGGCCATAACAAAAGGTTGACGCACCGGCAAATTTAGTTGACAGGCCTCCATTTACCAAGCGCCGGGCAGCCATGGGATTCAAATCAGAAATTCCCCGTTTTTATAAATCAATTCTCCGTCGGCAAAAATTTCGCCTCCGTTTTTCATGTCCGTGATCATGTCCCAATGGATTGGGGATTCGTTTTTCCCACCTGCCTGGAGGTAGGATTGGCCAATGGCCATGTGAACCGTACCGCCGATTTTTTCGTCAAAAAGGATGTTTTTGGTGAATCGGTCAATCTGGTAATTGGTGCCGATGGCAGCCTCTCCAAAACGTCTGGCTCCTGGCAGTTTGAACACTTCATCGAGCAGCTCCTGCCCTCGTTCAGCTTGCCATTTCTCCACATAACCATCTTTTATCCAGAGAGTTATGCCCTCAACCATGTGCCCGGCATACACCACCGGATAGTTGAAATGAACCTTGCCATTTACGCTGTCTTCAACCGGCGAAGTGTACACCTCCCCGGATGGCATGTTGGTGCGGCCATCCGAATTGATCCAGGTGCGTCCTTTGCAGGAGAAAGTCACCTCTACGTTGGGGCCGGCGTACTTCACCTCTGAGCAGGCATTCAGACGATCGACGATGCGCTGTTGGTTTTTGCGCACATTGATCCAGGCTTCCATCGGATTATGCTCAAACAACTTGCAGGCATTGAACACAAAGTGCTGATATTCTTCGAGTGACATGCCAGCTTCCTGTGCATTTGCTAACGTAGGATACTGGCAAAGGTTACGTTTCAAAGAGCGGGTTGCAGTTCTTTCAAAATAGGTCTTTGAGATGGGTTTCAACGCTTCCCTTCGCTTGTTGGCCTTCGTCTGATCCACGTTTTGTTCCTCCCGAAGATTGAACGGTGCCCGGATATTGATGAAAGCATCAAATTCTTCCATGGCCTTTTTGTACAACACAGGCACATATCCCAGCTGCTCCTCGTTGGCTTCTTTCAGAAATATCCGACCCTGTTCGCGGAAAGTCAGGCTTACTTCTACCAGGCCCCCAACCTGCAGCGCCTCTCGGTAAATCTCCCTCACCAGTGGCTCTGCCAGTGTGGTGGTCGAAACATAAAGGCGTTCTCCCTTTTGCAACTCTACACAGTAATGAACGAGTAATTGAGCGTATTTGGAAAGTAATGAGCGGTGGGGCATGGCACGTTTGATTGGTGGCATTTGCCTGCAATTCTCTGAGTCTTTTTGCTCGACAGGTGGCAAGTTTAATGAAAATTGGTGCAGTCAAAAAAAACTTGTGAACTTTTACCCCAACTTGCAGCACTGCAACCCCGGAAACAAGCGTCCAGGGTGACAATTTGACCACTTAACACTTTCCAGATCATCGCTTTATGATCAACACCGCCATTTTCGAGTTCAGGGATAAAAAGTACGGCGTCAATTTCGACAGACCTTTGGATATTTCGCTGCCGCTCAAGGCAGGTATTGAAACGGTCAATTGTTTTTACGCCCCGCCCGTACAAATCGAACCGGTTAAAACCGGGGATTTCATTGGGTCCACCCGGGCCGGAGGCCCCGTCAATTTTATGAACGTCACCCTCAACCCACACGGCAACGGCACACATACCGAGTGCGTTGGCCACATCAGCAAGGAGCCTTTTTTCATCAATGACTGCCTCACCCGCTTTCTTTTCTTCGCAAAACTGGTGAGCCTCTACCCCACCCGCCAACCCGATGGCGACAGAATTATTGACGAACAGCAATTAAAAGAAGCAGTGACACCCAACGAAACTGAAGCGCTCATCATCAGGACCCTGCCCAACGACGACGCAAAACGCACCCGCCACTATTCCGGAACGAACCCGCCCTACCTACACCACAAAGGAGTGGAGCACCTGGTGGCTTGCGGGGTTGAGCACCTGCTGGTTGACTTGCCTTCGGTTGACCGGGAAGAGGATGGGGGCAAGCTCCTGTCGCACAAAACCTGGTGGAACTACCCGCCGAATCAGTACCCGGCTTTAAGACAAAGCGCAACCATTACCGAGTTGGTCTATATACCCGATGAGATACCTGACGGGTATTACCTGCTCAATTTGCAGGTTTGCCCTTTGGAGTTGGATGCCGCCCCCAGCAAACCGGTTATTTACCCGATACTGGAGGTCAATGCTCTACCGTAATTTCAGGCATCGTTTGTGGAGATTGGTATCGGATCGAAAATTGTGCACAGTTGCAAGCAAAACAATACATTTGAAGCCTGATCGGTGAAGGTGTTGTAAACAGCAGATGAGTCCATTCAGAAAGACATATCACTCAAGGGTTTACCGGGATTTCAGAGCCATAGATCCCCGGCAGTGGCACAACATCGTGCGCTTCTTTGAGCAACACGAGGAAGACATCAAGTTGCTGGAGTTTGAAGAGTATTTTGAACTGCTGGTAGCTTACACCAACGCCCTTTTCGAAATCGGGGCCTATGAGAAACACCTGCTGATGGTGGATGCCGTGATTGAGACGGTCGTCGCAAACAACATCACCTTTTTTCAGGGCGAGGAACTCTTCAACGCTTCATTGTTCCGCAAAGCCGCCTCCTGCTTTCATACATTCAGACTAAAAAAAGCGGAGTACATCCTTCGGGAATTGCTCAAAATTGACCCCTATCACAAAGATGCCAAACGATTTCTGAAGAAATGCCTGAGAAGCAAGCACCCTCCCGTCATTCGCAATGCCAGGGCAATATCGGTTCTTCTCTTTTTCATCACGGCCATCATCATCTGCGCGGAGCTGATCTGGGCGAGGAATTTCCATCCGGAGTGGCTCAAATACCTCCATCTGATCCGCAATACAATCTTTGCTTCGGGAATGCTCTTGCTGGCCGGCAGCACACTTTGGCACTACGCAAAAGTCAACCGGTCGGTGGAAAAAACGGTGCAGGAATTGAGACGAAGAAAACAACAAACCCGCCTTTCCTGACCAGCGAAAGAAAAGCTCCTTCAGATTCCAATCCTTTGGCCATATTTGTGCCCCTGCGGTAATCAACACCTGTTTATGAAAAAGAAAATACAACCCTGGCCGGTCCTCGAGGCGAAAAAGTTGGGCCACCTGAAACTGTTTGACTGCGAGGTACAGAAAGTCCGCAATCCTTACTCGGGCGCCATGCTCGATATCACCTTGCTGACAGGCAATGACAGCGTAAACGTGGTGGCCGTCAATTCAGACGACAAAGCTGTTTTGATCAATCAGTACCGGTTTGGAATAGGGGCCTACATTGCCGAATTGCCCGGCGGCATGGTGGACGATGGGGAAGACCACCTGCAAGCTGCAAAGCGGGAATTGATGGAAGAAACAGGTTACGAAGCCTCGGAATGGCACTATCTGGGCTGCGTGGCTTCCAACCCCGTTTTCATGGATTCTTTTGTGCACCACTACCTGGCGCTGAATGCCACACCCACCGGCCGGCAAAACCTGGAATCGGCAGAAGACATCGAACTGCTCGAAATACCGGTGGATGAGTTGAGGCTGATGCTCCGTCGGGGAAAATTCCTGCACCCCCATACCGTCAGTGGTGTTTTGAGGGCACTGGTTCAGTTGAATAGAGAACATTGAAAACAACCCGAAAAGGCCTGGCAGGGGTAACAACGTTCCTTTGCTGAGGATGTAAAGTCAGACTCCAATATTGACCGTTCACACATTGAGCTTGGCAACAAACACGAAGAAGCTTATATTGGTGCTCGTTCCTATTGTTTTTCCTGGCAATTGCACAAAACCATTTGTTAGCACGGTTTCACCCGACATTATCCACCATTAAACCCCCAGGTGCAATGATTACGGCCATGATTCTCGATCAAACCCAGGATGCCATTTTCCTGAAAAGCAAACTTGAAGAATCCTGCAAAGGACAAATCGAAGTTCTCGCTTCCTTTGATTCTTTTGAAGATGCCATTCCTGAAATGCTCGCCAAACAACCCGACCTGTTGATCACTGAAGTTTACCTCAACAACGGCAATGCCTTTGACTTCCTGGATAAATTGAGATTGAAGAACCTCGAGGTGATCTTCATGTGCTCCTCTTGTGCCAACATGGTTCGTTCGTTCAAATTTGAACCGGTTGACTTTCTCATCAAACCCATTGACAGTCTCTACCTCAAAAGAGCCGTTGAAAGGTGTGAACAACGCCTTGCCAACAGTCATCGCACCAAATCAAACGGATTTGACACCATGCTCAATGAACACAAAGTAGTGCTCAGAACAGAGGAAGGCCTCTCCATGGTGGACCTTGAAAACATCGTCCGCATCGAGGCGGACAGGGGATATTCCATCTTTTACCTCGTGGGGGGCGAACGGGTCATCGTTTCGCAATCCCTGAAAATGTGGGATTCCATGTTGTACAAATACGGTTTCTTCCGGGTGCACGAATCGAATATTGTCAACCTGGCTTTTGTGAAGAAATTCCTCAAAAAAGAGGGAGGTGTCCTCACCCTGAAAAACGGAGACGAGGTGTATGTTGCCCGAAGGAGAAAAGAGGACCTCGTCAAAAAACTGTTCAACCTGAGCATCGGGTGACAAAGGTGTTCTCCGGCTTCAACGATTGAAAAAAGCGCTAACGACACAACATATCCAGTTCGAAAGTTGCCTGACTTCACGGCTTGGATATCTTTGCCCGTCAGGCAATTTTTAATTTATGCTGCTCCCCTTCTTACATGAAAATACGGTCGAGGCAGGTCTGGACGAGGCCGGCAGGGGTTGCCTGGCAGGCCCTGTCTTCGCCGCTGCGGTGATTCTTGACCCCGGCTTCTCGCATCCGCTCCTGAATGACTCAAAGCTGTTGGGTGAAAAGGCCCGCGATGAGCTCAGGGCAGTCATTGAAGAGAAAGCGCTGGCCTGGGCAGTGGCCCAGGCGGCACCAAAAGAAATAGATGAGATCAACATCCTTTGGGCCTCCTTCCTTGCCATGCACCGGGCAGTGGACAAACTCGGAACCCAACCGGAACTGCTGCTGGTGGACGGCAACCGCTTCAAACCTTTCCCCGGCATCCCTCATCAATGTATCGTAAAAGGAGATGGAAAACTGGCCCCCATCGCGGCTGCCTCCATCCTTGCAAAAACCCACCGCGATGCCTACATGAAAAACCTGGCAGAAAAACACCCGGAGTACGGGTGGGAAAGAAACAAGGGCTACCCCACCCCCGAACACAGGAAGGCCATCATTCAATTTGGCGATACCCCCCACCACCGCAAGTCATTCAAACTCCTGCCGGAAGCAATCCAGGGAAGCCTTTTTGACGACCTGGACGATCAGCTCTGGCGCCCAAAATCATCCTGAACCCTTACGATGTCGTCTTCATCGGAGGGGTTGAGGGGGTCCGTGTGCTGCCAGATTTCGGCCAGCACCCCCCAATTATCCAACCCGACCAGCCGGTGCCGCTCCCCTTTTTCAAGTTTTACTATTTCTCCTTCGGCAACCCGGAGCATGGGCCTTTCGGCATCATCGGGGCTTTTCACCACACCTACAGGGCCTTGCAAGACCCGCCAGATTTCGGAACGCCGGTGGTGGTATTGCCAACTCAGCCGTTTGCCGGGTTTGACGATCAGTATCTTCGGGCTCAGTTTGCCGAAGCCGGCAAAGTCGGCCGGCGACAGGGTGGGAAAAAATGCTTCGATAAAACGGGAAGCCTGGTTTTCATCTATCACGAAAAAACCGCCCCAGGGCCGCTGCCTGTCGAAACTGACAATGGTAAAACCCTGCACGGAGAGTCGCTGTTGGGTATGGTCAAATACTTGTTCTTCTGTCATCGCAATTGTTGCTTTGTGTTCCGGGGCTTTGATTGCCGGCAAAGGTCGGAAAAGCACAGAGGTTCTTTCCGCTAATTTTTCGCCTGAATCCCCTGAAAAAATTCTTTTACGTTGGACTTGACTGCAAATGAAGTTGGTTAATGCCGATCCCGGGATCTACCCCTCTAAACCCCTCCAAACCCCTCTAAACCTCCCGATCCCGTCCCGGGATAACCCCCTCCAAACCCCCGCCACCTTTTATCAACAATTTGAGGAGAATTCAAAGGTGAACACTACCTTTGTCACCGATTCATTGATACGGTGAGCGCCGCCACCCGTCACTACAAACTACTACCAACGAACCATGAATTCAATAGTTACCCAGCGATTTATCCAATGCCACGACAAAATCAAGGAACTGGGCAAGGTCAGGTCCAGTCGCCAGTTTGCCCTTTCACTGGACTACCTTCCGCAAAGCCTCAGTGAGATTCTCAAAGGCAGGAGGGATGTGACCATTGAGGTGATCCGAAAAGCTGTTGACAAATACGGTTTCAACCCCATTTTCCTGTTCACCGGTGAAGGCCCCATGTTTCTGACGGAAGAAGGCTCCGGGGGCATCCGGCTGCTGACGGTGGTGACGGACAACGCCGGGGAAGAAAAAATCCTGCATGTGCCCGTGCCTGCACAGGCGGGCTATGCCAGTGAGCAACTGGACCCCACCTTTTACGAAGAACTGCCTGCCTACACCCTGCCGGACTACAAATACCGCGTTGGAACCCACCGCTCATTTGATGTGGCCGGCGACAGTATGGAACCTACCCTTTTTGAAGGCGACAAGGTGGTGTGCAGTTTTGTGGAACCAGAGCACTGGGCCAGCAACATCAAAGACAACTACGTCTATGTCATTGTGACGAAGGGCGATGTGCTGGTAAAGCGGGTGTTCAACAAGATCAATGAATCGAGAAGTCTCGAACTCCATTCCGACAATAAATTTTACGAGCCTTACGCTGTGCCGGTGCACAGCATCAAAGAGATCTGGTATGTGCGGGCCAGGATCAGCCCCTTCCTCCCTTCGCCCTCCAACATTGAAAATTTTGTCAGGGAAGAAGTGCAGGAACTGAAACAGATCATCCAGCAGCAGTCGAGGTTGATCAACAACCTCTATCAGACCATCGATAAAATGATCGGTCAACAGTGAGAAGTCGTAACATTCCACTCCTTTTCAACAAAAGCAAGTACCATGGCAAAATCCAAGACCATCAACGCAACCATCGTATGGAAAGACCTGGAAGGCGGGTTCTGGGGCCTGGTGGATGACAAAGGCAACGAGTGGCTGCCCGTCAATCTGCCCGAACAACTGAAAAGCAATGGCAAAAAGGCAAAGCTGATGATTCGTGAAAGCGGAGGTGGTTCCATGTTCATGTGGGGAAAACCCGTGCGGGTGCTGGCTTTTGAAACTTAGAAGCTGAGGGCAATTTTTCAGGGGCCTCAGAACCTAAGCATCTGCAAATTTCCGGCTTCCCTGGCTAAGGCTCTTGCCCATGTACACGAGGCTGTATCCCCCTTCATCAACCGGCAGACCGGAAGTATCTTTCGGAATGATGTCGAGGAACCCATCCGGATGTTTGATGAACAGCGGGATGCGCTCGTCTTGTTTGAACTCATCGAGCAGCACCTTGAGTTGCTCCATGTTGATGAGAGGCAATTCGTGAATTTCGGGGTTGTCTCTGGCCACTTCGTTGAGGTTGAGGTAATCATCGGTGTAACTGAAAATACCCTGGGAGGGCCGGTAAGCTTCGTCAATTTTCATCTCTTCGGGGCTCAGAAGCCTGAATGTTCCCAGTTCTCCAAACACCTCCTTGTATTTTTCGACGACAAACAAATTCACGTCGTGGTTGGCAGTCATGGCAACGAGGTAGCCAATGTCCAGCAGTTCGATGTGTTGTTCAAGGTCTTCGGTAAAGACGTTGATTTGCAGGGCCTCCAACCCCATTTGCCGGGCTTTGTTCACGTTGGAGGCGTTGTTGTCCACCAGCACAACGTGCCGCTTGTTGGCTTTGAGGTAGGAGGCTATCACCCTGGCCGCCCTGTTGGCTCCTACTATCAGGATGCCGTTGGACTCCGGAAGCGTGACTTTCAGGAGGTAGGCCAGTGGCCGGGCTGTTGAGGCATTCAGCAAGACGGTTCCGAGTACGATCAGGAATACCAAAGGGGTAATGTACTCAGCGCCGGGAACGCCTTCTTCCTGAAGTTTGAAACCAAACAAGGAAGCCACGCCGGCTGCCACTATTCCCCTCGGGCCAATCCATGAAATGAAGAATTTTTCCCGGAGATTCAACTCTGTCCGGTAGGTGCTCAACAACACGCCCACGGGCCGCAACAGCAGCACAACCACAGCGAAAAGCAAGAAACATTTGGCATCCCAAACGAGAATTATATCCCCGGCATCAATTTGCGCAGCGAGTAAGATAAAAAGCATGGAAATGAGCAGCACACTGAGCGACTCCTTGAACACCAGCACATCCCTGAAATTGGGCACATCCAGGTTGCCCAGTACCATGCCCATGACCACCACCGTCAGCAACCCGCTTTCATTGGCAAGCATATCGCTGAACACGAAAACGGCCAGCACCGAAGCCAGTGTGAAAACATTGAGCAGGTACATGGGCACCCACTCTTTCTTGATGAGCAGGTACAAAAGAAAGGCTGCAATGACGCCCAGTGCCAACCCTGAAAGAACCACCTGCAAGAAACCGAAAAAGGCGTGCGAAGTGAAGTCGCCCACCGTGGTGCCTGAGAGGATGAACTCAAAGACCAACACCGCCACTGTGGCGCCGATCGGATCAATGATGATGCTCTCCCATTTGAGGATGTTTGACAGCTGGTGGTTCAGGGGAACATTTCTCAGGATGGGCGCGATGACGGTGGGCCCGGTTACAATGATCAGGGCCGCAAACTGAAGCGAAATGGGCCAGCTAAGGCCCATGATGTAATGAGTCGCCACGCCCCCGCCAACCAGCGTTACCAGCGTGCCGATGGCGATCAGTTTGCCCACCGTGGGGCCAATGGCTTTCAGCTCCCGCCTTTTAAGGGTCAGGCCACCCTCGAAAAGAATGATGCCAATGGCCAGCGATACGAAGTGGTAAAGGTAGTCGCCGGGGAACATGCCCTTGCCGGACTGTGGGTCAAACACCGGCTCGATGATTTTGGTGCCATCGGCCGTCCACAGGGTTGAGACCGGCCCGATCAGCAAGCCGGTGATCACCAACGGCAAAATGGCGGGCACTTTTGTGCGCCAGGCAACCCATTGCGACAGGATGCCCAGAATGATGATGCCGGCAAGTTCAAACATTTCAGGCCATTTTTTCTTCGCTTCGCAATGATACCGCTTTGTCAGTTCTTACTGAAATGGCTGCTGTGCGCATGTTGGGGATGACCATCGCCGAAAAGTGTATCTTGCGGCCCCGAATTACACCGGTATCCGACATGGCAAATTCCATTTTGAAAAAGGCTGCTGCGATTATCTCCATTTTGTTTCACCCTTTGCTGATGGTGACCTACATGACGGCTTTGCTGCTGGTCATCAATCCCTACCAATTCGGGGTGTTCAGCATTGTGGAACAATGGAAACTGCTGCTGCTGGTGTTTATGTCCACATTTGCCATGCCCGCGTTTGCGGTGGTACTGATGAGGGCATTGAACATGATCAGTTCTTTTGAAATGCCGGACCCAAAGGAGCGGATCGGACCTTACATCATCACCGGCGTTTTTTACATGTGGATGTTCATCAACTTCAAGCACAATGCGGGCATTCCCAAAACCCTGACCATTGGCATGCTTGGTGCCACGATCGGCCTTTTCGCCAATTTTTTCTTCAACAATTTCACCAAGGTGAGCGCCCATGCCGCCGGAATCGGAGGGCTGGTTGGCGTGGCAGCTGTAAACTACCTGTATTTCAATTTTGACACTTTCACCTTGCACCTGGGTGGGCTGGGCTTGTTTGAGATCAGCACCAGTTTTGTGCTGGTATTGCTCATCTTGCTGGCAGGTATCGTCGGAACGGCAAGGCTGGTGCTGAATGCACACACCCCGGGGCAATTGTACGGCGGATTTTTTATCGGGGTGACCTCACAAATCGTTGCACTGCTACTACTGACCTGATGGCGGGTCAATTCTCTCCAGGCTCCACGCCAGCGGCTTGCCGGCAAACAGGGCTTTGGTTCGCTTCCACGTTCCGGCAAACAGCTCAGAATCGCGGTACCGGTTCAGTGCAGCCTCATCGTCCCAAAGGCTGAGGGTGAACATTACCTGCGGCTGCCCTTTTTGCCGAAGCAACTCCATGTGCTGACAACCGTCAACAGCCCGGATCTTTTCTTTCACCTCTTCAAAGAGCTTCAGGAAATCTTCCACGGCATCTTCCCTGAATGTCATTTTCACAATTCTTGTAAGCATGGTTCTGGTCTTTAAACGACTTGCGCCTCCCGGCATGAACGGCGTCAGGAGGCGCAATGAGTGTTTCAGAATCAATGTGTACCGGGATCAGTGCCCCAGGTAGTGTTTCAGCAACTTGCTCCTGCTGGTGGAACGGAGTTTATTGATGGCTTTGTCCTTGATTTGTCTTACCCGCTCACGGGTGAGGCCGAACTTGTCGCCGATATCTTCCAATGACATGGGGTGTTCGATTCCTATTCCGAAATAGAGTTTGACCACATCGCACTGGCGGTCAGTGAGGGTACTCAATGAGCGCTCGATTTCTTTGCGAAGCGACTCGATGTATTCGAGCTGGCGATCTGTTTTCGGAGAATGGGGGTTCTCCAGAACATCGAGCAAGGAGTTGTCTTCACCATCAACAAAAGGAGCATCCATGGATACGTGCCGGGCGGCCACACTCAGGGTTGTTTCAACTTCCTCGGTGGCCATGTCCAGTTGGGCGGCCAGTTCGTCGGCACTTGGCTCTCTTTCAAAGTTTTGCTCGAGTTCCGAAAAGGCCCTGTTGATCTTGTTGAGGGAGCCCACCTTGTTGAGCGGCAGGCGCACGATTCGTGATTGCTCGGCAAGGGCCTGAAGGATGGACTGGCGGATCCACCACACAGCATAGGAGATGAATTTAAAGCCCCGGGTTTCGTCAAAACGCTGGGCAGCCTTGATGAGGCCGAGGTTCCCTTCGTTAATGAGGTCGCTGAGTGACAAACCCTGGTTTTGGTATTGCTTCGCAACGGAGACGACGAAGCGAAGGTTGGCTTTTGTCAGGTGTTCGAGTGCTGATTGGTCACCTTGTTTGATCCGTTTGGCCAAATCCACTTCTTCTTCCGGTGTCAGCAAATCCACTTTCCCAATTTCCTGGAGGTACTTTTCAAGCGACTGGCTCTCGCGGTTGGTGATTGACTTGGTAATTTTTAGCTGTCTCATCAAGCTAATTCTTTGTGGTTAGTTCAAGTGTTGGTTCCGAAAATTTGTTCAACCGGATGGGATCACGGGAAAAGGTGTATGGGTATCAGCAAGAAACACAGAGCGCTGGTTATTGACAGGCTGAAATGATCAAGGGGGTAGCAGCCGATGCCAACCAAGCCCGGCAAAAATAGTGTTTGTGTCCCCTCTTGTCAAGTTTGAAAAAAAAGATTCTGCAAATTTCCGAAATCACAATATTTCAGGAAGCCCCTCACATTAAAACCCAGGACCATGCTTTCACGATCACTCCGGCAAACCCTTTGTATTTACTGCCAAGACCATGCCCCAGACGGTTTGAATATAGCAGATTTTCATGCGCTGGCATCATTCTTCAAATGAGCCGCCAGGTGCAAATCTTTTTTTTTGATTTCTACTCAATTTATTCTTTATTGCGGCGATAGGGTGTTGAAGCTTTCAAGCTTTACCCTGAACCTTGCAGCAACCCGTTATTGCCGCAGGCAATCCCAAAACAATAACTTGAATGGCTTATGGAAAGAAAAAAAATAACCGTCGAATACCTTCTCAGGGCTTCCCCAACCATTTTGTATCAGTTCTTCACCGCTCCGTCCAATTTGGTTCGTTGGTTTTGCGACGGTGTGGATGCACAGCCCGATGGCATCTATGCCTTTGAATGGAGCGGTTTTGAAGAATTGGCAAGATTGACCGAGGACGTAGAAAATGAGCTGGTCAAATTTGAGTGGCTCGACGAGGAGCGCGAGGGAGAATACCTGGAGTTCAAGCTCAGCAAATCTCCGGTAACCGGCGAAACCATTCTGGAAATCACAGATTTTTGTGACGAAGATGAAGTTGAAGAACAGTATCAACTTTGGGAAACACAAATCAATCAGTTGAAAAAAGAAACCGGAAGTGGAGGATAGCCAAGTATCCTTTCTTCCTCAGGCAGGACGTTACACGGCAAGTAGCGTCCTGTTTGTTTTTATATCCCAGCCCTGCACTTATCCATGAAAAGCCCTTCAGAAAATGAAGCTCTATTTCGGACTTGAATTCGATGAACAAACCTTGCCCGCCTTTCACGAAGCGGCAAAAGATGTGCTCAGGTGTGGCAGAAAAACCCTGCTCAAAACACTGGAAGCCCACCTTGGACTGGCCGGAAATTTTGAGGGCTACGAGTACCTCAGGGTTGAACATTACAGGCAATTGCTGTTGAACTACGCGGACAGCCACCCGGATGTTTTCTTCGCAAAATCACTGGATGCGGACCAATTTGCAACGGCATCTGCCTTGCTGAAACGGCGGGATGAACTCCTGCTGGCCGGATGGAACTTCTCCGCCGATGCCAAAACCCCGCACAGGTTGCGTGTTTTTGCGGAACTGGAGTCAGAAGCAAAAAAATCCGACCTGTCCGGGTTCACCCTTTCTACAGGTTATGCCGATCGCTTCGCAAGGGTGTTGGTCAGGCTGGGCCAAAGGGTTCATCCTTTTGAGGAGATTTGCTTGCATGAGCCTTTTGACCTGCTGCCGGTACCTTTTCAACGGTTGCTCACAAAACTGTCGGAAACTTGCCACAAACCCCGGATCCGCCAATTGTGGAACCCAAAAGAAGAAATAACAGGAACCACAGACCTGGAGGTGTTCAAATCGGTTCTGTTTGCCGAAGGAAAACAGAAAAAAAGCAAGGCCAGGGCCGATGGCAGCCTGATCATCCTCAGAAACAAAAGGGCAACCGAAGCCGCTGTTTTTGTGGCCAAACTGCTGAGGCAAAATGAGCACTTCCGGCCTGCATTGCTCATTCCGGAAAAAAACCTGCTGCTGGAGACCGCCCTGGTACAGGAAGGATTGCCCAGCCTGGGCATGCAAGCCAACTCCATGGCCAGGCCCACCTTGCAGTTGCTCAAATTGGCCACTGCCTTTCTTTGGGAACCGATAGACCCCTTTAAGATACTGGAGTTTGTGACCATGCCATTGAATCCACTACCCGACCAACTGACCAACACCCTTGCACGGCAATTGTCGAAGAAACCCGGTATCAACAACGAAAGCTGGAACAGAACGGTGGGGCAGTTCTTTTCGGAACTGGAAGAGGAACAGCCTGAAACAGCAAAAAAAACAAGGGCGAACTACAGGTTCTGGTTTGAGCGCCAACGATACGACGCCGGCAAAATGGCACCCAAAGAAGATGCCGTTGAAATCTACAGAGAATTGCACCGCTGGGCACTGTACGCTTTTGAGGAGGATGGGGAGCGCTACCCCTCACTGCAAGTGCTTTCTCAACAAAGCAAAAGAATCGTTGACTTGCTGGAAGCCTTGCCCGAACAATGGCTGACCCAACTCGATCTCGAGCGCATCGTCAGAACATTGGCCGAACCGGCACCCGTCATGTTTTTGCCGAGGCAGGCAAACCATGTGCCTTATGTCAACCACGCAGCGGCCATAGCAGGAAAGCTGGACCGTGTGCTGTGGTGGAATTTCATTCAATATGAGTCGCCCCATTTTTTTTCAAGATGGTACGCCGATGAAAAGAACTGGCTGGAGGCGGCAAACGTCATTACCGATGAACCATCCAAAGAAAATGACCTTCGCCTCTGGCAACAAATGCGCCCGGTGGTAGCTGCGCAAAAGCAGTTGCTGTTGGTAATGCCCGAATCAATCAATGGGCGGGAAGTACAGGCACACCCGCTTTTTGCCGACCTGCAGGCTGCCTTTGACGACATCGGGCCTTTGGTATTCGACATTGATTCTTTTGAAAATCCGGAACTGCTCAGCAAGCATTATGCTATACCGCAAAAAGTTGCTTTTGCGCTGAATCCGCTCCCGGCTCCCAGACCCTTCATCCGGTTCAGCAACACCGGAACCATAAAAAGGGAAAGGGAATCATTCTCCAGCCTCGAAGCCCTCTTGTACCGCCCGTACATCTGGTTTTTTCGTCACAAACTGGGCCTGCGGCCCTCTCCCATTCAAAGCGTCATTCCGGAGTTCACCCTGAAGGGCAACCTTGCCCACAGGATATTTGAAAACCTGCTGAAACAAGACATTTACAAATTGTCGAAAGAAGAGACGGAGCAGTGGGTTGAAGAAGCCTATCGCCGGTTGCTGTTGCGGGAGGGCGTCACCATGCTGATGTATGGAAAAGAACCTGACCGGGTAGCATTTGGGAACCAGCTGAAGACCGCTGCCTGGAGCCTCATCAACGCTTTGAAAGCCGACAATTGGAAAGTAACAGCTACCGAAATGGAACTGGAAGGGGCCTTTCCGGCTGAGGGTAAAACAAACCGGGTTTTGCTGACGGGTATCGCAGATCTGGTTTTGGAGAAAGGACCCGAAAAAGCCGTTGTGGACATCAAGCTGAGGGGTTCGGGAAAAAGGCGCAGCATGATCAAAAATGATGAAGACCTCCAGTTGGTGCTGTATGCCCATCTGCTTTCGCAAAACAGCGGCTATTGGCCCCAAACCGCCTATTTCATTGTGGACAAGGCTCAGCTGATTGCCCGCACCAAAGACGCTTTCAGCCAGGCCGATGCTGTAAGGCCGGATAGCGAACACGCTGCAACTTATCAGGCCATTATGCAAAAAATGGAAAAGACCTGGCATTGGCGACTGGAGCAACTTGAAAGCGGCATGATTGAAGTGCGATGCAGCGAAACAGCCCCTGTGATTGAAGAACAATACACCAGCGAGGGCGTCAACATGTTGGAACTACTGGAACCGGGGGAGGCCGATGCGAAGTACGACGACTACCGGACATTGATCGGATTGGTTCAATAGCGAACCGCCAAATGCGAAAAGAGGCCGATCCATTCAGAAATCGGCCTCTTTTCAATTCATTTTCAATGGTGGGGCTTAGCCTTCAAAAGCCGTCAGTTGCGTGGAACCTTGAAGTTTTCCCCTTTTGTCATAGGTTTCTGATTTCACCATTCCCACACCAACGGCGAACCAGGTAACGGTTTTGTACTTTTTGGTCACCAACATTTTCATTTCTGTGGTTTGGCTAAACTTTATGCATTCAAACGTTCCTGCCGGTGTGGTAATGGTTTCGGTGCCTTCCACTTTCCGGTTTGTAACCTTCTGTCGGATGGTCATGATCTTAACCCCGCCACTCATCGCTTTGATCTCCAGTTGCGCATCCGGCAATTCCATGCCAGGGGTCAGGTTGGAGGGAATTTGCAGGGCATCCCCCGACACCTCAATTTCCATTCCCGAAAGGTTTTCGCTGACAGAAGGATCAAGCATGAAGTTCATGTCAAGCCTGACGACTTCACCGTCGCACTCAAATGCGAAACTGGATTTGGAAAGTTCTTTCTCATCGCTGTCCAGAATATCAACAGAGACCCAGGCCTTGTAACCGTTGGCGGTGGGCTCCACTTCCGAAATGGTGTGGCGGTTGATGCCGGTCACCCTGCCCTTCTTGTCGTAATTGGTCAGCTCATAAAACACATCTTCTTTAAAGGGCATGTAGGCTGACTCACAACTGGATTGGGCGGCAAGTTCAGATTGGAGCAAAATTGAAAAGGACAAGATACCACAGAGGGCTACAAAGAAATTCTTCATGATGGTGATTTTATTAAAAAATGGAGACCAGCAAGGCTTAAGTACAAATTCCTGCCCGGTAGGAAAGGAACTGCAATAAAAGAAAAGTTGTGCCAAAGCAAAAAGCAAATGGGAAAAGCCCGACGAAGGATCAGAGGGGGGGTGGTCAGGCTTTTCCACAACTTGCGCAATGCTGTTTTCTGAAAAACCGGGGAAACGCCGCCTTGAGGATTAATTCGGTTTTGGGATAGACGTCGCAGGCGGTCGTTCCCACCGGGCTGGATAACTTTGAGGTGGAATGACGAAATACTTTTTCGCGGATGGAGCCAGTGAGCATCGAATGACCAATGACCCGGCATTGCTGCGGTACAGACTTATTCTCTGGAATGTATCATGGGATGGATAATGCCTGATACGGGAACCCGGGGCAAAGGTTTTGTGAAGAAGAAAAAATTTGAAAAATCTACATCTGTCCACAGCTACGAGGCCGACCCAAAAACACTCCATCAGAGAAAAAGCCTTCGGAACCATCTACCTGGCATCACCAAACTTCTACCATCCATTGCGAGTGGCAGACAAATTTTGCGGGGCCAAAGCCCATTGAACATCTTTGCAACTGTAATAATCGTTTTTCTGTATTTCTTAGCGAATGAATGTAAATGGAGGACGCTGAACGCAGCGCCCTCCATTTTTTATTTCCCTACCTCCTCCGGGCTTACTTCCTAATTTTCCGGCACAAGCCCCGGAACCGAGTCCCCTGCAATAAAATGGTTCATCCCAACTTGTATTCAGGATAAACCTCCCTAAACCTCTCTAAACCTCTCTAAACCAACTTCCTATGTTCACCGGTATCATAGAATCCTTTGGCAGTGTCAAAAAAATCCGGCAAGATGGAGACAACCTCCATTTCACCATTGCCTCTGGCATTTCCGACCAACTGAAAATTGACCAGAGCGTGGCCCACAACGGGGTGTGCCTCACTGTGGTTCAAACCAGCCCCGGCACTCACACCGTTACTGCCATTTCAGAAACCCTGAAGCGATCAAACCTGGGCACGCTCGTGACCGGAAGCCTCGTCAACCTGGAACGCGCCATGAGGCCGGACACCCGACTCGATGGTCACATCGTTCAGGGCCACGTTGATACGGTGGGCACCTGCACGGGCATTCAGCAACTGGACGGAAGCTGGCTATTCAGCTTTGAGTATCCGCTTACGCCTGAAAGATTGTTGGTTGACAAGGGTTCCGTCTGTGTCAATGGAGTCAGCCTGACAGTGGTATCTCCTTCGGAAAATGGAGCGCGAGGAACCTTTAGTGTTGCCATCATTCCGTACACCTACGAACACACCAATTTTCACCAATTGCAAATCGGCTCGATCGTCAACCTCGAATTTGATGTGATCGGAAAGTACGTTTCAAAATACATGCAGGTCTTTGGCAAAGGCGGGAGATGACTACCTGGTGTATCGCGGTGGGGTAAGGAATATGCTCATCACCCCGAGAAAATTATTGGAAGCGTTGAGGTTGTACTCCGTATTGGAGGAAAGGTGAATGGCCCTGGAACGCATCCCGAATGCGTATCCGGCTTTAAACTGTATCCAGGTCCAGCCGGTGAGTTGGTAATTGAAAGTGCTGGTCAGATTGAAGGTAGAGCGAGAATATTGGTAAGGCGCCCTTTCTTCCTGATGAAGGAAAGGGTTGTTGACCGGTTCTTTCACGGCCAGGGCGTAACGTTGGCTGGAATACTCTGTTCCGAAAAGCACCATGAAGCCTTTCGTAAAATTGTACCTGGCCTTTAAACTTACGGGGATCGTTAATTCCAGGCCCCACTGGTCATTGAAGGTCCTGTTGTAAAAGCCAAAAGGAACTATGCTTGACTCTCCATAGCGGCTTGAATACATCAAGCCACCGCCATACTCCAGGTTATCCCTTTCTTTAACACCCAACACGCCGGCGGCACGGTACAGGGCAAAGCGGTTATCCACACTTACAAATTTGGAGTAATCACCGTTGAATGAGGCACTCAGACGAAAAGAAGAGTACAGTTTCCCGTTAAGCGGAAGGACGCAGTAGGCTGCAACTTCGGCGGTTTTCAGTTCAGATTCATTCAACCTGTTCAACAACGGAAAAGACGTTTCGTCCACACTGTTCAGGTGAAAGCGCTCCATGCTGTATTTAAAGCCAAGCATGGCTTTGAAATGTGGTTGCACCACCAAAGGTATCTTCAGACGGGCCTCCAGGCGCTCGTTGTTTTTCACCTTCGACCGGGCATCAGTGGCAATGCTCCGAAGTGAGTAGTTGGGGTTCAGCACATAGGTTATGGAAACTCCTTTTCCCGGAGACTTGTTAACCACCCCGGGCTGGCAAAGAAATGAACTCTGATCCAGGTTGAGTTGGTTCGGGGAAACCTGAGCTGACAAAGTCTCCAACATGCCCAAAAAACACAGCAAAGCAAGCCCTTTCAAGCCCTGCCTGAAGCTTGAAACCAGTGTTTGATCTACTGACAGGATTTTGCTCATGCTGTTCTGAAAAATAAAAAATAATGTTGGGCTGAACGGAGATGTGCTGGCACAAATTACCAGCAAATTTCATGAATGTCAAAATAATGATTGTTAAACAAGGACAGGAACTATGCCGAAATCAGGCAATCACTACTTCGAATCTGCACCACCCGATATTTAGTGCATGTTGGGATCAACCACTCAACAACAAAATCCTGCTACCGTTCCCCAGGATAAAGACGCTGACTCAGCCCCTCAAGTCACTGACGCGGTTGGTCAGTTCAACGAAATCATCAACCGAAAGCACCTCAGGTCTTTGAGAAAAGAAAGGTTCATTGAGTACGTCCGGTGCGCTGATGAACTGCTTCATGGTGTTTCTCAGCATCTTTCTTCTTTGATTGAAAACGGCCTTCACCACTTGCCTGAAAAGTTTTTCGTCGCAATTGATTCCCTGTTCCTTGCGCTCCAGCCGGATCACGGCAGATTGCACCCTTGGGGGGGGAGCGAAATTTCCGGGGCCAACCTGGAACAACATCTTTCCACCGTACCAGGCTTGAGTCAGCACACTGATCACACCATAGTCTTTACTGCCGGGAGGAGCAATAATGCGCTGCGCCATTTCTTTTTGAAACATGCCCACCAACTCAGGCACCTGACGGCGATGTTCAATCATTTTGAAGACAATCTGAGAGGAGATGTTGTAGGGGAAATTGCCGATGATCCTGAAGCTCTCACCGTGAAACAGTTTCCCGGGATTCAGTTTCAGAAAATCGGCCGCTATGATTCTTCCATTGAGCGCATCAAAATGTTCCAGGAGATAATCAACCATGTCGTTGTCGGCTTCCACCACATAGAGGTTGTAATCGTTTTTCAGGAGGTATTTTGTGAGCATGCCTTTGCCCGGACCTATTTCGAGCAGGTTCCCGCCCGGGAAAACCGGGGTCAGGCTTTTTGCTATTCGCTCCGCAATGGCCTCGTTAACAAGAAAGTGCTGACCATAAGATTTCTTTGCACGCATGGGTAAGAATTGGCTACTTTTGTTGCCCTCCAGGACGTCGGACCGTTGTTGAACTTCAGTCCTTCGGAAAAAAATCAAAGAAAAAGAAACTTGTGGAAACAACACTGAGCACAACCCATAAAGCTGGTAAGGATAGTAAACCTGTCATTGGCATCACCATCGGCGATTTAAACGGGATCGGCCTTGAAGTCATCCTTAAAGCACTCTCACATCCGAAGATCCTTCAATTGTGCACGCCTGCCATTTACGGCAGTTCCAAGGTGGTTTCATACCACAAAAACGTGGCGGAACTGGATGAGTTATTCTTCCAAAGCCAAAGAAGTGCTGAGCGCCTGGCACGCGACAAGGTCAATGTAGTCAATTGCTGGAGTGACAGTGTCAACATCACCCTGGGCAAAGCAACTGAACAAGGTGGGAAATATGCCCGGTTAAGCCTCGACGCAGCCGTAAAAGACCTGAAGCTCGGTCTGATAGATGCTTTGATCACCGCTCCTGTCCACAAGAAATCCATGCAGATGGCCGGGTTTGAACACGTCGGTCATACAGAATACCTGGCCAAAGAATTCAACGCTTCCGATCATTTAATGCTCATGGCCAGTGATGCGCTGAAAGTTGGGGTTGTCACCGGCCACATCCCGCTCAGAGAAGTGCCCACCACCCTTACGAAAGACCTGATATTGAAAAAGCTGGGTATTTTGAACGAGTCTTTGAAAATTGACTTCGGCTTTGAACGCCCCAACATCGCAGTACTTGGCATGAATCCGCATGCCGGCGAAGAAGGTATGCTGGGAAACGAAGAAGACAAGGTGATCCGGCCTGCGGTCATCGAGTCAAAGAAGAAAGGCATCAACGCTTTTGGCCCTTACCCGGCAGACGGTTTTTTCGGTTCCGGCCAGTTCAACAAGTTTGATGCGGTACTCGCCATGTATCACGATCAGGGACTGATCCCATTTAAAGCCCTGACCTTTGGAAGCGGGGTTAATTTTACGGCAGGGCTGCCCATCATTCGCACCTCCCCGGACCACGGTACAGCATTCAGCATTGCAGGAAAAAATGTTGCCGATTCTTCTTCCTTCCTTCACGCCATTTTCATGGCAATAGACATTTACCGTAACCGCACGGAATACCTGGAATTGAAAAAGAATGCGGTAAAAAAGGTGAAAGTTGAGGAAGAGAAAGAAGAAGGTGAGGTGACTGTTTCTGATGACTGATCATTCTTCTTCCTCTTCCATCTTTTTCTTCAGAAATGCATTGATTTCACGGTGGTCAAGATTGGTCACCACCCTGCCTCTTGCAGTAACGCCTATTCTTACGTTCCGCAAAGCGGTTTTGATTTCCTTCTTTTGGGCATCCATGTCCCGTTTCTTTTCAGAACTGCTTTCTTTTTCTTTCATGTCAATCGTGCTGGTTACTGATCCGTGATTCCCCCGAACAATGCGACGGCCTTTTTAATTCTGGCCAAAGTCTCGGATTTTCCAAAAACTTCCATGGTTTCAAAGACGCCCGGCCCTTTCATGGTTCCTGCCAAAGCAATGCGAAGCAGTGGCAGGACCTGCCCCATTTTCAGCCCATTCTCATTGATAAAGGCTTTGACTTTGGATTCCAATCCGGGTGCATCAAAAGATTGCATACTGTCAAGCTCAGCTATCAACTTGTCGAAGTGGCCTTTCAATTCGGTGTTCCAGCGTTTTTTTACGTTCTCCAGGTCGTACTCCTTCACTTCCTCAAAGAACCAGGCCCCATTCTCCCAAAAGTCCGATAGCAAATGGCAGCGTTCTTTCAACAAGCCACAAACCTTCACAAGGAAATCCCGGGAAGGGTTCAGACCATGCGCTTTGAGCATTGGCCGGATCAAAGACGCCAGTTCCCCGTCATCGGTTTGTTGGATGTACTGGTGGTTGTACCAGCGCGCTTTTTCAAAGTCAAAGCGGGCACCGCCCTTGTGAATTTTGTCCAGTGAAAACACTTCACAAAGTTGCTCCAGTGTAAACAGTTCCTCATCGGTTCCCGGGTTCCAGCCGAGAAAGGCCAGGAAGTTGATTACGGCTTCCGGCAAAAAACCATACTCCCTGAACCCGGGGAAATGATCAAGTTCATTGTTACCGTTCCATTCAAGCGGAAAAACCGGGATGCCGAATTTGGCCCCGTCTCTTTTGCTCAGCTTTCCTTTTCCATTGGGTTTGAGGATCAGGGGCAGGTGGGCAAAATGGGGGATGCTGTCAGCCCAACCAAAAGCCTTGTACAAAAGCACGTGATGACCGGTACTGGGCAGCCATTCCTCACCCCGGATGACGTGGGAAATTTCCATGAGGTGATCGTCAATGATGTTGGCCATGTGGTAGGTGGGCATTCCATCCGCTTTGATCAGCACTTTATCATCCAGCTCACTGGTTTCAAAGGTTACCTGCCCTCTGACCAGGTCTTCAAACGTCACGGTATCGTTTTCCGGAACGAGGAGTCTGATCACGTAAGGTTCCCCGGCTGCTATTCTTTTCCCAACCTCTTCGTCAGAAAGGGTGAGGCTGTTTTTCATTTCTTTCCGTGAATAAGCATCGTACTTGAAAGTGTGATTGCCTCTTTCGGCTTCCATTTTCCGGCGTGCATCCAATTCTTCCTGCGTGTCAAAGGCATAGTAGGCTTTGCCTCTTTTCAACAGTTCGCCGGCGTACTTCTGATAAATTTCTTTGCGCTCCGATTGCCGGTAGGGGCCAAATTCGCCACCATACCCCGGTCCTTCATCCGGTTCCAGGCCAAGCCAGGCAAGTGTTTCCTTTATATAATCTTCAGCTCCTTCCACATACCTTGCCTGGTCCGTGTCCTCGATACGGAGACAAAAGACACCATTGTGTTTTTTTGCGAAGAGAAAATTATAAAGCGCGGTGCGAACCCCACCGATGTGCAATGGCCCTGTTGGACTTGGTGCAAACCTCACTCTGACTTTTTGGCTCATGTTTGGATGTTAATTTATTGTATAAGAAGAAGTGGAAATGATTTCACTGGAACAGGCAGCATTCACGGGGCAAAAGGCGTTATTTCACCAACAGTCTCCCAACCAAACACCTGGCACCCAATCAGACGCTAAGAAATACCCCGGCTTTCGGCCAGGCCCACCACCGTTTACAGAACACCACCCACTTGAAAAAGGTGGCTGCAAAGGTACTACTTCACGCATTCATTGCTCATGGATGGAGGCCTTTGAAAAACCTGAACTGAAGATTGCCGGACCGATAATTAAAACACCCTGGACCCTTGCCGGAATTGCAACCCAACAGCTTAATGTATCGCCTATGTATCTTGTAAAAACGCCTCAAATCATCCAAAACCTGCTCCCCAACTACACCTGGAAAATTGATACAAACGACAAGGTTCTTTACCTGACATTCGATGATGGCCCCATTCCGGAAGTGACTCCCTGGGTACTGGACCAACTGGCAAAGTATGATGCCAGTGCTACCTTCTTTTGCGTTGGTGAAAATATCAAAAGAAACCCGGGCTTATTGCGAGAAATCATTGATGCCGGTCATGCCGCGGGGAACCACACCTACAACCATCTCAATGCCTGGAAAACTGACAACAGGCCTTATTTCCTGAACGTGCGCCGCTGCGCCCAACTGGTTCATTCAACGCTGTTCAGGCCTCCTTACGGCAAGCTACTCCCGCGCCAGGCGGGCTTCCTGCAACGCCATTACCAGATCATCATGTGGGATGTATTGAGTGGTGATTTTGACCCGATGATCACCGAAGAGCAATGCCTCCGGAATGTGTTGAAAAATGCCGGCAAAGGTTCTATTGTGGTTTTTCACGACAGTAAAAAGGCCTGGGAAAACCTTCAATACACCCTGCCGAAAGTCCTGGCTCATTTTGCCGCCGAAGGATATTCGTTCCGCAACCTCAACGAGGCGGTGAAAACAGTTGAACCACTGACCATGAATTGAATCTCCAAAATTATAATTTTCTGCAATGTGTCTGACCGGTAATGCCTGCCAGTCAGAAGCTTGAGAGGGGGGGGGCGGTGGATCAAGGAATAAAGCTCCATCAATTAGGATTGCAGTTTTCATTTTGGTACAAAAAAAAAAATTGCTCCTGGGTTGGTAGTTCTGCTATAATGGTAAAGAAAATAGAACTACGATGCCAGGAGCTTTATGCCTGCATAATTAACAGAGAATCTGTTATAAAATCAAGAGGTCTGATCTTTAAAAAAGTGCTGTCAGGAATGATTCCTGACAGCACTTGGCTTCTTTATTCGTCAATGAACGGTATTATCAATCATCAAATTCTTCGTATTCCTCTTCTTCCATCAGGGCACGGCGTTCTTTGTAAGCTTCGTGGGCTTCCATGCTGGTAACGAAGAGGTTTTCGTATTTGCGCAAGCCAGTACCTGCCGGGATCTTCTTGCCAACGATCACATTCTCTTTCAGACCATAGAGTTGGTCTGCTTTGGCCTCGATGGCTGCGGAGGAAAGCACCTTGGTGGTTTCCTGGAAAGAGGCGGCAGATATCCAGCTTTCAGTGCCGAGAGAGGACCGGGTAATACCTTGCAGCAGCGGGCTGGAAGTAGCCGGCATTGCATCGCGGTATTGTACCAGTTTTTTATCGTTGCGTTTGAGCAGGGAGTTTTCTTCACGCAACTGGCGCAGTGTCACCAACTGACCGGCTTTCAGCTTGGTGCTGTCACCTGCATCGGTAATGACCTTCTTGTCAAATATCCAGTCGTTCTGTTCGATGAAGTTCCACTTCTCAACGGCTTCGCCTTCGAGGAAGCTGGTGTCACCCGGGTCTTCAATGATCACCCTGCGCATCATCTGTCGCACGATCACTTCTATGTGCTTGTCGTTGATGGCGATACCCTGTGAGCGGTAAACTTCCTGCACACCGTTGACGAGGTATTGCTGCACAGCGAAAGGACCTTTGATGGCCAGAATGTCTTTTGGTGAAGTAGCCCCATCTGACAGAGGAGTACCTGCACGCACAAAGTCGCCCTCCTGTACCAGCATCTGCTTTGAGAGAGAGATGAGATACTTCCGGGTTTGACCGTCTTTGGCTTTAACGGATACCTCCTGGTTGCCACGCTTGATTTTTCCGAAGATAACCTCACCGTCAATTTCGGAAACCACGGCCGGGTTGCTCGGGTTTCGTGCTTCGAAGAGCTCGGTTACCCTTGGAAGACCACCGGTGATATCCTGGATCTTACCAAGTTTGCGAGGGATTTTCACAATTTTCTGACCAGCGGTAACTTCCTGGCCGTCCTCGATGGAAATGTAAGCTCCTACCGGCAGGTTGTATTTCCTGAGTTCTTCACCATCGGGGCTGATGATGCTGATGGAAGGAACTTTTTTCTTGTTCTTGCTCTCGATGATAACCATCTCCGCATAGCCGGTTTGGTCATCGCGCTCCATCCGGTATGTAACGCCCTCTTCCACGTTGTGGAACTGGGCGATACCTGAGAACTCGGAAACGATTACAGCGTTGAAGGGGTCCCATTCACAGATCACATCTCCTTTTTTGATTTTCTGACCTTCCTTGACAAACAAGGTCGAACCGTAGGGAATGTGATGTGAGCTGTAGATTTTCTTGCCATCGTCGTCGGTAATTCTCAGTTCACCAATCCTTGACAAGACAACCTGGATTTCCTTTCCGCCTTCATCGGTGAAGGTGGTTGTTCGGATAGAGTCAAACTCTACTTTACCGTCAAATTTGGCGGTGAGGTCACTTTCCTGTTTGGCCACACTTGCAATACCACCCACGTGGAAGGTACGCAGTGTCAGCTGGGTGCCCGGCTCACCGATTGATTGCGCAGCGATGATACCAACTGCATCACCGGATTCTGCCAGCCGGCCGGTGGCGAGGTTTTTACCGTAGCACTTGGCACATACCCCGCGTTTGGTTTCGCAGGTAAGGACAGAACGAATGGTTACTTCTTCAACACCCGCTTCTTCAATGAGCCTGGCGGTGGCTTTGTCAATGTACTCCCCTGCTGCCAGGATTAATTCATCTGTTACAGGGTGGTAGATATCATGCAAGGTATAGCGGCCATAAATGCGGTTGGAAAGTGGGTCTATGACCTTTTCATTGTCTTTCAGGGCTGACGTCGGAATCCCCCTCAGGGTGTCGCAATCCTCTTCAATGATCACAACATCTTGTGCAACATCAACAAGACGGCGGGTCAGATAACCGGCGTCAGCAGTTTTGAGGGCTGTATCGGCAAGGCCCTTACGGGCACCGTGGGTTGAGATGAAGTATTCCAGTACGGAAAGGCCATCTACGAAGTTTGACAAGATCGGGTTTTCGATAATGGCCCCGCCCGTATCACCTGATTTTCTCGGCTTGGCCATCAATCCACGCAATCCGCACAACTGTTTGATCTGCTGTTTTGAACCACGGGCCCCGGAGTCAAGCATCATGTACACGGAGTTGAATCCGTTTTTGTGCTGGGCAAGCTCTTTCATCAGGGCGTCGGTTACGCGGTTGTCAGCGTAGGTCCATTTGTCAATGATCTGGTTGTAACGTTCATTGAAAGTGATCAGACCCATGTTGTAGTTCTCCCATACTTCATCAACTTCTTCCTGGGCTTGTTCCAGAATTCTGGCTTTGATGGAAGGAGTGATGAGGTCACCGAGATTGAACGACAACCCACCCCGGAAAGCCCACATGAATCCCATTTCCTTCACATTGTCGAGGAATTCAGCGGTCTTCTCAAAATCGGTGCGGCGGATGATATCAGAAATGATGCGCTTCAGGTTCCGTTTGGTGAGCAACTCATTGATGTAAGGCACACCTTCGGGAACGGCCTCGTTGAAGAGTACACGTCCGGTGGTTGTTTCAATGACCTTATGCACCAATTCACCTTTTTCGTCCTCAATGGGTACCCGGCAATGGATGTGTGCATGGAGGTCGAGTTTGCCTTCATTGAAAGCAATGAGCACTTCTTCAGGAGAGTAGAATTTGCTGCCTTCGCCCTTCACAACATCTTTACCGGAGGACTTCTTTCCCTTGGTAATGTAGTACAGGCCAAGAACCATGTCCTGTGAAGGAAGGGTAATGGGTGACCCATCCTGTGGGTTGAGCATGTTGTGGGCAGAAAGCATCAACAACTGGGCTTCGAGAATGGCTCCCTGGCTCAATGGCACGTGAACGGCCATCTGGTCACCGTCGAAGTCGGCGTTGAAAGCGCCGCATACCAGCGGGTGAAGCTGAATGGCTTTACCTTCAACCAACCGGGGCTGGAAGGCCTGGATGGACAAACGGTGCAAGGTCGGTGCCCGGTTGAGCATGACGGGGTGCCCTTTCAATATGTTCTCGAGAATCTCCCAGATCACAGGCTCCTTGCGGTCAACCATTTTTTTGGCTGACTTAACGGTTTTGACCAAACCCCGCTCGATGAGTTTGCGAATAATGAACGGCTTGAACAATTCTGCTGCCATCCCCTTCGGCAAACCGCACTCATAAAGTTTGAGCGTTGGCCCCACCACAATAACGGAACGGCCCGAGTAGTCAACGCGTTTACCCAAAAGGTTTTGACGGAAACGGCCCTGTTTTCCCTTCAGAATGTCGCTGAGGGATTTCAGTGCACGTCCGCCTTCGGCCTTTACGGCGTTGGATTTACGGCTGTTGTCGAAGAGGCTGTCAACTGCCTCCTGCAGCATCCGTTTTTCGTTCCGCAAAATGACTTCCGGGGCTTTGATCTCCAGCAAACGCTTCAGGCGGTTGTTGCGGATGATCACCCGGCGATAGAGGTCGTTGAGGTCAGAACTTGCGAAGCGACCACCATCGAGCGGAACCAGCGGGCGAAGTTCCGGAGGAACCACCGGCAGGTACTGGATGATCATCCATTCCGGGCGGTTTTCAATTCTTTCCTGTGCGTTGCGGAAGGCTTCCACAACCCGAAGGCGCTTCAATGCTTCGCTCTTGCGCTGCTGGCTGGTTTCATTGGCAGCCTGGTGGCGCAGGTCGTAGCTGAGCTGGTCCAAATCGAGGCGGATGAGCAATTCCCTGACTGCATCTGCCCCCATGAGGGCGATGAATTTGCGGGGATCGGAATCATCCAGTTGCTGGTTTTCCGGCGGAAGGCTTTCCACGATCTCCATGTACTCTTCTTCCGTCAGAAGGGCCAGGGGTTCAGAATCCTCGGTTTCCAGTTCGCCCCACTGCACTACCACGTAGCGCTCGTAATATATGATGCTTTCGAGCTTCTTTGAGGAAATACCGAGCAGGTACCCGATCTTGTTGGGCAAGGACTTGAAAAACCAGATGTGAACCACAGGAACCACCAGTTTGATGTGCCCCATGCGCTCACGGCGAACTTTCTTTTCTGTCACCTCAACACCGCAACGGTCACAAACGATGCCTTTGTAGCGGATGCGTTTGTACTTTCCACAATAGCATTCATAGTCTTTTACCGGGCCGAAAATGCGCTCACAGAAGAGTCCGTCGCGCTCCGGCTTGTAAGAGCGGTAATTGATGGTTTCCGGCTTCAACACTTCACCATAGCTGCGTTCCAGAATGTCATCTGGAGATGTCAGACTGATGGTGATGGATGAAAAATCCGGTGTTGGAACGGTTGATTTTTTCTTAAAAGGCATGTTGCAAAGATTGACTATGAACTACTTAATGCCGGGGAAACCACAGTGGATCCTGTTGTTTTCCCCGGCACCGAATAGATTACTTCAAATTAATCGAACTTGACATCGAGGGCCAGACCGCGCAACTCGTGAACGAGCACGTTGAATGACTCGGGAATATTGGGCTCAGGCATCACGTCGCCTTTCACGATGCTCTCGTAAGCCTTGGCCCGGCCTACGATGTCGTCAGATTTGACGGTGAGCAATTCCTGAAGGATGTTGGAAGCACCAAAGGCTTCAAGGGCCCAAACCTCCATCTCACCAAAACGCTGACCACCGAACTGGGCCTTACCACCGAGTGGCTGCTGTGTGATGAGGGAGTACGGACCAATGGAACGGGCGTGCATCTTGTCATCAACCATGTGCGACAACTTGAGCATGTAAATCACACCCACCGTTGCCTGCTGGTGGAACCTGTCGCCGGTTTCTCCGTCGTAGAGCCAGGTCTGCCCCAAAGAAGGCAGCTTGGCCTTCTGGATGTATTCTTCAATTTCATCGCGGGAAGCACCGTCGAAGATTGGCGTTGCGAAGCGAACACCCAACTTCTGACCGGCCCATCCCAAAACGGTTTCGAGAATCTGCCCCAGGTTCATACGGGAAGGTACGCCCAGCGGATTCAGTACGATGTCAACAGGCTCTCCGTCTTCGGTGAAAGGCATGTCTTCCATCCGAACGATTTTGGAAACAATACCCTTGTTACCATGACGACCGGCCAGCTTGTCGCCCACCTTCAGCTTGCGCTTTTTGGCGAGGTAAACTTTGGCAAGTTTGAGCACCCCTGCAGGCAATTCATCACCAATGCTGATGTTGAATTTCTCACGCTTGTAGCGCCCAATCTCCTCATTCAGCTTGATGCTGTAGTTGTGGAGCAGGCGGGCGATCAACTCATTGGTTTTTTCATCGTCGGTCCACCTGGTGTAATCCACGCGGGTATAATCGAGGGTACGCAGCAATTCCTGCGTGAACTTTTCACCCTTCGGAATGAGCGGTTCGTTGTAAATGCTCTTGACACCCTGCGACTTTTTGCCTTTGACCAGGGTGAGCAGTTTGTCAATCAGGATGATTTTCAGCTCGTTGGTTGCAATGGCGTGCTGCTCATCCAGCTTTTTCAGAATCTCAGCTTCCTGTGTCTTCTGAACGTTGCTTTTCTTGGCTCTTGCAAACAAGCGTTTGCCAATGATCACACCTTCAACTGACGGGGAAACCTTGAGCGAAGCATCTTTCACATCACCGGCCTTGTCACCGAAGATGGCACGGAGCAGCTTCTCTTCGGGAGAAGGATCAGTTTCACCCTTGGGCGTGATCTTCCCGATGAGGATGTCGCCTTCCTTCACCCAGGCACCGATGCGTATGATGCCGTTTTCGTCAAGGTCTTTGGTGGCTTCCTCACTTACGTTGGGGATGTCGTTGGTCAGTTCCTCTTCACCGAGTTTGGTGTCTCTGACATCCAACTCAAAGTTTTCGATGTGAACAGAGGTGAAGATGTCTTCGCGCACAACCCGTTCAGAGATTACGATGGCGTCCTCAAAGTTGTAGCCCTTCCACGGCATGAATGCCACTTTAAGGTTTTGGCCGAGGGCCAATTCTCCTTTGTCGGTGGCATAGCCATCGCACAGAATCTGGCCTTTTTGTACGCGCTGTCCTTTGCGTACGATGGGTTTCAGGTTGACGGATGTTGCCTGGTTGGTACGCAAAAACTTGGTCAGCTTGTAGGTCTTGCGGTTGTCTTCAAAAGAAACCAGTTGTTCTTCTTCAGTGCGGTCGTACCTGATGACGATTTCAGTGGCATCAACGTACTCCACCACACCTTCGCCCTCGGCGTTGATGAGCATGCGGGAGTCACGGGCCACCTTGCCTTCCAGGCCGGTTCCGACGATGGGAGCTGACGGACGCACCAGCGGCACTGCCTGACGCTGCATGTTGGAGCCCATGAGGGCACGGTTGGCGTCGTCGTTCTCGAGGAATGGGATCAATGAAGCGGACACGCCCACGATCTGGTTGGGTGCAACGTCCATGAACTCCAGCTCCTCTGGCGGCAGCACGGGGAAATCACCGTGCTCACGGGCCTTGATCCTTTCATTGAGGAAGTGGCCCTTCTCATCAATGGGAGCATTGGCCTGGGCAATCTTTTTGAAGTCTTCTGCTTCTGCAGAAAGGTATTGCGGAGGGTTCTTCACATCTACAACTCCTTTCTTAACCGGGCGGTAAGGAGTTTCGAGGAAGCCCATCTTGTTTACTTTGGCGTGAACGCAAAGCGTGGAGATAAGACCAATGTTGGGGCCCTCCGGTGTTTCAATGGTGCACAGCCGGCCGTAGTGAGAGTAGTGAACGTCACGCACCTCAAAGCCGGCACGCTCCCTTGACAGACCACCGGGGCCGAGGGCTGAGATACGGCGTTTGTGGGTGATCTCAGACAAGGGGTTGGTCTGATCGAGAAACTGCGACAACTGGCTGGTTCCGAAGAAAGAGTTGATCACAGAAGAAAGCGTACGCGCATTGATGAGGTCAATTGGTGTAAAGACTTCGTTGTCGCGCACGTTCATGCGCTCGCGGATGGTACGGGCCATGCGGGCCAGACCTACACCGAATTGTGCGTACAATTGCTCGCCAACTGTACGAACCCGGCGGTTGCTCAAGTGGTCAATATCGTCGAGTTCAGCTTTTTGGTTGATCAGCCGCACCAGGTATTTCACAATGGCGATGATGTCATCTTTGGTGAGTACCAGCGTATCCATGCTGGTTTCCATTTTCAGCTTGCGGTTGATCTTGTAACGTCCAACTTCGCCGAGGTTGTAACGCTTGTCAGAAAAGAACAATTTGTCAATGATACCGCGGGCTGTTTCATCATCTGGTGGCTCGGCGCCGCGCAACTGCCGGTAGATATAATTCACCGCTTCCATTTCGGAGCTGGTGGGGTCTTTCTGAAGGGTGTTGTATATGATGGTATAGTCTTCTTCGATGTCTTCTCTTTGCAGAATGACATTTTCAACACCTGACTCCAGTACCAACTCGATGTTGTCCTCGTCAAGTTCCACGTCCCGTTCGAGGATGATCTCGTTGCGCTCGATGGTGACTACCTCGCCGGTATCTTCATCCACAAAATCCTCTGTCCAGGAGCGCAGTACCCTTGCGGCCAGTTTGCGCCCGATGGCCCCTTTGAGGGCCTTTTTGGTGTTGGGTATTTCGTCAGAAAGGTTGAAGAGCTCGAGGATTGACTTGTCAGTATCGTAGCCGATTGCCCGCAGAAGGGTGGTTACCGGGAATTTCTTTTTCCGGTCAATGTAGGCAAACATGACGTTGTTGATGTCTGTGGCAAATTCCATCCAGGCCCCCTTAAACGGAATCACCCTTGCAGAGTAAATGGCGGTGCCGTTGGGGTGATAGGTCTGGCCAAAGAAAACACCCGGAGAGCGATGCAACTGTGACACGACCACACGCTCTGCCCCATTGATCACGAAGGTACCTTTTGGCGTCATGTAAGGGATATTGCCAAGAAATACATCCTGCTCTATGGTCTCGAAATCCACGTGTTCTTCATCATTGCAGGAGAGGCGAAGCTTGGCTTTCAGCGGAACGCTGTAAGTCAGCCCGCGTTGCACACACTCATCAATGGTATAGCGGGGAGGATCAATGAAGTAATCGAGGAACTCCAGCACAAAGATGTTTCGGGCATCCGTGATGGGATAATTCTCCATAAATACCTTATACAAGCCTTCATTGATACGGTTTTCAGGAGTTGTTTCCAACTGAAAGAATTCCTGAAATGACCTCAGCTGGATTTCCAGCAAGTCCGGATATTCATGGGGCAAACGAATCTTACCGAAGCTGATTCGACCTGTTTCGGTGAGCGTGACATTATCAGTTGACGTCATGTCTGGATATTGTTAAAATAAAATTAGAGAACAGCTAAGTGAATTCGGGTGTCGGAAGTAGTAGTCTTTTCGAGGTCCGGGTGGAACGATCTTCGCAGTCTGTGTATGCCAGTACAAAAAGCCGGCTCAATGGAACGGGGGTTGCAGCATACCAACAAGAACAGGCTTAGCCTTCCTGTAAAAAACAGGAAAGCTAAGCCATATTCATACTTCTTCTATGGATTACTAAAAGTGTAAATCAGCATTTGAAGATTTTGGTAAAACACTGCCCGTGGGCTACTTCAACTCAACTTGTGCACCAGCGGCTTCGAGATCAGCTTTGAGCTTTTCAGCCTCTTCTTTGGGTACAGCTTCTTTGATAGTAGCAGGAGCAGAGTCTACCAAACCTTTGGCTTCAACAAGACCCACACCGAGTGCGTCTTTAACTGCTTTTACAACTTTCAGTTTTTGAGCGCCGGCAGAATTCAATACAATATCAAATTCTGATTTTTCTTCAGCGCCTCCGCCTTCTCCACCACCTGCAGCAGGGCCAGCAGCTACAGCTACAGCAGCGGCAGCAGGCTTAATGCCATATTCCTCTTCCATGATGTTGGTCAGTTCCTGTACATCCTTGATGGTAAGGTTGACCAACTGTTCAGCGAGAGCTTTCAAATCTGCCATGTCAATTGAATTTTTAAAAAATGATAAATATATGCGTACGACTTGGAAGCCAAACCTATACACGGGTATTCTTCCTTCCTCAAACCCTTCACAAACACTTTAGTTGGCGAAGGCAAAAAGGATCACTCCTTCTCTTCGAGGGCTTTGAGAACACCCATAACGTCCTGGCCACCTGAGCCAAGAGCAGAAAGCAAATTGCTCATTGGAGAACCAAGCAAGGTGAGCAGTTCGCCCAGTAAATCCTCTTTTGACTTGAGGTTGGCAAGCACATCCAGGTTCTCATCACCGATGAACACGTCGGTGTCAATGTAGGCTGCCTTGATAACTGGTTTTTCTGATTCTTTGCGAAACTCCTTGATAACCCTGGCCGGCAAATTTGCCGTGTCGGTAAAAAGGATGGCGGTAGGACCTTTCAGGGAGTCGAAAACAGCAACGAAATTCTTTTCGGGTGCGGCGGATTCCAGGGCTTTGCGGGCCAGGGTGTTTTTCACCACACGCATTTCGATGCCTTTTTCGAAAAAGAGCCTTCTGAGTTTTGTGACTTGTTCAACAGTCATTGCAGAAGAGTCGGTAACATAGAAGAAGGCTGTTGACTCAAACTTCTGCTTCAATTCCTCTATGACTGCCGCTTTTTCTTGCCTTGTCATTTCCTTATGATTTTTCCCCCGAGGTTTCGGGGACAGGCTTTCGGCAAATGCTGATCAAGCCCGGTTGTCAGCATTGGCCCAAGGCCAGATTTAACGAATGTCTTTTGGATCAACCTTGATGCCGGGGCTCATGGTACTTGCCACAGTGATTGACTTCATGTAAGTACCTTTGGCAGAGGACGGCTTCATCTTTTGCAAGGTGTGGAGCAGTTCAAGAGCGTTCTCAGCCAGCTTTTCGGGTTCAAAAGACACCCGTCCAACCGATGAGTGGATGATTCCGTATTTGTCAACACGGAAAGCAACCTTACCACCCTTTACATCTTTGACTGCACTTGCAATGTCCATGGTTACGGTGCCGGTTTTCGGGTTGGGCATCAAACCACGTGGACCGAGAATTCTGGCCACTCTACCTACTTTGGCCATTACAGTTGGTGTAGCTACAGCTACATCAAAATCTGTCCAGCCACCGGATATCCTGGCGATCAGTTCATCGAGGCCAACTTCATCAGCGCCGGCATCTTTGGCTTCCTGTTCCTTGTCAGGTGTACAGAAAACAACCACTCGTTTGGTTTTACCGGTACCGTGCGGCAGTGTTACAGTTCCGCGCAGTGCCTGATCAGCTTTACGCGGATCCACCCCGAGGCGTACGTGAAGGTCAACGGAGGCATCAAAATTGGCTGTGTTGACCTCTTTCACCAGGCTCATCGCATCATTGATGGGATAAAGCTTTCCGTGCTCCACTTTGGCCTCGGCGGCTTTTCTTTTTTTCGGAATTTTTGCCATGTCATTAAAATTGTTGAGGTAATTAGCGCCTCACGATCTTTATCGCTACGGCTCCCTTCGTTTAGGAATACTCCATCAGGAGAAATTCCGGATTGTTTATTCAGGTGCGTTACCACCCTGCACAATGATCCCCATACTGCGGGCTGTACCGGCCACCATCTTCATGGCAGATTCTACGGTAAAGCAGTTGAGGTCGGGCATTTTGTTTTCGGCAATGGTTCGTACCTGGTCCCAGGTCACTTTGCCCACCTTTTGGCGGTTTGATTCCGGCGAACCACTTTTCAGCTTTGCAGCTTCCAAAAGCTGTACGGCAGCTGGAGGTGTTTTGATGATAAAGTCAAAAGACTTGTCTTTGTACACCGTGATCTGTACCGGAAGCAACTGCCCCATGCGGTCCTGTGTTTGCGCATTGAAACGCTTGCAGAACTCCATGATGTTCACCCCTTTGGCACCCAGTGCAGGGCCAATTGGGGGCGAAGGGTTGGCCTGTCCGCCCCTTGCCTGTATCTTGATCAGAAATTCGACTTCTTTTGCCATTTTAAAAGTATTTACTGTGTGATCCGGTTCCGGGAAGCACCCCTTTCAGGTGAGAAATCCCTGAGGAGTCGAAAACCGGATTACTGTGCTTTTTCTACCTGCATGAAGTTGAGCTCAACTTCTGTTCCCCTGCCGAAGATCTTCACGATTACCTTGAGCTTCTTCTTCTCCTCATTCACCTCCTGAACATCGCCGACGAAATCAGCGAAGGGCCCGTCAATAATTTTTACGGTTTCGCCTACGAGGAACGGCTCGAGCATCTGCTCTCCGGCGTCCTGTGATTCATCCACCTTGCCCAACAGCCTGTTGGCTTCGTGATTCTGCATCGGGATGGGAGAGTTTTTCCCGAGGAAGTGAATCACATTTGGAATATTCGCAATTGTCTGAACAACTTCACCTGTCAATTTGGAAGGCTCAGCTTCCACCAGAATGTAACCCGGAAGAATGTTCCTTTCAGAAATCACCTTCTTCCCCCCGCGTATCTTGTAAACTTTCTCAGTGGGTACGATCACCTGGGTAATGAAAGAATCCCATCCGCTTCGCTGGAGTTCCAGTTCAACGCGTTCTTTCACTTTCTTTTCCTTGCCGCTGATTACGCGCAGTGAGTACCACTTTTTCTCTTCAGACATGGATACGCTGGTTTTGGGCTATCTGTCCGTTTAGCCGAGTTTGTAGATGATCCCGTTGAGAATTCCCTTTGAAACTGAATCCATCACGAAAACCAACAGGGTAAAGATCAGAATGCCCACCAGCACGACAATGGTAGTGCTCTGAAGGCTTGACCAGCTCGGCCAGGTCACTTTGGTAAGCAACTCGTTGTAACTTTCCTGAAAGTAGAGTTTTATCTTTTCCATTTTGCTCTTTTGGCGGCCTTTTGCCGCTGTTGTTTTTGGCACGGGCGGAAGGACTCGAACCCTCAGCCTACGGTTTTGGAGACCGTCGCTCTACCAGTTGAGCTACGCCCGTTTATAGACGGGGAAAAGTTAAGCGCTGCCAAAGGCCCCACACTTAACTTTTTCCCCAACTATTATTCAGTATCGGAGATCAGTCGAGAATCTCAGTTACCTGACCGGCGCCAACGGTACGGCCACCTTCACGGATAGCGAAGCGCAGACCTTTCTCCATTGCGATCGGGTTGATCAACTTAACCTCGAGGGTTACGTTGTCGCCAGGCATTACCATTTCAACACCATCCGGCAGGGTTACGTCACCGGTTACGTCAGTGGTACGGAAGTAAAACTGAGGACGGTAGTTGTTGAAGAATGGGGTGTGACGGCCACCTTCGTCTTTGCTCAGCACGTACACCTCGCACTTGAAGTGCTTGTGAGGAGTTACTGAACCAGGTTCGCAGATTACCATTCCACGACGGATCTCATCTTTGTCAATACCACGGAGCAGCAAGCCGGCATTGTCACCGGCTTCACCGCGATCCAGCAATTTGCGGAACATCTCTACGCCGGTAACTGTAGAAGTCAGTGGTTTTTCACCTTCTTTCATCATACCCACGATCTCTACAGGATCACCAACTTTGATCACACCGCGCTCAATACGACCGGTGGCAACAGTACCACGGCCGGTGATTGAGAAGACGTCCTCGATAGGCATGAGGAAAGGCTTGTCAACGGCACGTACCGGTTCGGGAATATCGTTGTCAACGGCTGCCATCAGGTCACGGATAGCCTGAACATTTTCAGGGTCTCCTTCCAGGGCCTTCAGTGCAGAACCCTTGATGATAGAAGCATTGTCGCCATCGAACTCATACTGGCTGAGCAGTTCACGCACTTCCATTTCTACCAGCTCGATCATTTCCGGGTCGTCAACGAGGTCAACCTTGTTCATGAAAACCACGATCTTGGGTACCCCTACCTGACGGGCCAGGAGGATGTGTTCACGGGTTTGAGGCATGGGACCATCAGTAGCCGCAACTACGAGGATGGCGCCGTCCATCTGGGCAGCACCGGTTACCATGTTTTTTACATAGTCGGCGTGGCCGGGGCAGTCAACGTGGGCGTAGTGACGGTTGGCTGTCTCGTACTCGACGTGGGCGGTATTAATGGTAATACCGCGCTCTTTTTCTTCCGGAGCCGCGTCAATTGAGTCATAGTCAGCTTTTTCTGCAAGACCTTCCTCCGCTAGTACATAAGTGATGGCAGCGGTAAGGGTCGTCTTGCCGTGGTCAACGTGACCAATCGTCCCGATATTGACGTGCGGTTTAGTTCTTTGAAAAGTTTCTTTTGCCATCGGATAAAAATTTTGATCTTAAGGTGAAAAAAATGAAAAACCCCGCACCCACTTCCCCGGCAATACCTAAGAAACAGATGAAGGTTTTTAGAGCCAACGGTGGGATTTGAACCCACGACCCCTTCCTTACCATGGAAGTGCTCTACCCCTGAGCTACATTGGCCTGCATGGTTGCTTTTACGTAGACTTTCGCCCAGAGTTGTATCTCATTCCTGAAACAAAAGTCAAAATAAGAGCGGGCGACGAGACTCGAACCCGCGACCCTCAGCTTGGAAGGCTGATGCTCTACCAACTGAGCTACGCCCGCTTATTTTGGTGGGGGTGGTAGGATTCGAACCTACTCAGTCAGAGACAACAGATTTACAGTCTGCCCCGGCTCTCCAACTCCGGCGCACCCCCATCCTTCCCCGGTCAAGACGCAGGGAAATATATTTCAGCTTGATTCCTTTGGCCAGGCAGCCAACTGCGAACCCACAATGCCAGAGCCGATGGAGGGACTCGAACCCCCGACCAGCTGATTACAAATCAGCTGCTCTACCAGCTGAGCTACATCGGCATTGTAGATCCAATGGTAATGCCTGTGGAACACAAGCTTAAGAATGTAAATTATTTCAATATATTTTTCCGCATTTGCGGATTGAAGCCCTCACTTTTGAGGCCCTTTTTTGAAGCGCCGGCAAAGATATACCTTTTGAAAAAAAATGAAAATTCTCCTCAAATCTTTTCCGGCCTTTTTTTGGAGGCGCAAAGGTAGGCTTTTTCGTTAATTGTTCAACTCAATTTGACAGGCCAATCACATTTTTTTTTCTGGCTTTTTACGATTGGGAGGATCAGCACATCGCCGGTGAGAATGAGCCGTAAAAAAAGAGAGGGAGAACCCCTTGTCAGGCTCTCCCCCGGTTGCTTTTTTTGTCCCGGAAAGAATCACGATCAAGCTGCGGCACCGTTGTGATCCCTGAGTTTTTCTTTGTACCTGGTAAGTTGTCGCTTAAGGTTGTCAATGGCTCCTCCTACAGAGGCTTCAAAAGTCTTGTGTGTTTCCTTAGCAAAAAGGGTTTGCCCCGGCACCATTAACCGCACTTCTGCCACTTTGTCGCGGACCTGGCCCGAGTTCTCCAGCCGCAACTTCACATCGGCTTCAATGATCCGGTCAAAGAAAAGATCCAGCTTGTTCATTTTGGCCTGGATGAAATCAATCAACTTCTGGTCAGCTTTAAACTGAACTGCTTCGGTGTGTACTTTCATAGATGTAAATTTTACCTGTTAAAGAATAAGGTGTAGTACGACCCCTGGCATTTCCGGGACCGGTCAGGGTATCGGTTGTGATTTGGCTTTCGGGTGCGCCTGTTCGTAAACCTTGCGCAACTTTTCAATGGAATTGTGGGTGTAAACCTGGGTAGCAGCCAAACTGGAATGCCCCAGCAATTCCTTTATCGCATTCAAATCTGCACCGTGGTTGGACAGGTGGGTGGCAAACGAATGGCGGAGAACATGGGGGCTGCGTTGGTCTGCGGTGGTCACCAGTGACAAATACCGGCGCACAATCTTGTAAACCTGGGAACTGGTAATCGCCTGGCCTTTGTCGGAAAGAAACAGGAATTGCGAAGCGACCTCCGGAAAGGTCCTGTCTTTAAGATCGATGTAATCTTTCAAAAGCTGTACTAAATGGGGGGCCAATGGCACCAGGCGCTCCTTGTTTCCCTTTCCTTTCACTTTCAACTGCAATGCGTCCAGGTCGAGATCGGCATGTTGCAGGCCCACCAGCTCTGAGCAACGGATGCCCGTGCAGTAAAGCAGTTCCAGTATCAGCTTGTTCCTTAAACCGTTGTAGCCGCTTCCAAAATCAACATTCCCGAAAAGAAAGCTCATCTGCTTTTCGCCGATCACCTGGGGCAAACGTTTGCCCACTTTGGGCGCGATGACCCTTGCCATGGGGTTGGTTTCGATTTCTTTTCGCTTGCGCAAAAATTTGAAATAGCTCTTCAGGCAAGAAAGTTTCCTGTTGATGGAACGAGGGCCTACGCCGTTGTCGAGCAAATCCACCATCCAGGAACGGACGTGGGTGTGCTTCACCTGACGCACATCGGTCATCTCATAAGTTTTCTGAAGAAAAAGGAAAAACTGGGACAGATCTGTCTGATAAGCCTTCAGCGTGTGAGGTGAATAACGCTTTTCTAATTCCAGGTATTGAAAAAACAAGTGTTGTTTCATGTTCTTCCGATGGATCGGAGGTGCAGCTTTGAGGTTGTTAAATTAGGAGGCTTCCCGGACAAAGTCAAGCTTGTTGACGCAATTGTAAAAAAAATATTTGTTGAGAGCTCATCTTTTGACAAACCATCGCTAATGTTCATGCCGGTTCTGGTTGAGCAAGCGTTTGAGTCGCTCAAAACTGGCTTGTGCCGAAGGCTGCCCGATGGCCTGAAGAATGTCCTTACGTTCCCGTTCGGTGATGTAAAACGATATGGGTGAATCTTTGAGTTGTTCACTGGGGTGGTAGGTAAACCGGACGATATCCAGGTTGTCAACACCAATCAGGTCATAGATAAAGCCGAGGTTGTTGTCGTGTTCATAGTCTTGCAGGCTCATCACTTTGAAGGCGATCTCCAGCGGATTGAAGATGCCATCGAGAACGCCCTTGTTTTCATTGGTTCCCAAATTGCGGCTACGTCCAAAAGCCCTGACGATGACAATGACCACACCGCTGGTGTTTTCTTTGATCCAATCCTTGAAAACATGGACGAAACGGGTGGCAGATTTCAGCCCGAAGTTGTCCCTGAAGCCGGCATCCAGCACTTCTACCGGTGGTTGTGAGGGCAAGGTGACATTGGGGAGGATGTAGGGATAGGAGGCATTCATCCTGAGCGCTGTGGTGAATCGCAGATCGGCTGCGCCCTGTTGTTCAAACATCCATCCGAAATCCACGGCATCCACTTCCAGCACTCCGGGCAGACTGAAAGCTGCCGGCTCAGCCATCATGTAGCGCACCGGCTGTGAGGAGATCAGAAGCCGGCGTCCATCATTGACGATGGAAGGAGTGACAAAGACGAGGGGGATCTGTGCCCTGTGCTCCGGTTCTGCATACGCTTTGACGGGTTTGTCCAGCACATCTCCGGTGTTTTCATTGAGTGCTTTTTCAAAAATGTAACCCCGGTCCTTTTTGTATTGCAAGCCGTTGTGCTGAAACGTGGCCCAGGGCAGAAACAGGTCATTGGTGACAATGGTAAAGGAAACCGGATTGAGGAGGTCTTTTGAAATGTCATAAATCGGTTCGAGGCCATAGCGGGGCACCTGCCGGCCCTGTTTTTCCCGAAGCACCAATTCGCGGTAATAGCTTGCCCCCAGCATGCCGCCGGAAGCCCCGGAGATCAGTATGGTGTGCTCTGAAAACTGCCCGCCGGTAAGACTGTCGGCCGTTTGCAATACCCGCATGGTCCACACGGCCGATTTCAGGCCGCCGCCGCTGACGCAAAAGAGGACCATTTTGGGTTTTGAAAAACCGGCTCCATTTTGCGAAGCGACAGAATCAACGCCGGCAGGGATCAGCTTCCTTTTCCAGTTTTCCAGAATTTCAATGGTGTTGGCCTTGTCGGCCTGCATTGCCGCCGGATCGAAAAGTACACTTTCAAGTGTGTCGGGATGGTAGGCGGCGGGTGCGGTTTCATAATTGAGACCATAGGCCTTGTTGCTGTGGTGAAACAGGTCGAAGCGGGTCAGGTAATTGATGAGAAGGATCAGCACCAGGGCTGCCGTTGCGCTCCAACGCCCGAACCAATAGGCCATGGCACCCACGATGGCAACCACCACACTGGTGAGCAGGAAGATGCTGGCTCCGGTTGGAATTCTGGCTGCGGGGCTTTCCATGAATGCCCCCAACAGCACCAACACAACCAATGTGAGCAGTTGCACAGCCAGGGCATTCAGGTGGTTCTGACGAAAGACCTTCAGCAACAGTTTTTCGTCGTAATGCGCCACGCTGCGCACCAGGCGGGGTCGCAGGGTTTCGGTCAGGTAGGTTTCTACCCGCCATTGGTTGCGGTTCAGTTTGATGTCTTCAAGAATTGGAGTGTCCGAGCGCCCCGGAGCCATGCCTCTGGCCAATGCCCCGCCCTGTTCAATGTTTTTGTAAGAAAAAATGTCTTTGTTGGTCAGGTGAAAATAACCGGCTATGACCCCGACAATGGAAACCACTCCGGCCACCAGACCCAGAATGTTCAGGGCCACTTCACTGGCTGGTTTCAGCTCGTAGAAGCTGCAAAACTGCACCACCTTGACACAGTAGAACACCAGAAATGCCAGGGGTATCACGCTGTTGTTGAAAGTGAACTTGGTGAAAGGCCTGGACAGGCAGGCCAGGAACGAAAAGCGATAGGCATTCAAAAGGTAGGTGGTCAGGTTCCAGCTCATCACCAGGGCACCAAAGCCAATTCCGACGAGAAAAAAACTGAGCGGCCCCACCTGCCCCAAATACTCGGGCGCCATGAACAGGTAGCGGATGCCAAACTTGCCGCCAACGGCCCCGTCCACTGACAAGGCCAACATGACCCAGGCACCCACCAGAAAAAGGTGGTTGCGAAAGTGAAGCAGAACCAACTGGAAAGGGAATGAAAACAACACGTCTGCAGATTTCCTTCTCAGGAATGGCCAGAGGCCTTCTCCCGGAGCTAAGCCAGCCTTGAAAAGGTTTGCATTCATAACGTGAGGTTTGACCTGTGAACGTAAAACCGTCGTCAACCTGTCCGGTTCTATCTCCGGCTGATGTGTATTCTCATTCCGACGCAAGCTGTTGATTAACGGCCACCCACCAATGTTCTATCTTTGCGCCGCAATAACCAACATGTGTAGATGTTATCGCTATTCAAAAGGCTGTTTTCACAATTTACCGGCAGTGGCCAGCAGCCCGAAGCCAACGACCCGAACGAAGATATGAAATACCTCATCGCCGGCCTTGGAAACATGGGCCCCGATTACGACAACACCCGTCACAACGTCGGTTTCGATGTTGTGGACGAGCTCGCCAGGTCATTCAATGTGTCCTTCAAAAACGACACCCTCGGCGATGTGGCTTCTTTTCGGCACAAGGGCCGCACCTTCGTATTGCTAAAGCCCAGCACCTTCATGAACCGCAGTGGCAAGGCCGTCCGGTATTGGATGCAAAAAGAGAAAATCCCCAAAGAGCGCTTGCTCGTAGTGGTTGATGATATTCATTTGCCCTTCGGAAAACTGAGACTCAGGGCCAAAGGAAGTGACGGGGGGCACAATGGTCTCAAAGACATTGACCAAATGACCGGTGGCAATAACTACGCCCGTTTGCGCATCGGTATCGGCAATGAATTCTACAAAGGTCAGCAAGCCCATTACGTGCTGTCGGAATGGACCCCGGAACAAAAAGGCGAACTGCCTGCCATCATTGACCGCGCCGCCAAAGCCGTGTTGGCGTTCGGCACCTTGCCCCTGGGCCAGGCCATGAACCTGGCCAACGCCGACCCCTCCGGAAAAAAAGCTTAAACCCACCCAAACGCAAGCTCATGGAAAACCACAAACCCAGAATTGCACTCGACATGGACGAGGTGCTGGCCGATGTGGTGCCCAAATTCCTCGATTTTTACGAAAGGGATTTTGGCCGCAGGCCGAAGAAAGAAGAATGGTGGGGCAAAAAAATCTACCAACTCCCCAACGCCGCCCACATCCGGGGCTACCTGCACGAACCCGGCTTTTTCGCTGACCTGCCTGTGATGGAGGGCAGCGTGGAAGTGGTGCAGTGGCTTTGCAGCTTCTTCGAAGTGTACGCCGTGACGGCGGCTACGGAATTTCCCAACTCCCTCCGGGATAAATACAACTGGCTGGAAAGACATTTTCCTTTCATCGGCTGGAAAAAGCTGGTGCTCTGTGGCGACAAGTCCGTCATCTGCGCCGATTACATGATTGACGATCACACACACAACCTGGAGCGCTTCAAAGGTGTTCCCCTGCTCTACACCTCATCCCACAACGTGAATGAAACCCGCTTCACCCGGCTGAACAACTGGGCCGAAGTCCGGGCTTTTTTCGAAGAAGAAATTAAAAAGAAAGGTCTGGTGCCAGCATGAGCCGTTGGGAACATATCCGCAAATTACTTCTCCTGAAATTCAGGTACGCCACTGCCTCCGCCACCGCCACGGTGGTTGACTACGCACTGTGGTTTTTGCTCGTTGCATTGGGAACGGCGGCCACACTGGCGCATTTCATCTCCTACCCGGTGGGCGTTTTGCTCAATTTCTACCTCCAGCGCAAATACATATTCAGCCTTCGACGAAGGCTCCGAAACACCTTTCTGATGGCCATGACCATCTCGGCCATCGGCTGGTGGACGGGCACGGCGCTCATTGCCCTGCTTCTGAAAATTCCATTCTTTGCCGCCACCCCTATACTGGCCAAGCTGTTGGTCAACGCCGTGTTGTTCCTGTACAACTTTTACATGAAGCGCTTCGCCTTCGAAAAACGCTTCCTGGAAGTGGACTGAAGCATTGAATTCTCTTGATTTACAACCCGGTTGTATCTTGCTGCCCGCTGGTGCCGGACTCCGTACGGTATCCATCACCAAAACCATCAGACTATATGTACAGCCCTGACGAACAAAGACAGCTTTTCAACCTGACCAAAGAATTGCTCAAAACGCCCATGCCGGAAAAAGCAGATGCTGATTTTGCGGCTTCGCTTCGCAAAACCATTGCCTACCACGAATGGCGCTACTATGTGTTGAATGACCCCGTCATAAGTGATTACGAGTACGACATGCTGTTCAAAAAGCTGCAAAAACTGGAAGCCGCTTTTCCAGAACTGAAAACACCCGACAGCCCTACACAGCGCGTCAGCAGCGACCTGACGGAAGATTTCCCGACGGTGGAGCACCTGGTGCCTATGCTCTCACTGGACAACAGCTACAACAAAGCTGATCTGGTGGACTTTGACCAGCGCATCCGCAATTACCTCGACTTGCCCGAAGATTACATTATAGAATACTGTGTGGAACCTAAATACGACGGAGGTTCTATCGGACTGATCTATGAGAATGACCTGTTGGTCAGAGGGGCCACCCGCGGCGACGGCTACAAAGGAGAAGAGATCACCCCGAATTTGCGTACCCTCCGGTCCATTCCGCTCCGGGCAGCGTTCAGCAAGCGGGGCATCGCAAAAGTTGAACTCCGGGGAGAAGCCATCATGCGCAAAGACATCTTCGAAAAGATCAACAAGGCCAGGGAGAATGACGGCCTGCCGTTGTTTGCCAACCCGCGCAACGCCGCCACCGGTGGTTTGCGAACCAAAGACCCCAATGAAACCGCCGAACGAAAACTCGATGCCATTATCTATCATTTGGGCTACGCAGTGGATGACCAGGGCAATGACCTTCTGCCAATCCTCGGAACACACTCCGCAGCCATTGATTTTCTCAACGAACTGGGTTTCATCGTACCCATTCACAACGAAAACTTCCCCGAACGCACCATCTTTCACAACATCAACGACATTGTGAACCACTGCCAGGAATGGCAAGACCACCGGGATGACTATCCCTATGAAATTGACGGGATGGTCATTAAGGTAAACAACATAGAACTGCAAAACAGGCTGGGCTCCACAGCCCACCACCCCCGATGGGCCATCGCCTTCAAGTTCAAGGCAAAACAAGCCACCACCAAACTGATCAAGGTGGAATTTCAGGTAGGCAAAACGGGTGTGATCACCCCCGTGGCCAAAGTGGAGCCCGTTCAACTGGCAGGCGTTACCATTTCTTCGGTGTCACTGCACAACGAGGATTTTATCCGCAACAAAGACATCCGGCTGGGAGATACGGTACTGGTGGAGCGGGCCGGTGACGTGATTCCCTACATCGTGAAACCAATGGAAGAACTGCGGGATGGCAGCGAGCAGCCCATCGTGTTTCCAACCCATTGCCCGGTGTGCCACTCCGAGTTGGTCCGGCTGGAGGACGAAGCAGCCTGGCGATGCGAAAATCCCGAATGCCCGGCACAGATCGTGCAGCGCATGATACACCATGTATCGAAAAATGCCATGGACATCGAGGGGCTTGGAGAAAGCACCATCGAGCGCTTTTACGAGCTGGGATGGCTGCACACCATCGCTGACATCTACCGCCTGGATTACGACAAGATTGCCCAACTCGAGGGCTTCGGACCAAAGTCGGCCGAAAACCTCCGCAAAGCCATTGAGAAGGCAAAAAAACAACCGTTGCACCGGCTGTTGCACAGCCTCAGCATCCACCACCTCGGCGTAAAAGCCAGCAAACTCCTGGCGGCCGAAATCAATTACTTGTTCGATCTGGCAGAATGGGATGAGGAGCGCTTCACCCGCATCAAAGACATCGGGCCGGCCCTGGCGCACAGCGTCATGCGCTTTTTTCAGAATGAGAAAAACATCAAAATCCTTCGGGAAATGGAAGCGCTGGGTGTCAACATGCACCAGACGGAGGAAGACCGCCCCAAAGCTGTGAATACGGAAGGGCCGCTCTTTGGCAAAACCATCCTCTTCACGGGTTCGCTTGCCCGCATGAGCCGCAAAGAGGCACAGGCCAAAGCCGAAGCTGCCGGGGCAAAAAACCTCAGCGCCGTCAGCAAAAACCTCAACATCCTGGTAGTGGGTGAATCGCCCGGCAGCAAACTCAAAAAAGCACAGGCGCTGGGCACCGTTCAAATCCTCACCGAAGATGAATTTCTGGAACTGACAGGCGGCTGAAAGCTCAGCTACCCCATCGCTGCCACAGCCTGATACCCCTTCAGCACACCTATCTTGTTGATGGCGTTGAGGTAGGCCCGCACCGAGGCCGTGATGATGTCCGTATCAACACCAAAACCCGTAAACGACCGGTTGTGATGGTTGATTCTCACGTGTACTTTGGCCGTGTCGTAGCTGCGGTTGATGTTGGACTGCACCAGGTACTCTTCCAGGTCAATGCGTTCGTTCAGAATTCTGTCAACGGCCCTGAAAGCGGCATTCACCGGGCCGTTGCCCATTTCGCTGGCTTTGTACACCAATCCGTCAATCTTGAGTTCCACCGTTGCCGTAGGCGAAGTGGACACGCCACAGGTCACCTGAAGGCGCTCCAATGAAATCTCGTGGTTCACAACGGTGCCATCCATCATCATCACCAGGTCTTCATCGGTCACTTCTTTTTTGCTGTCGGCAATTTTGAGAAACTTCTCATAGGCCTGCACCAGTTGCTCCCGGTCCAGGTGGTAGCCGAGGCGCTCCAGGTGGTGGCGCAGGGCGGCTTTGCCACTGCGTGCCGTCAGAATAATGGATGAGGCGTGCACACCCACTTCTTCCGGATCGATGATCTCGTAATTCTCCCGGTTTTTCAGCACCCCGTCCTGGTGGATGCCGGAGGAATGGGCAAAGGCATTTCGACCAACGATGGCCTTGTTGGGCTGAACCGGCATCCGCATCAGTTTTGACACCATCAAACTGATGGGATAAATACGCCGGGTGTCTATGCCGGTGGCAAGGTCCAGGTTTTTATGTGTTTTCAGGATCATGGCCACCTCTTCCAGCGAGGTATTGCCCGCCCGCTCGCCGATGCCGTTGATGGTCACTTCCACCTGGCGGGCACCGTTCAGCACCCCGGCTATTGTGTTGGCTGTGGCCATGCCCAGGTCGTTGTGGCAGTGGCAGGAGATGATGGCCTGATCAATGTTGGCAACCTTGTTCTTGAGGAAACGGATCTTGCGGCCGTACTGCTCCGGCAGGCAGTAGCCAGTGGTGTCGGGAATGTTGACCACCGTGGCGCCGGCTGCAATGACGGCTTCCACCATTCTGGCCAGGAATTCATTGTCGGCCCGGCCGGCATCTTCGCAATAGAACTCCACGTCTTCCACGAATTTCTTCGCAAACTTCACGGCAGCCACTCCCCGCTCCAGCACCTCGTCACGGGTGCTGTTGAACTTGTATCGGATGTGGTAGTCGCTGGCGCCAATGCCGGTGTGTATTCTTCCTCGCTTCGCAAAACGGAGGGCTTCGGCGGCCACCTCGATGTCTTTTTCCACCGCACGGGTCAGGGCGCAGATGGTCGGTTCCTTTACGGCTTTTGAGATGGCCACCACCGATTCAAAATCACCGGGGCTGGAGATGGGGAAACCCGCCTCGATGATGTCAACGCCGAGGGCTTCCAACTGGCGGGCCACTTCCACTTTTTCCTGGGTGTTGAGTTGGCAACCGGGCACTTGTTCGCCGTCCCGGAGTGTGGTGTCGAAAATGAAGACCTTGTTGTTCATAACTGAAGATTTTAGCAGCCCCCGTCGTTGCCGCCGGAGGCGGTGAAGGCAGCAGGTTTTTCAGGCGAAGGAAACTGCCAGTTCTATTTCATTGATCACTTTTTGTCCGATGGCATCCGTGCCCACCCTTTTGTCAGAGGGGGTGTTTTCGTCGGCAATGTCGGCGGTGCGGTAGCCGTATTTCAGCACCCGGTCCACGGCATCAACCACGGCCTGGCTCTCCCGTTTCAGCCCGAAGGTGATGTGGAGCATGAGGGCTGTTGAAAGGATGGTGGCCAGCGGATTGGCAATGCCCTGCCCGGCAATGTCAGGTGCCGAACCGTGCACGGGCTCGTACAGCCCAGCCCCATCGCCCACCGATGCCGAGGGCAGCATGCCCAGTGAGCCGGCTATCTGGCTGGCCTCATCCGTCAGAATGTCGCCGAACATATTTTCGGTCACCACCACATCAAACTGCGCAGGGCACTTGATGAGCTGCATGGCTGCGTTGTCCACGTACATGTGGTGTACCTGCACATCCGGGTATTGCGGAGCGAGTTCCTGAATGACTTCCCGCCACAATCGGCTGGCTTCCAGCACGTTGGCTTTGTCCACCGAGTGCAGCACCTTGCGGCGGCCCTGTGCAGCTACAAAGGCCTTGACGGCGATGCGGCGCACCTCGTCTTTGGAGTAGATCATGGTGCTAACCGCCACGTTGCCGTTCTCTTTCCGCTCGTTGGGGCCGAAGTACAGGCCGCCGGTCAGCTCGCGGAAGAAGAGGATATCCACCCCTTGCAACACCTCCGGTTTGAGGCTGGAGGCATGCACCAACTCGTCAAATATCCGGATGGGGCGCAGGTTGGCGTACAGGCCCAGGCTTTTGCGCAGCTTCAGCAATCCTTGCTCCGGGCGCACTTTGGCCGTGGGGTCCTTGTCGTATTTCGGGTGCCCCACGGCACCCAGCAGAATGGCGTCGGCGGCGCGGCAGGCAGCCAGGGTTTCATCCGGCAGGGGGTTGCCCGTGGCCTCGATGGCGGCATGGCCGATGAGTTGCTCCTCAAATTCGAAAATGTGGCCGTAAGATTCGCCAATGGCCCCGATGACACGCCTGCCCCAGGCGGCCACTTCAGGGCCGATGCCATCACCGGGGAGTACGACTATTTTGTGCTTTTTGATCATGCTCATTTTTTTCGCTTCGCAATGGGATAAGCTGCTCAACGCCACGCCGGCAGCTGCGCTTCGTAAGCGCTCACCGCTTCCGCCCTGGACCGGATGTAGTCCAGGTCGTCCAGTCCGTTGATGAGGCAATCTTTTTTGTAAGGATTGATATCGAAATGGACGCTCAGGTCCAATGCGGGCACGGTCATGGTTTGCCGGGGCAAGTCAACGACGACTTCGGTTTCAGGCTCTTTTTCAATTTGCACGAAGAGCCTGCCCAAAACGCCGGCGGCCACCACCACGGGCAGCAGGCCATTGTTGAGGGCGTTGTTGTAGAAGATGTCCGCAAACCCACTGGACACGATCACTTTGAAGCCGTGGTCTGCCAATGCCCAGGCGGCGTGCTCACGGCTGCTGCCGCAACCGAAGTTTTTCCCTGCTACCAGTACCAGGCCACTGTATCGCTCCTGGTTCAGCACGAAATCCGGGTTGGGCACATCGCCGGGCAGGTAGCGCCAGTCCCTGAACAGGTTTTCGCCAAAGCCCTCACGGGAAGTGGCTTTCAGAAAACGCGCAGGGATGATCTGGTCCGTGTCAACGTTGTCGATCGGCAAGGGAACGCAGGTTGATATGAGTTTGGTAAATGCCATTGTTCCTGTTTTCAGTTTTCAGTTTGGGGTCAGTTCATCAGTTGGCGCACATCCTCTATGCGGCCGGTGACGGCAGCAGCAGCAGCGGTCAGGGGGCTGGCCAGAAAAGTTCTGGAACCCGGTCCCTGCCTGCCCTCGAAGTTGCGGTTGGAAGTGCTCACACAGTATTTGCCGGGGGGCACTTTGTCTTCGTTCATGGCCAGGCAAGCTGAGCAGCCCGGTTGGCGAAGCTCAAAACCTGCGGCTTCGAAAATTTTGTCCAGCCCTTCGGCTTTGGCCTGCGCTTCCACCAGTTTAGAACCCGGCACGATCCACACATTCACGTCCGGGGCCTTTTTCTTTCCCTTCACAAAGTCGGCCACCATGCGCAGGTCCTCGATGCGGGAGTTGGTGCAGGAGCCGATGAAAACGTAGTCAACCTTTTTGCCGAGCAGGGGCTCACCGGGTTTGAGGCCCATGTAACTGAAGGCCTTTTCCATATCGGCAGGGCCCATGTTCGGGGCATCTTCCGGTACCTTGCGGCTCACCCCCACGCCCATGCCCGGATTGGTACCGTAAGTGATCATCGGTTCAATGTCATCGGCATCGAAGCGGAGCACTTTGTCATAAGTTGCTCCCGCATCCGAGGGCAGGCTTTTCCAACAGGCCAGGGCCGCATCCCAGTTCTTGCCTTGCGGAGCGAGTGGACGGCCTTTGATGTATTGAAAGGTGGTTTCATCCGGGGCGATCATGCCGCCTCTGGCTCCCATTTCGATGCTCATGTTGCACACCGTCATGCGGCCTTCCATGCTCAGCGATTGAATGGCGCTGCCGGCGTATTCCACGAAGTATCCCGTGCCACCTGCAGCGGATAACTGCGAAATGATGTACAACACCACGTCTTTGGCCACCACCCCTTTTCCGAGCCTGCCATTGACCTCGATGCGCATGGTTTTGGGCTTGTACTGCAGCAGGCACTGTGTGGCCAATACCTGCTCCACCTGGCTGGTTCCGATACCAAAGGCAATGGTTCCGAAAGCACCGTGGGTGCTGGTGTGGCTGTCACCACAAACGATGGTCATGCCCGGCCGGGTCAGCCCCAGCTCCGGGCCGATAACGTGCACGATCCCTTGCCGCTCATGGCCAAGGCCATACAAGTCAATTCCGAATTCTTTGCAATTCTTTTCCAAAGCCTCCACTTGCAGGCGGCTGAGCTTTTCCTTTATCGGCAGGTGCTGGTCACGGGTGGGCACGTTGTGGTCGGCGGTGGCGGTAGTCCGGTGCGGGGCCTTAACCCGGATACCCCTTTTGCGAAGGCCGTCAAAAGCCTGGGGAGAGGTCACCTCATGGATGAAATGGCGATCTATGTAAAGAAGGTCCGGATAACCCTCCCGGCGCTCCACCACGTGCTGATCCCAGATCTTGTCAAAAAGTGTTTTCGGATGAGAAGCCTCCATAGCGATGTTTCAGTCAGGCAAAGCAGCTGGCGGGAAAGTGTTCCCCGATATCATTGGTCTGCCGAGAAAGTTCAGTTTATTTGTTGTTGATTCGCCCTTCGGGCAATAACTCGAAGCGTGCTCAAAATTAGCCTCGCCCTGACCGCTCCCCGAATGAAAATCGGATTGGCTTTACACCAACCATCGCGGGAAGAATTAATTCGCACATATTGACATTCAGACGTTTATGCGAAAAGGCTCTACAACTCCCAGCAGTACAACGGCGCATTTGATACAGCTCATCAAATCCATGAGCAAAGCCGAAAAACGCTCCTTCAAACTGTACTCAAAAAGAGCCGGTGGCAGCGATGATGCACTGTTCATCAAACTCTTCGATGTTCTCGACCACCAAAAGGAATACGATGAAGAAGCCATCTTCCGGAAAGTACCGGAGATAAAGCGCAGCCAGCTATCCAACCTCAAACGCAACCTCTACCAGCAATTGCTGACCAGCCTGCGCCTGATACAGTCGTCCAAAAACATCGAAATTGAAATCCGGGAACAGCTGGATTTTGCCCAGGTACTCTACAACAAAGGCCTTTATCGCCAAAGCCGGAAGTTGTTGCAACGGAGCAAGAACCTGGCACAAGAACGGGGCCTGACCGTGCTGTTTTTGGAAATAGTGGAAATGGAAAAAATGATCGAGAGCCGCCACATTTCCAAAAGAATGGAAGGCAGAACAGACATCCTGAAAACTGAATCCGAACAATGCTTGTCCATCTTAACGAATCAGATCAACCTCAACAACCTCTCAATCCAATTGTACGGCCTGTTCGTAAAAACGGGCCCCATCCGCAACCAGCAAGAAGCGCAGCTTATCCGGGAGTTTTTTGAAAGTAACATGCCACCTTTGAATTACGAGACGCTGAGCTTCGTGGAAAAAGTGAACTACTGCAAATGCTACAGCCTGTACCACTACATTCTGCAACACTTCCCGCAACACTTCAGGTACACCAGGATGTGGGTTGAACTGTTTGAAGAAAACCCCGGAATGAAACTGTTTGACCCTGAAACCTACCTCCGGGGAATGCACCACCTTCTCACCGCATTGTTTTACGCCGCAGACGCCGAAAGGCATGAAACCGAACTGAAAAACCTCGAGCTGTTTATCCTGAAACACGCTGAAAACTTCGACACCAACCTCGAGGTGCAATCCTTTGTATTTCTGTACACCGCCCGTCTGAATAAGTATTTTCTCGAAGGAACATTTACCAAAGGCCTGTTCCTGGTACCCGAACTGGAAAAGAAAATGAACCACTATGACGATTTTCTCGACCATCACCGGCGGCTGGTGTTTTGGTACAAAATAGCCTGCCTGTACTTCGGCAGCGGCGACAATGACAAGGCCATTGAATACCTCAACAAGATCATCAATTACAAAGCCGGCAACCTCGTCAGTGACCTGCAATGCTATGCCCGCATCCTCCACCTGATAGCCCACTACGAGCTCGGACACTACTATTTGCTGGAATACCTGGTGAAATCCGTTTACAGGTTCCTCGGCAAAATGGACGACCTGAATGTGGTACAGAAAGAGATTTTGAACTTTCTCAGAAAGGAAATAAGAACCAGCCCCACCAGATTGAAAGGGGCCTTCATCGAGCTTCGCAACAAGCTGGAACAATACCATGAATCCCCACACGAAAACAGGGCATTTCTCTACCTGGACATTCTGTCCTGGCTGGAGTGCAAAATCAGAGGGGTAACCGTGCAGGAAATTATCAGAGAAAAGTACCTCATTGGAAAAGAGACAAAAAAAAATGGGCAGCCCTGATGTACAGAGACTGCCCGGTTGTATTTTAAAAAGTGAGATGAAGACCAGCTCTACCCCCCAAACGAACTGGTCTCACTCACTGTCCCGGGGTACTTCTACCCCGGAGACCTCTTCAGCGCCGGAAACAGTTTCCGGCATAGATGCAGGTAGCATCCTGTATTTCTTTAATTGCCCTTCGGCAAATCTTGTAAAATGTCAAACGGTGGTTTGAGGGAATGGACCTTGATCGCTTTTAATCGGGCACAAAGGGAGGGGGTGGTGGGATGCCCAATAATATTTTGCAAATCGTTTCTCAAGTTTCCGAAAATCATGCCACATTCGATGTACTTGCTGTAGAAGTCACACTTTTTTCGGGGAATTTTATCATCGTCGGGTTCCCCTTCTGCTGTTGCAGTTCGGAAAAGGCCTTTTTATATTCTGCATAGTCACTGAACTCTTTGTAAGGAATTTTTTCACCACCTTCAACCTGCAGAATTATCTGAAAGCAAAGCTGGTTTCCTCTGTAAAAGAATTTGGTGACCAAATCTTTCACCTCTGCGCCGTGTATCTGTTTCATAACCGAGAAAGGTGCGTTTGATGGATTGTCAGTAAAGGATTGCATCATAGGTTTTGTTTGCTGTGGTTATTGCTGATGGAATGGCAAACATAGCCTTCAATGCACCCCGGAACGAACCTGAATTTCCAGCATTTGTGACAAGTCAAAAGCGCTTCAAATCCAGATTTCCTTCAATACAGCCTTGTGATTTCCCAATAGAAACGAACTGTGTAGGTCATAATGTCAGTCAAAACCGCATGGCATGTCCTTTGAGTGCCAGCTTTTGATTTGGGTTGCACAATGATATGTGCAATCTTGTCTTATGCATTTCAAAAACTCCGCCATGTTGTTCACAAAAACAAAAAAACATGGTGACAGAATGAAAACCTGATAATCAAAACCTTGAACCATGCAGAAAGGAACCATCTCCGTTCAGAGTGAAAATATCTTCCCCATCATCAAGAAATTCCTGTACTCAGATCAGGAAATCTTTCTCCGCGAGTTGGTAGCCAACGCCATTGATGCAACCACCAAAATACAGGCCCTGGCCTCAAAAGGTGAGTTTAATGGTGAGCTTGGAGACCTTACCATTGAAATCATTCTGGACAAAAAAGCCAAAACCCTGACCATCCGCGACAAGGGAATTGGCATGACCGAAGAAGAAATCAAAAAATACCTCAACCAGATTGCCATCTCCAGTGCCGAAGAGTTTCTGGAAAAGTACAAGAGTGAAAGCAACATCATTGGAAAATTCGGCCTCGGCTTTTACTCCGCCTTCATGGTTGCAAACAGGGTGGATGTTGAGACAAAATCCTGGAAAGAGGATGCACAACCCGTTCGCTGGAGCTGCGAAGGTTCGCCGTCCTACCGAATTACCAGAAGCAAAAAGAAAGAAAGGGGCACAGATGTAATTCTGAACATCTCCAAAGACAGCGCGGAATTCTTAGATGAACACCGTATCGAGGAATTGCTTCAGAAGTATTGCAAATTCCTGCCAGTACCTATCAAGTTCGGCAAGAAAAAGCAGACCATCGAAACCGAAGAAAAAGGAAAGAAAAAAACCAAAGTAGTCGAAGTTGACAACATCATCAACAACACCCACCCGGCCTGGAAAAAATCTGCCGGTGAATTAACCGATGAGGACTACCTCAAATTCTATGAGGAGCTTTACCCGCACAGCTTCCAAAAACCACTGTTCTGGATACATCTTAACATTGACTACCCTTTCAGGCTGACGGGTATTCTTTACTTCCCAAAACTCAACAACAGCCTGGAAATCCAGAAAAACAAAATCCATCTTTACTGCAACCAGGTGTATGTGACAGATGACGTAAAAGAGGTCGTTCCGGAATACCTGACCTTGCTGCACGGTGTCATTGATTCACCAGACATCCCGTTGAACGTCAGTCGCAGCTACCTGCAAAGCGACAGCAACGTCCGGAAAATCACCGGTTACATCACCAGGAAAGTGGCCGAAAAACTCAACGACCTGTTCAAAACAGACCGGAAAGCTTTTGAAGAGAAATGGCAGGACCTCGGCGTTTTTGTGAAGTATGGAATGATGTCGGATGAAAAATTCCACGAAAAAGCACTCGATTTCCTCCTTCTGAAAAACGTGGATGGTGAGTTCTTCACCCTGAAGGAATACAAGGAAAAGGTAAAAACCAACCAGACCGACAAAAACAAAAAAATCGTCCTGCTTTATACCAACAACCCTGACGAACACCACAGCCAGATTGATGACGCCAGGGCCCAGGGCTACGATGTGTTGGTGTTTGACACAATGATTGACACGCATTTCATTCAGCACCTTGAATACCAGGACAGTGAAATCTCTTTTGCCAGGGTGGATGCCGATACCCTTGATAAATTGATCAGTAAGGATGAGGAGAAGGAAAGCGTGTTGAATGAAGAGGAAAAGAAAACTGTGAAAGAAACTTTCGAAGCACTCACTTCAGAAATAAAAGGAGCCTCCGTTGTACTTGCCGCTCTTTCTCCTGATGACTTCCCGGTTCAGATCACCCGGCCCGAATTTTTGAGGAGGATGCGTGAAATGCAGGCCCTGAGCGGCGGCGCTGAAATGCCGGGCTTCGATGAAATGTTCAACGTGGTCGTCAACACCAACCACCCGGTTGTTGCCAAAAAACTGGTGGGAGCTCCGTCTGAAGATGAACGCAAACACATAGGCAAGCAACTGCTCGATCTTGCATTGCTGAAACAGGGAATGTTGAAAGGTGCAGACCTGACCCGGTTTGTGAAAAACAACCTCGAGGCACTGAGCAAATAAAATTCCGCCATCGAAAAAGGGCTTCTGAGTCAATCTCAGAAGCCCTTTTTCTTTATTATTCCATTTGCTTCAGCAACTTCCTCGCCTCCTCATATTTGTATCCGTTGCCGGAGGCGATTTTGGAAAGAATTGTGCGAGCCTTCTCCTTTTCACCAAGCTTGAGCCATGTCAGACCCAGGTACCAGCGGGCTTTGTCTTTATAGATTCCGGTCCCTTCTGCTACCTTCTGAAGACCCTCTGCCGAAGCTCTTGCATCACCAAGTTCCAGTTGTGTAAGGCTTTGATAAAAGATGGCAATTTCATTACCGGGAGCTTCAGCCAGTGCTGAGTGGAAGCCCCTCAGGCTGGATTCGTAATGGCCACTGTCGTATTCCTGCAATGCCTCCACCAGAGTTGGCATCAGCGCAGCGGGCGCATCCACACTTCTCATGTTAACCGGGATGTCAAGTTGGTAGGCAGTGTAATAATTATCAAAGAGTTGTTCAGAAGATTGCTGACGGAAAAAGCCCCAATAAGCTGCCAGGACTATCACTGCGATGGCTGCTACCCGCATCACCATCCTTATCACACGGGGTCTGGTCTCCTGGCCATTACCAGACCCTGACCAGTTTTTTTTCAGTTCGGAAAACCCGGGTAATTCCGGGGTGGATCGGGCCAGGTGATAGCCCTCCGCTGCATCGGCACAAAGGGGGCAATCGAGAAGGTGGTTTTCAACCCTGAAGCGCTCGTTGCCTGATAGCTCCCCTTTTGCATAGCCCCTCAATTCTGCCTCAGTCAGGCATGACTTGGCGTCAAACAGGTCGTTGAGTAATTTACTTGCCATTCATCAGATTCTTTAGGTTAAGCAATGAGTTTTTGCAGTTCCTTCCCGAGCGCCAGCCGCAGATTTCGCTTACCGTTTTGCAGGTAACTTTTCACCTGCTTTTCTGAGTAACCGGTTTGGTCTGCGATTTCCTTGTAACTCTTGTTTTCGTAAAAAAACAATCGGATACAAGTCTGTTGTTCCGGACGTAGATTTTGGACTGCTTCTTCCACTTTGGAATCCATGGAAGGTTCGTTGTCAAGTAGAGCCGTTAACTTTTTATTTTCCACAAAGTCCAACGGCTTATCTTGCATTGCTTTGAGGTCTGCCAATTTGCTGAGCTCGGTCTTGCGTTTTCTTAGCTTCGCAATGCACTCATTTCTTGAAACGGTGTAGATGTAACTCCTGAAGGATTTGATATTGGCAGAGGGTATTTTTTCGAAGAGAATCCGGAACACTTCTGACACCACATCGAGGCTGTCGCTCTCATTTTTCATCATCTTCATGCAAACGCCAAAAGACAAATGCCTGTACCTGCGGTAGAGTTCCGCAAAGTACTTCTCGTTCCGGGTAGCGGCGAACAAGCTGACGAGTTCCTCATCGCCAAGGTCCGGTAGTTTGTGTTGGGAAGATGCTGGGTCCATGTTCATGTTCCTTTTCCGGTAAGCTTACCGGGAGTTGCCTGCTTCTCAGTTTTCTGATGTTTGTTTGTTGAACAATGAGGCAACCCGGGGTAAAAATAGCAAAAACAAACAGGGCTCAGCCCAACCTGAAGATTTCATATAGGAGCGCACCGGAAAAAGGCATTTCTCCGAAGGAAAATCTTGTTTTCAGGGGGTTTCCTTCAGACTTGGGTTTTTCTGCCCCGAAAGCCTTCGGCATCGGCTTCGGGGCACTCAGTTATCATCCAATTATCCGCCGGCTTTCCGTCATCTTTGAAAATAATGCTTTTTGCAGTGGGCTCAGAAAAAGCAAAAAAAATTCTGATCACCGGTGACCTGGGGAAAATGCCTCCGTCTTAAGCCACGAAATGTCCACGTTCCCATTGATATGGAATGCAAAAGGGCTGTCGGAAAAGTTCCGCAGCCCTTTGCTTTTTGACAGATCTGGAGTTAATCTTACCGGGTTTTTACCAGTTTTCCGCTCACCGCATCATCGCTCGTGATCAGTTGATAAATGTAGGTCCCGGCAACCGACAGGTCTGATGGGCCGAGCAAAAACCGGTCATATCCCTTGAATGCCATCCGGCTACGTTCATAAACCAGATCGCCGGCAGTATTGAATATTCTCAAGGTCACTTCCTGCTGTTCAGGATTGAAAAAGCCAATTGCCGTTTGTTCCACAAATGGGTTGGGTGCCACCACCGCTGAAAGCGAAGATTCAATATCCTCTCCTTCGGAAAATTCCAATTCCACATCCAGCAAGTCACCACTTTCAAAATAAGCTTCGGCAACGGTGTAATCAGAACTGATGGCCAATGCCTCTTCCAGTGCCTGGGCTGAAACCGGCCGCACCACCAGTGTGAACAATACCTCCTCTGGATCCAGGTACTGAGCTTTGGTGTCGTTCCATGAAGCGGTGATCACCCCTTCGTCAATCAGGCTGAATCCGAAATTGGCCTCGGAGAGATTCGGCAGCACTCCCGGCTCAAGTTCCACCATTTCCAAAGCATTCGGATCAAAGCGGAGGGTGAACTGAAAACCGATGATCTCTTCGAAGTTTTCGGAGGTGATCGGTATCCTGGCCAACTCGCCCGGCCTCAGCCGGCGGTTGTCGGTTTTCAGAACCAGGGTTTCACCGGTACGTTCATCCACAGGGTCCCAGAACTCGTTGGGAGCAGCAGAGCCATTCACATCACCGATCTTAATGGCCAGGAAGTTAACGCTGTCCATGTTGCCGTCTAGGTCGTTGATGTTGTACACCTCCGGAAACTCCTCCAGCCACGGATTGGCGGGGTCCGGAAAATCATAAGCTGCATCCACAAAACGCCAGCTTTTGTTGGAAGGCAGTGTATCCACTTCGTGCAAGATGGCTTTCTGAAGCGCCACCATATCTGCGGTGGTGACCGAAGCACTGTTGTTGGCATCCGCAGCGATGATCTTGTAAGGTGAATCCAGCATCTGTTCGTTCAGGACGTGCTTCCTGATCAGCACCAGGTCGAAAGTCGTCACTCCGTTCACGATGTTCGTATCCTTTGACGGAGTCACCGTGTAGTCGAATCCAGTCATTAAAGAGTCAAACTGGAAGTTTCCGTCGGGGCCGGTCATTGCCATATTGTTGATGGAGTCGTTGACCGTTACCATCACATCCTGTACACTGTAACCATCTTCGTTAATCACAGCACCACCCACACTGGCCACCAGAGGCCCCGAGCAGGCACCCATGTTGTCTTGCAGGATGAGGAACGTCTCACAGTAGTCCTGATTTCCGGCCTCATCAGTCACCCACATCTGAACTGGAATCTGCCCGATATCGTCGCAATTCAAAACCATGCTGGTGCTGTCCGTATCCGGAGAGAAAGAAAACTGGAGGTTTGTGGAACAGTTGTCGAAACTGGCCACATCAAAATCACTTGCCCACACCTCCACCATGGGTGGCAGGGAGTTCATGATCTCGATGGTCAGGCCGTTTTTACAATAGGGCGTCGGTTTTTTGTCGTCAACGACGGTGATGTCAATGGCGCAGGAACTGCTGTTTCCACAACCATCAGAGACGATGTAAGTGGCTCCGTAGCTCCCCGGAGCAACGCCGGTAAACGGGCCGGCGCCAAAACCGAGGTTGGTCAAGACTTCGACGCTGATGTCATCACTGCAATCCTGAACATCAGAAACGCCTGGCAACACTACCGTGGCCACACAGTTGGTATCAACGCTAACCTGCATATCATCCGGACAGGTAAAGGTGGGAGGCGTATCGTCCGTTACCATGATGATCTGGGTAGCTTCCCAGATTCCTGTACTGCCACCGGGTTGGTAGGTACACCAGTTGATCACCTTCCAGGTTCTGACGATCTTGAAGCAAGCCGGCGGCGCAACGGTGAATACCTGGTCGGTATAATTGACCGCCATCAGTTCACAATCTGAGCTGATCACGGGGCCATTGTAGGGTGCCGGCAAACTGTCGGGGTGCAACTGGCCTGGGGAAGTACAGGAGGTGACCGCATAGTTGGGCGGGAACTCGATTACCGGAGCCGTAAAGTCCTCCAGGGTGATCGTATGGGTGCAGGAGTTGGTGTTGCCATTCGGGTCGTTGGCGGTCCATGTGCGGGTCACCGTTCCGATGTTGCAGAGGTTAAGGTCCACATTTTGGGTGTAATACAGGGTATCAATGCCACAGGCTTCCGTCACGACAGGTTCGCCGGTCAGTGCCAGGTCGTTGTAATCATCCGTACAGGCAATGGTTACATCGGCCGGGCATTGCACGATGGGTGGCGTGCTGTCGTCAACGTGAACCACCACCATGCAGGAATTTGAGTTGCCGTTGTAATCGGTCACCTTCATTTCCACCTGCACGTCATCGCCTACATCGGCGCAGCAAAATTTCACCGTTGGTCCGAAAACCGGCTGGGTGCCGCAGGCTGCTTGCATTCTGCGAACTTCGAAAGTGACCACAGAAGAGCAGTTGTCATAAGAGCCGTCGTCAAAAGTCTGGGCAAAGACCAAAGCCACCCCATTGTTGTTGAGGGTCACTACGGTGTACGCATCGCACACCACCGTAGGAGGTGAGGCATCTACTACAGTGAGCCCGGTCTGACAGGAGGCGCTGTTGCCGCAATCATCGGTCACATTGAAAGTGATGGTATGGTTACCCGTCGGAACATTGCTGAGCAGGCCACCATTTCCGTACACCACCCCAACCGGTGTGTTCATGCTGACCGTAAAAGTGCTGGAACAATTGTCGGTGATGTTTGCCGAAGGAAGAAAAAATGAAGCCGTGCAGGTCTGAGAGCTGTTGGTGCCGACCTCCATGGCCGGTGGGCACTGCACCGTCGGAGCTTTGCTGTCCATAACGGCTATGATCTGGATATCGCTGGTGATCTGCCCGGTACACCATGACACCACCACCCAGTTCCTCAATATCTTGAAGCTGTTTTCGCACAGCTGGATGGTCTGGTCAGAATGGGTCACGGCCATGTTGCAATACCCTCCCCCATTGCCAGGAATGGGCTGACCGTTGATGGAAGGCTCCCCGGTGTTGGAGGGGTCGGTGTTCGGGTTTTCGCAATCCAGCGCCGGTTCTTCAATGTTGTCGTAATTCGGGGGAAACTGCACGTCACCCGTTTGCGGAAGAGCAATGTTGATGAGTTGGGTGCATTGGCTCCAGTTTCCGTAAATGTCAAATGCCGTCCAGGTGCGGGTCAAAGTGGCAGCGTACGGTCCGCCACACCCAAAACCCTGGGTGGAATTGGAATAGGCGAGTGAAAAGTTTGAGCAGTCAGTGGCAACGGCATAACCTGTATTGACGGGTGTGGTGTCCGCCGTGCAGGCCACTGTCACATCGGCCGGGCAATCGAGTTGCGGAGCGAGCTTGTCTTCAACAACTATTGAGCCCCAGCAGGAGTTGCCGGAGGCGATGTGGGTGACCGTGGCCGTGAGGGTCTGGCCTATGTTGGCGGCGGTGACCACCGGGCTGGTGGGAATGGGAACCCCCTGGTAAGAAACCTCCACGGAGAAGGCTCCCGGCCCATTGGGGTTGCAGGTACTGTAGGTGCCTTCCAGCACCATGTCGTAATTTATTTCTGCTTCGCAAACGGCCGGCAGGGAAACATTCACCAGGTTGTTGCAGGCCATGGTACACCCTGTCTGGGCATTGGCCAGGGCGGAGGTCAATGTGAATACGAGTAGCAAAAGCCCGTGGAATGCTCGTTTCAGATAGGCTTCCCATGGCCACTGGCAATGGGACAAAGCATGGGTAATCGGTTTTTTCATAGGACTATGATTTGTTAAAGAATTGGGTCGTCAGAAAAATGAGTGTGTGTGTAAGTTTCGTCGCAGTCCGTTCATTCAGGGTCGTACAATGGCGATCCCTGCCGGCCGAAGACCGGAAGTGAAGGGGCAAACTTTTTCCAATGTTGTAAATGGGAGATGTCGAAACCTGCTTCAAACAGGATGTAAGCCGCTAACTTTTAGCGGTCAGGGAATTGCTGATGTCAGTCAAGATCAACTTGACCTGAGCAGCGCGGGTTTCAGCCTTGTAAGTTTTGAAAAAATGAGCTGCAGAATCAGCCCGGGAAGGGAACGAGTGTAAATCGGTCTGTGGTTGTTCATGGTTATGTTCATTAGGATCAAAAATCGGTTTGGATAATCACTTGCAAAAGTAATCCGTCACTTCGTAAAAAGCCAATAATTGGCAACTTTTTTTAATATCAAAAATCTGATTGGGACTTGTTTCAGGCCAGGGCAAGAAAAAAAGCCGGTGCTTCATTGCGGCGCCAGCCGTGAAGGACATAAAAAAGTCCTCTGCCAATCAAGACAGAGGACATACTAACATCGGTTCAATTTATAAAAAAGGTAGGTAATCACATCTTAGTTCAGCAAAACCATCTTTTTGGTATCGGTAAAGCCGTTGGTTTCGAGTTTGTAAATCAACACCCCTGTCGTCGGCAATTCATCTTTGAGGATGCGCACCTCGTGGTAGCCTTTTGAGTAATCCTGTTCCAGGGTTTTCAGTACGTTGCCGGCCAGGTCGTAGATGGTCAGTTTCACCCGCTCATCAGAGGGCAGGTTGAAGCCAATGCTGGTCACCTTCGTGAAGGGGTTTGGCTGGTTCTGGTACAGCTCAAAGTGCTGATTGGAAGTGGCCTCCCCGTTCAGGTTAAAGGCGAGGTTCAGGTTCAGGGGCACCTCATCCTGGTCGTAAGCCATAGAGGGTGTACCCCTGGATGTCAGTCGCAGCATATCGCTCAGTTGACCTGCCCGCTTCGCTTTGAAACCAAGGCTGAAAAGGGTGCTTCCTTGCTCCATCGAAGTTGGGTAGAGCGAGAACCATCCTGCTGTAAGAATGCCATCCTGAACACGGGTGGTACCGAAGTACTCCTCAACGGTTCCGGGAAGGGCACCCTCTTCAATGCCTTGCAATTCCAGATCGTCAGTTTCAAATTCAAGTGTAAACTGTAATGCGAGTAGGTCTTTGTAGTCAGCAATTGCCACGGGAACTGTCACCGTTTCACCGGCTCTTACTTCCGTGTCTTCGGTGAGCAGGGTCAGTTCGCCATAGGTATTTCTTTCGTCAACGTGGTTGCCGTTTACATCGGCAATGGCGCTTCCGTTGAGGTCCCCGATCTTCACTCCGACAAAGTCAGCGTCGTAAATATCCTGGTTGAGGCTGTTGATGAACAATGCTTCCGGGAATGGCGGATTGAAGGGATCGGTTGGGTTGGGGAACACATAAGATTTCGGAATGAACCGCCAGGAGGTATTGTTCGGAAACTCGTGGTAGATGTTGAGGATCAGCTTGCGCAGTTCCACAATGTCGGCGGTCGTTACAGAGCCGTTGTTGTTGATGTCAGCGGCAATGAGTTTGTAAGGATCAGTGATCAGGCTGACATTCAAAACGTGGCGTCCGATGATGACGAGGTCGTAAGTGGTTACACCGTTGTTGGTATCGTCATTTTTCTCAGGCTTGACGGTATAGGTGCCGTTGGGCGTCAGATCGAAGAATTCAAAATCACCCACGCTTCCAGTGTAGTTCATCAGGCCCATGTTGTCAAGGTGTACGGGCACCTGGGGCATTTTCTCACCCATCGTGGATTCCACTTCGCCTGCAATCATGGCACTGCCTGCCACCAGCGTATCCGGCGGACAAACAACCATGTTGTCCTGGATGATGATGGTGGTGATGCAGAAGTCGCTGTTGCCTGCCTGGTCAGTTACCCACATCTCCACCTGGTGCATACCCCGCTGCGAGCAGTCGAAGGTAAGCGCCGGCACCGGGGGCAATGTATCTCCCAGGAACCTCATGGTGTAGCTCAAAGCAGAAGTATCGGTGCAGTTGTCCCAGCTTGCGTTGTTCAATTGCTCGGCATACACTGTGGTCATGATCTGCCCCATCATGTCCTGCAATTCGGCCGTTACTCCTGAATTGCAATAGGGAGTCGGCAGCTTGAGGTCCGTTACGGTGATGGTAACAGAGGTAGTCGTGCTGTTACCGGAACCATCCGTCACTGTAAATGTGACGGTATGGACACCCGCCGGGTAATTACCGCTGGCATCGGCTCCGTTGCTGAAGGCATAAGGAGAATTGTTGGTGATGGTGATGCCCTGGTTGCAATCAGTGGCAACGACGGGGTCCAACACCACACTGCCGAAAGTACAGGTGTTGTTCAGGCCGACGGTGATATCAGCCGGACCGGACACAATGGTCGGAGCTTCGGTATCCATCAATGCGATGACCTGCTGGTGCGTCCAAACGCCTACACCAGGATTGGCCGGGTCGTACTGGCACCAGTCGAGAATTGACCAGGTCCTTACAATTTTGAAAGCCGAAGGATTTGCGAAGTAAAAAATCTGATCGGAGAAGTTGATGGCCAGCATCTCGCACTGGGTACTGCTTACCTGAGGATAGTTGTAGCCTGCCGGCAATGAATCCGGAAGGAAGGCCTCAGGTACGGTACACAGGTTGAAGAAATTGGTATCGGCCGGCCAAACAATGGTACTTCCATCGTAGGGAGTCAGGTTCTGAACAGAAATGACCTGTGTGCACAGCGCTGAATTGCCACTTGAATCAACGGCCGTCCAGGTTCGGGTTATCGTTCCGGTTCCACAAGTGCTGTTGATGTTGGACACGGTTCCGGAAGTCAGCGAAACGTTGCAATTGTCAATCACTACCGGCTCCCCAAACACACTCAGGTCAGAGAGGTCGGTTCCGCAATCTACAATCATATTTGGCGGACAGGTTGTGAAGATGGGCGCCAGCTTGTCCTGCAACACCACCGTGTTCATGCAGAAGTTTTCCGACGATGGGTTCACCGTTTCGTACACCCGGAGAATCACCATGATCGAATCAAACAGATCGTCGCAGGTAAAAGTGACTTCCGGGGTAAAAGTAGCGCCTCCGTCGCGGCTCACTTCGAATCCGACTGGGCTGCAGTTGTCCGTACTTCCTGCGTCAAAGGCATCGGCGTCAAGGGTGATGACTCCGGTTGGGTATGGCAAGGCCAGTATTTTCAGGCCATCGCACACAGCCACAGGCGTTTCATTGTCTTCGACCACAAGCACCGTCTGACAAGTGCTGAAGTTGCCACAACTGTCCGTAACGGTAAAGGTGGAGACGTAAGTCCCTTTCGGTACGTCATTCAGTGATACCGAAGAGCCAAAACCCGGTGTGGCAACAGTGATGGAAGTACCGCTGCAATCATCCACAACGGATGGCAGGGGCAGGGTCACATCGGTGGTACACATCAGCGTATCTGTTTCCACCGTAAATGTATCCACACAGTTGATTGTTGGGGGAATTGTATCTATGAATACCACCTGCTGGGTGTCCTGCCTGATGACATTGTCACAGGTGTCCCAGACAGTCCATTGCCTCAAGATGAGCGGATGACCGCCACAGGCCTGCAGGGTGTCAATGTCCTGATAAGTTACTGTCAAAACATTGAATCCACCCACGCCTATGGGATATCCTGCCAGGGTAGGCACTCCTGTGATGGATGTATCCGCTGATGTTTCGGAACAATCCAGGAAATAATCAGCGGGAAATTCCACTGAGTCAACAGCAGGCTTTTCAATGAAAAATGTTTGCTGGCAGGTGTTATTTTGGTTCCCAAACTGATCCTCCACTGTCCAGGATCTGACCAGTGCTCCAATAAATTCAGGAATTGGATTGCTGCAGTCAGGACCAAATTGAGCATCTACATGACTCAATGTAACCGGTCCCCCACAATTATCCATGGCAACAACAGCCGGCAGACTGGCAGTATCCAGTGGATGCGTGGAAGGAATGGTGTCATTCTCACAGGAGAGGATGGCTGGCGGTTGCAGATCAGTCACCTTCCAATAGGAGGTGCAGTTCTGCCCACTGGTGTCAATTGCTTCAATCGCAATGGTGTCTCCAAGGTAAGGCTGCAGGTCAGCACTAACCAGGGTCGTGTCCCAGGCTATTGTATCTCCTGAGAGTTCTTTGATCACAAAGACAAAGGGGCCGGGACTGGTGGTAGCCAGGGTATCGAGTACAGTGGCTTCATCAATGTCGGCAATGCAGTTCGTTGCAGGGGAAAGAATTCCCGGGTTTGAGGGGTCAGTGTTCCGGCATTGCATCACCTGGCTGAAAGCCTGGTGTTGAAATGCAAACAGGATAAAGAACAACCCACACACAGCTACTCGAAGGGATGTGTTCTGTTTCATTGGATTATGAATTTGTTAATAGATCTGGAGTATATCTTCGACACCGTGAGGAGCTGAAACCAGCTCACTCACCGGTGGTGAAGCCAATAGTTGTCAGGGCCGGCACTTGCCAGCTCATCGTCAAAACAGAACTACTATTGAGGAAAAATTCCGGAGATCAGATACGGTCAGGTTCTCCGGACCAGGAGGTACTGTGTAGTCTCATAGTCGGTTAGTACTCCTTGTAAGTGTAGTCTCTCAAAAGTAGTCTGCACTACTGCCAATTTGTGATAGTGTTGTTTTGGAAAAAGGTGCAACGAACACGCTGCTGTCAGGAAGTGGAGGCGGGTTGAAGGATTGAACCGTTCTTTTCGTATTCTATTTTGTTTTAATGTAAAAACCGTGCCAAGCAAGATAATTTTTTCTAATATGTTTTCGCTCCGCAAAATTTCACCTCACGAACACCAGTAATCCAGCCAACCCCCGCCGTCAGCCGGACTAAACTCCGCCGTCAGCCCGTCTGGCCAACGGACAGGGCGGACTAAACTCACCGCAGGTGACTAAACTCACCGCAGGTGACTAAACGCCCGAAGGGCAACAAAAAAGCCCCCCTCCAACACTCAGTGGAGAGAGGCCATCCCAAAAACCGATTTAAGTATTTATACCTTAAAATGGTCTCCGGTGTATGAAGAAAACGCCTGGTGGTTGCCCACCAGACGCTCT
>JALWSS010000080.1 GCA_026993525.1 Saprospiraceae bacterium
CAATGACAACAGCGCCAGCCCCAAAGCCAGAATTGAAAAAACGAGAATCTTTTTGGGAGCGGCAATTTTGCTCAGACGCCGCACGAAAACGCCCTGGGTAATGACCAGCCAAAGGCCGATCCAGGCAAAAAGAAAACCGATGTCTTTTTCAGAATATGAGAACTTTTCAATCAGCAAAACGGAGAAAAACTGGGTGAAAAAACTGAAACCCAGCGAAAGCAGCAGCACCACGGAAAAGATGGTGCGCAGCCGGGGCTCTGAAAAAGATCTTGCAATGTTGCGGATGCCCTGAAACGGATTGAGCGGCGTGGGCCGGGTGGCTTTGATGGTTTCGCTGAACCAGCGCCATACCAATCCGATGTTCAGCAGCGTCAACATGGCCGTGAAAAGGAAGGGCGTTTCGGGTCCGAACCAGCTCACCACACTGTCGTCGGCCAGCACACCGCCCAGGCTGGGGCCCAGAATGAAACCCAGGCCGAAGGACATGCCCACCAAACCAAAGTTTTTCGGGCGGCTTGCCTCATCGCTCACATCCGCAATGGCCGCATACACGATGGAGATGTTGCCACCAAAGAATCCGGGCAACATCCTGCTCAAAAACAACAGCGGAATACTCCGGGAACCTACCGCCAGGGCAAAGAGCAGGTACCCGAGCATGGTACCCGTCAACGACACCATCAGCATCGGCTTGCGGCCAAACCGGTCGGACAAGGCCCCCAGCATGGGCGCCCCGAAAAACTGCATAAACGGGAAAGCACCTATCAGCAAACCATAGGTGATGGACCTGAAATCATGGCTCACCGACGGGTCGAAAAAGCTGCTGTCGGCCTCAAAAAACAAGGCAGGTATCACCGGTATGATGATCCCGACGCCCAGCATGTCCAGAAAAACGGTGACGAAGATGGGCAGTAAGGAGCCTTTGGTGCTTTTTGTCATGCGGCCTTCAGTAAATGAGAATCGTTCAAAAATGAAGGCGCAAATGTAGGATGGAATTGGATGGAGGATCAACCTTGCAGCTCATCAATCGATGATATTCCTGAAAGCGGAAAGAATCTTCACCCCAAAGATGAACGTCAGCGTCCATTTTGTAACGAAGTACACCAGGAAGATGATGATGGCTTTCTTCCGGTGTTTCACAAAATACCTTTTGAGGCGTGACTTGAAGTTCATGGCAGGGTCTTTTGGCAGTTTACCAATTGTTGATCTGTCCGTAATGTTTCAGGTGGATTTGTGTGGGCCGGCAACCCCAGGCTTGCAAAGCGGGTACCAAAAGTAGTAAACCCATTGCCTTCGGTAAAGTTGAATGCAGCATTTTTCAAAAGTAACAGCGCGCTTTGCAGCATCTTCAGTAAAAATCCACCTGCACCATGTCGTCAAGCTGCAGGCCGAGCAAGCTGCTGGCTTTGCCCATGTTCACTGCTATCTCGAGGAAACCCGAGGAATTGAAAAAGGCCAGCGGCTCACCCACAGGCACTTCGTGGTAAATGTTGTTGACTTTCCGGATGGGTTCGTTTCTTCTGAACTGGATTGAAAACTTCCGTCCCTTGCCAACTTTTTCAAAAAGTTGTTTTCCAATATTGGTAATGGCGTTCTCGTATTGGTCCACATGAATGACAATGCCCCGGATTTGAGATTCACTGATGACCGGTTGCAGCGCAATGCGCTGTTCCACATCGCCTGCCGGCAATCCTATCTCATTCAGCGGCTTTCCGGCCATTATATGCTCCACCGCGTGGCAACAAACTGTTTTCATGGGAAAGGGGTCGCCGGCGTCGTACGGGAGGCGGTACACCTCATTGCCCGGGTTGTCAAAGATGAGGGAAAAAACACCGTTGTCGGGCCCCACAAAATAGTGCCCTTCGCGCTCCAGGGCGATGAAGGCCAGGTTGCCGTCGTAGTTGTTCACACTGAGCAGGTGAATACTGCCTTCGGGAAAAGCGCGGAACGTGTTGCCAAGCACAAAGGCCCCTTGCACGATGTCAAAGGTTGGAATGTCGTGCGTGATGTCAACCAACTGAATGGATTCGGAACAGCCCAGCAAAGCACCTTTGATGAGGGCGGCGTAGTAATCGCTTTTCCCGAAATCCGTTGTCAGCGTCACAATGGCCATGGCGTGTTTGTTTTCTGTGCTGGTGGGGTGGGCAGTCAATTGCCCCAAACCATTTAATCCGGCGGGTGTTTTCAAAATCCGGATGCAACTGGCTACGTAAAAGTTGCCATTTGGTTGTTCCTTTGATTTCCTTCGGGCAATTAAAACCCGGGTACAAAGGCCACAAACCGGCACGATGGTTTACTTTTGCAAGGCAAATGTAGCAGTTCATCAACACAGGGCAGCCATTCAGTGGCCATTGCAATTGCCGGAAATGTTGATGAAGAAAACTTTAAATTGTTTCACCAAAGCGCACCTTTGTTGCGCAGCGACAACATTAAAAAAATCCATTGAGGTCCAATTTGAGCGAAATCATTCTTACCGTTGACGGCGTTGACCCCGTAGAACTTTACGGTGAAAAAGACGTCAAACTCAACCTGCTTCGCAAAGCATTTCCCGACATTTCCATAACCGCCAGGGGCAACAGCCTCCGCCTTTCAGGAGAAAAGCGCTTCACCCAACGTGCAAAAGGCAAGTTTGAGCAAATGGTGCGCCTGCTGAAAGAGCACCGCGAACTGCCGGTGCACATGGTGGAAGAACTCCTGCTCAACGGCAGCAACCCTTTCGAAAACCACCTGCACCACCAGGACAGCAAGGTACTCGTACACGGCCCCAACGGCAAAGTGATCAAAGTGAAAACCGTCAACCAGCAAAAGCTGGTCAATGCCGCCCTGGAAAACGATGTGGTATTCGCCGTTGGCCCTGCCGGTACCGGCAAAACCTATACGGCCGTTGCCCTCGCTGTCAACGCCCTCAAAAACAGGCTCGTCAAAAAGATCATCCTCACCCGCCCCGCTGTGGAAGCCGGCGAAAGCCTCGGTTTTCTGCCCGGTGACCTGAAAGAAAAAATTGACCCCTACCTGCGCCCGCTCTACGATGCCCTGGACGACATGATCCCCGCTGAAAAGCTCAACTACCTCATGGAAAACAGGATCATCGAAATTGCACCGCTGGCCTACATGCGGGGACGCACCCTCGACAACGCCTTCATCATCCTGGACGAGGCGCAGAACACCTCATCCATGCAGATCAAGATGTTTCTCACACGCCTGGGCCCCAACGCCAAGTGCATCCTAACCGGCGACCTCTCACAGATTGACCTGCCCTTGAATGTGCGTTCCGGTATGCGCAAAGCCATTGACATCCTGAAAGGCATCGAAGGCATCGCCGTGGTGCACCTGTCCGCTGAAGACGTGGTACGGCACCGCCTGGTGAAAGACGTCATCCGTGCCTACGAAAAGGACGCTGAAAATCAACGCCTCGATTGGGAAGAAAAACACGGCAAATTGCCGGAATCCGTCACGATACGCCGGAAGGCGAAAGAAGAGGAGGAGTGAGTCTGAGACGGAGAGACTTTGAGACGGAGAGACTTTGGGACGGCGTGAATTAGAGGTTCCAGCCTGTCTGAATGAGCATCTCGACTTTGCTTTCCTGTCAAAAATTGTCGTTTGTCTGGTATTTGCCTGATTTCCTTCGGGGCAATTGGGGCATTCTGCTATTTTTGCTTGCCCTGAAATTCTTTTCACCAATTTTTTTTTCACCAAACCAGGAACAGTTGGAATGATTTGCCGGAGCCGTTCTCCGGTTCGGGAATGTTCCAGTCCGTTCCGAAAATCCACGCCTGATATGAAATTTAAGACTGCTACACAATGCTTAACCGTAGTAGCCTGTATGTTCAGCGCTGTTTTTGCCTTCGCACAACAACCGCTTGACATCGCTAAAAACTACATAAGAGAACACCACCAGGACTGGAACCTGACCGAACAGGACATCAGCGACATGATGGTCAGTGACATGTACACCGACCGGGAAACCGGGATCACCCGGGTGTATTTCATGCAGCAGCACAATGGCATTCCCGTTTACAATGCCATCAACAACGTGAGCATCACCAAAGACGGCAAAGTGTTTTACGTTGGCAAACGCTTCATTCCGGAACTGGCAACGAAAGTGAACACCTCGGTGCCGGTACTGAGCGCTGAAGACGCCGTTGCAAAAGTGGCTGAACACCTCGGAATGACCCCCGAAACACCGCGCCTGAAAGACCAGCCGGCCGAAAACCGGTACGTTTTCGAAAAAGGCAACCTTGCAAGGCAAGACATCGAAGTAAAGCTCCGATACCAGCCAAAACAGGAAGGGGTGTTCCTCTCCTGGGATGTCACCTTTTTCCCTAAAGGCAACGACGACATGTGGAGCATCCGCCTGGATGCCGTGAACGGACAAATCCTCGACCAAACCAACTGGACGGTTTACTGCCGTGTGGACGGCAGCGCCTTCCGCCACATTGACGAAGATTGCGAAAGCGAAGCCGGCCACCTCCACCAGGCAGTGACACACAACTTCAGCACAGCCCTCGCTGAACCGGTTTACAACGTGTGGCCATCTCCCGTTGAAAGCCCCATCCACGGCGACCGCCAACTGGTTGCCAGCCCCGCCGACCCCGATGCATCTCCCTACGGCTGGCACGATACCGACGGCGTACCTGGTGCTGAATATACCATCACAAGGGGCAACAATGTTCACGCCTACGAGGACCGCGACGGCGATGGAGAAACCCTCAACAACGAACCCGACGGGGGCGACAGCCTGCATTTTGACTTCCCATGGGACCCCACCTGGGAGCCCGATCAGATACTTGATGCCGCAACCACCAACCTGTTTTACTGGAACAATTTCATGCACGATTTTGTCTGGCATTACGGACTCGACGAAGCTGCCGGAAATTTCCAGGCGCTCAATTATTCAGGTGAAGGGGAGGCCAATGACTATGTGCAGGCACGTGCCCAACAGGGCGCCGACACCGGCAACAGCAACAATGCCAACTTCGGCACCCCGCCCGATGGCGGCAACGGCACCATGAACATGTACATCTGGACCACCAGTGGTGCAAAATACCTGCAGGTTGACCAGCCTGTAGTGATCGCCGGCAAATACTCAACAGGTGTGGTTGGTGGTAGCTGGGGCAATGGAGCCTATGTCACCGATGTGCCCGTTTCCGGAGAAGTCGCCCTCGTTATTGACGACTTCAACGTCCCTTCAGACGGTTGTGACACCATCATCAACAAAGAAGAGTTGCAAGGTAAAATCGCACTGGTTGACCGCGGCGAGTGCCAGTTTGGCTGGAAAGCCTACCAGGCCCAGCAAGCAGGCGCCATCGGGGTCATCATCTGCAACCACCTGGACGAAACCCTGACACTGGGTGCCGGTACTCACGGAGGCTTTGTGGATATCCCAACCATCTCCCTATCCTTCAGCGATTGTCAAACCATCCGCCAGTTCATCGGCAATGGGTTGGAAGTTACCCTTGTCAATCCCGGTGCCATACCCGCCGCACTGGACGGCGACCTCGACAATGGCATCATCGCCCACGAATTCGGCCACGGTGTTTCCAACCGCCTGACAGGCGGCCCCAGCCAGGCCGGCTGCCTCGCAAATGATGAGCAGATGGGCGAAGGCTGGAGCGACTGGTTTACCCTGGTCACAAGTGTAAAACCCGGTGATGTGGGAACCATGAAGCGCGGTGTCGGAACATTTGCCCTGCGCGAAGAAACAGATGGCACAGGTATTCGTCGCTATCCCTACTCCACTGACATGAGCATCAACCCCCTCACATTTGGTGATGTAGCTTCAAGTTTGGGCGTACATGCCATCGGCGAAGTCTGGTCTGTAATGATCTGGGACCTGTACTGGGCCTTTGTGGAAGAATACGGCTGGGATCCTGACATCTACAATGGCACCGGAGGCAACAACATGGCCATCCGCCTGGTATTCGAAGGCATGAAAAACCAGCCCTGCAGCCCGGGGTTCATTGACGGCCGCGATGCCATCCTCGCTGCTGACCAGGCGCTTTACGGCGGCGCCAATGAATGCCTCATCTGGGATGTCTTTGCCCGAAGGGGAGCCGGCTGGGAAGCCAGCCAGGGTAGCAGCTCCAGCTCAACCGACCAGATAGAAGATTTCAACACCAAGCCTGCCTGCCGCAACGAGATCACCATCGAAAAATCGGTTACCGATTTCATCAATGCCGGTGACGACATAGAGGTGACCATCGAAGTGGGCAACTACAAGCACCCCACCGCTACCGGCATCACCGTTACCGATGAGCTACCCGATGGCACCAGCTTCAAAGCCGGATCCGCCAGTGTGCCGGCTACCGTTTCCGGTAACCAGGTGACCCTGGAAGTTGGCGACCTCAACTTCGAGGAAACCAAAACCATCACCTATACCCTGGAAACCTCACCGGATTTTTACTCCATCCGCCAGTACCTCGATGACATTCCCGACTTCAATGCCGAGAACAACTGGCTCTACTATGTGGATCCGAACACACCCAATGCCGACAAGCTCTGGCAGATTGCCGATGTGTTTGCGCACAGCCCGGATTACGCCTGGTTCATCGAGAATTCTGAATTTGAGTCCCGTGTCAGCCTCCAGCTCGCAGAGCCGAAACTGATAGAGGGCGACTTCCCCGTGCTTCGTTTCTACCACATGTTCGATACCGAGCAGGGCATTGACGGTGGCATCGTGGAGGTGAAAGAAGCCGGCTCCATGCAGTGGCAGTTGGTACAGTCAAACATGCTCCGTGGTGATTACACCGGGGTAATTCCCTATTCTACTTCCTTCATCATCCCTGTTCCGAAACTCTATGCCTTTACCGGCTCCACCAACAACCAGTTCATGGCCACCTACGTGGATATGAGTGAGTGGGCTGGCAAGGAAATGGACATCCGCTTCCGGTTCGGAACCAACGACAACGCCACCGTTGGCCAGTTGGGCTGGATCGTTGACGACGTGGAACTCATGGACTTGTTCTACTACAACAGCCAGGCCTGCGTCAACACCGACCAGGGCGACCAGGAATGCGCCGAAGCTCCGAATTATGGAACCATCGTGGAGTCGAAATTCTCCACCGGCACCGTTGACAAACTGGAGAATGTTACGCTCACCGTGTTCCCGAACCCGGCAAAGAGCGTCCTCAGCATTGCCGTTGAGGCAGAAGACCAGCAAGACCTCGACCTCAGCCTCCTCACCGTAGATGGCAAAGTGGTTCTGTCAAAAACCATCTCCGTCTTCGGCAATGGCATCAGCAGCCTCAACGTGAGCAACGTGCCCTCAGGATTCTACTTCTTGCGCATCAGCTCCGAAAAGGGCATCCTCACCCAAAAGGTGATCATCGAATAGCCATAGCACATTTCTCAAGAATAGAATTTGACCCCAGCCCCCGGAACTCAATCCGGGGGCTGTTTTCTAACAACCCCAATCAAAACCCGAAAAAACCTATCCATTACCCACAAATCCATCATTCCGGTTCTGAGAGCTCTGACTCATGAAGTAACCGAGGCTTGAAAAAGCATCCTTTACCCCATCAAACATCTTGAAACCCCTTGTTTCCTGTCCCTGTCCGGCGGCCAGACGGGCGGCGGCCAGACGGGTAACGAGGGGTTAGCGAATTAACCCCTAATCACATCAAACATCTTTACAGAGCATCAGCATCAATTTCAATTCAAATCCCGAATTTGGCGCTAAAGCCATTCCTGATGTGATGTTTGTTTTGAATAGAAGTTAGATGTGTGTAGGGGTACTGGCATGATTCCCGCCGTTGCCTGTCTGCCGACAAGGCAGGAAACAGCGGGTTACAAGATGGCTGATGTCACCACAGCTTTTTGCCACAGCTAAGGTAATAGGGTACAAAATGTTTTTTTTACAATCAATGAAGTCGGGTCGCAAAGGCACTTCCCGATGTGATGGAGACTGTTTAAAAAACCTTCCAAAAACCTCCAATAACATTCATAATCCTTCATAATCCCTATAATCCTTCATAATCCCTATAACCCTCCATAATCCCTATAATCCTCCATAATCCCTATAATCCTTCATAATCCCTATAACCCTCCATAATCCTCATAATCAAAATTTCCCCCGCGGATTGCAGAATAAGCCCCGTTTCAATTAGACTTGCATCCGTGCCCGATTTCAAACCAAATCAACTGACTCACAAATGAAGTACCCACACCTTTTCAAACCGCTGGACCTGGGATTTGTAACGCTTCCCAACCGGGTGCTGATGGGCAGCATGCACACGGGCCTGGAGGAAACGAAAGGCGGCTTTGAGCGGATGGCGGCTTATTTCGCTGAGCGGGCCAGAGGCGGTGCCGGGCTCATCGTAACCGGGGGCGTGGCCCCGAACCGGGAAGGGTGGGTGTCGCCGTTTGCGGCCCGGATGACCAACGGCAAGCACGTCCGGCAGCACCGGCAGGTTACCGAAGCCGTGCACCAGGCCGGCGGCCGCATCTGCATGCAGATACTCCATGCCGGGCGCTATGGCTACCATCCGTTGGCCGTGGCTCCGTCGGCCGTCAAATCGCCCATTTCGCCGTTCAAACCGAGGGCACTCAGTGGCAGGGGCGTCAGGCGCACCATCAGGGATTTCATTCGCTGCGCAACTTTGGCAAAAGAAGCCGGCTACGACGGGGTGGAAGTAATGGGCAGCGAAGGCTACCTCATCAATGAATTCATCGTTTCAAAGACCAACAAGCGCACCGACGAATGGGGTGGCAGTTTTGAAAACCGCATCCGCTTTCCCATTGAAATCGTCAAAGGCATTCGCCAGGCCGTTGGTGAGGATTTCATCGTCATTTACCGCCTTTCCATGCTCGACCTCGTTGACGACGGCAGCAGTTGGGATGAGGTGGAGCATTTGGCGAAGGAAATGGAAAAAGCCGGTGCCAGCATTCTCAACACCGGCATCGGCTGGCACGAAGCCCGGGTGCCAACCATCGCCACCATGGTGCCGAGGGCCGGCTTTGCGTGGGTCACCAGGCGCCTCATGGGCAAGGTGGGCATCCCGCTCATCACCACCAACCGCATCAACATGCCGGAGATTGCCGAAAAGGTGCTGGCAGAAGGCTGTGCCGACATGGTGAGCATGGCACGGCCTTTCCTCGCTGATCCGGAAATTGTGAAGAAAGCCGCCGAAGGCCGGGAGGCAGAGATCAACACCTGCATTGCCTGCAACCAGGCTTGCCTCGACCACACCTTCCAGCGCAAACTGGCCTCCTGCCTGGTGAACCCCCGGGCCTGCCACGAAACCCTGCTCAACTATTTGCCCGCCGAAAAGCGGGCGAAGAAAAAAATTGCCGTCGTGGGCGCCGGGCCCGCCGGGCTTTCTGCTGCCACCATCGCTGCGCAACGGGGGCATGAGGTACACCTTTACGAAGCTGCCGGCAACATCGGCGGGCAGTTCCGGATGGCCGCCCGCATACCCGGCAAAGAGGAGTTTGAGGAAACCATGCGCTATTACCGGAGGCAAATAGAATTGCACAAAGTGCACCTGCACCTCAAAACCCGGGTGTTGCCCGAAGAACTCGTACTCATGCAGTTCGATGAGGTAATCCTTGCCACCGGCGTCAGGCCCCGCCCTGCCGGCATTGCCGGCGAAAACCACCCCAAATGCCTCAGCTACATGGACGTGCTGTTGCACCGAAAGCCCGTGGGTCAGTCGGTGGCCATCGTCGGGGCGGGTGGCATCGGCTTCGACGTGGCAGAGTTTCTTTCCGTTCCGGAAAACGGCTGTGAGGACCCCCTCCACCGGCCCGAAGCCTGTGTGCCGCATTTCATGAAGGAATGGGGCGTGGACATGGAGTACCTGCACCGTGGCGCCATCGGGCATCCGAAACCCGACCCGGCACCCCGCCAGATCTGGTTGCTGAAGCGCTCAAAAGGAAAACACGGCGCCGGCCTCGGCAAAACAACGGGATGGATACACCGCCTGAGCCTTCGCATGAAAAAGGTGAACATGCTGTCGGAAGTGAAATACCTGCAAATTGACGACCGGGGCCTCCACATCGAACTGGAAGGCCGGAAACGAATCCTGCCGGTGGACAATGTGGTGATCTGCGCCGGCCAGGTGTCTGAAACCACCCTGGCCGAACCCCTGCGGGCAGCAGGTCTGACTGTCCACATCATCGGAGGTGCAAAACTGGCCACCGAACTGGACGCCAAACGGGCCATCAAAGAAGGCGCTGAACTGGCGGCCAGGCTGTGATTACGCGACCGGGAATTCTAAAAACTGTTTCTAACCAAAAGTCAGCGCCTGTACGGACATCAGGCGCTGACTTCGAGTCAGCTCCTGAATTAATTTCCAATGCAAAAGAAGCTGAAAACAGGAGCTAACCGGAAGTTAGCGCCTGTACGGACATCAGGCGCTGACTTCGAGTCAGCTCCTGAATTATCACCCAAGTCAAAGAAAGCTGAAAGCAGGAGCTAACCGGAAGTTAGCGCCTGTGAGGGCTCCGCATGTACTTATGAAAAATCCTCTCGGCTCGTCACGAGCTCCGCTCGTTGACGAATTTAAGTGGCGGCTTGTCCGACTCTGGCGGGCCTCCCAGCCGTGGGCTGGCAAGCCGGCCGCCGTCCGACAAGCCGGCCGCCGGCTGACAAGCCGTTTCACCAACAACCTGAAGGTCGTGCTACGGAGGCGCTACCTCGCCGGCGTCAGGGTACCAATATCCTCAAAGCATCCGGAACTATTCCAATGCGGGCAGGCGCCGTGCCCAGCAATTCTCCGTCTGCCTCCACCAGTACTTCATCCCCTTCCATTGGTTCCACAAAGGCCTCCCTCACATCGTGCAGGCTGATGGCGGGGTGCCAGTTGATCCAGCCGGTGTAAAACAGTGGGCTCAGCAGCAGCACCTCCAGCTTGCTCAGCCGGCGGGCGATGGTCAGCGCCAGCCGGCCGTCGTTGGGGTGGGCATGGGGCACAAGCTGAAAGCCACCGCCGGAGTATTTGTTGATGCCGGCCACCACCGCATACATTTTTCCTTTCACTTCCCCGTCGTCAAAGCGGATGCTCATGGTCGGTGTGCGGTAGCTGAACATGCAGCGGAACACCAACAGCAGGTAACTCAGTTTGTTGGCCACTTTGCCACCCTCTGCCGCGGCGGCTTTGGCCACGTAGCCGTCGTAGCCGAGTCCCATCACGTTGATAAAAAAACGCTTTTGTTCACCATCGCTGGCGCAATACCGCACCCAGCCGGCATCCTGGCGGGCAATCCTGCCATTGCGGAGAAAGCGAATCCAGTCGGGAATGTTGCCGGGGATTTTGTTTTGTCGAACCCAGTCGTTTCCGGTGCCGATGGGCAACAGGGTGAACAACAGGTCATCGGTCGGCACCTCATCTTGATCCAGCATTCCGTTGGCCACCTCATTGCCGGTACCGTCACCGCCCACTGCGACGAAATTCCGGTATCCGGTGGCAATGGCCTCCCTTACCATTCCGGCGGCGAGTCCGGGACCCTCCGTCCATCGGAATTCATAATCCACGCCGGCAGCGTTGAGTTTGTCCGCAATTTGTGGCCAGGCTTCTCTGACTTTCCGGTTGCCTGCCACGGGGTTCACCACGAAAAACCATCTTTGCCCAGCCATTGTGCAGGTTTTGAGTTGATGAATGAGCCAAATCGTCCGGCTTTCAGAACCGGACAGCCGCCCCCTTGTTACTCCAAAAAGTGGCGAAAGAAAGTGAAAAACCCGGCGGCAGACAAGTACCTGAGCCATTTGTCACTTTCCGCCATTTTACCGAAGGAAATTATGACAGATATTTTTGACTATTTCAAAGGCTGGTTCCGCAAAGCTGAGACCAGTACCCCGTCCAACCCGGCTGTGCACGAGGTCATCGAGCGTGACGAGACCTACCGGGCCGAATTTGAGGAGTGGAAACACTCCCTGGCCTGCCGCCGCCTGAGGGACTGGCTGTGGCACCAGTACGCCTTGTGGGTCAGCCTGCCCGATGAGGTGGAAAAGACCATTGATTTCCTCGATACACCCTCCAGCAAGGGGTTTGCCGTTCATTACACCAATGAACAGGTACCCACCCGCCAGTGCCGTTTTTTTCTGGATTTCCTTCGGGAAAAAGTGCTGGAACTGCCCTACCGCCAGACCCTGGCCGATCGCCGAGTGTACATGGTGAAAAACGACGTGGAAACCCTGGAGCGCTATTACCTCAAACCCCGCCAGAACCGAACCAGCAACAAGCTCATCAACCAGCGCTTCGGCAACATCACCATAGAACTGGTGCTGCGCAACGACCGCCCCCACCAGCTCCGATTCCGGGCCACCGCCTACAACGACCGCCTGTACGCCGAAGCCGGGGCTTTCAAAGAATTGTTCCAGGGGCTTTGTTCGTGACTCGTGACTCGTGACGCGTAACTCGTGACACGTGACGCGTGACACGTGACGGGGTGACACGTGACGGGGTGACCTGGCCTGAATAATTCTCCATCATCTCTTAATAACCACAGAGTAAAAAGAGCCAAAAGCAGCGTTAAACAGCGTACCCTCTGCCAACCGCCAACCGCCAACCGCCAACCGCCAACTGCCCCCGATAGCTATCGGGGCCAACCGCCAACCGCCAACCGCCCCCGATAGCTATCGGGGCCAACCGCCAACCGCCAACCGCCAACCGCCAACTGCCAACCGCCAACTGCCAACCGCCAACCGAATAACCCTCCATAATCCCCATAATCCTCATAATCCTCCATAATCCTTCATAATCCTTCATCCCCGATACCGAAAGCTTTCGGTATCGGGGCCATAACCCTTCAAAAACCCTCCAAAACGTTTTACTTTGCCTCGCTTCGCAATGGAAAACTACTCACCAACCCACAGTCATGTATCCTGATCTCTCGTACCTGCTGCACGATCTTTTCGGAACCCAACCCGACAACTGGACCTCCGTGTTCAAAACTTTCGGACTGCTGCTGGTCATCTCCATTTTGTTGGCCGCGTGGCTGTTTTACCTGGAGTTGAAGCGCATGGCCGGGGCCGGTGTTTACAAGCCTGAAATCGTAAAAACAAGGGTGGGCATGCCTGCCTCTCCGTGGGAGATCGCTTCCAACGCCTTGTTTGGTTTTTTGCTGGGTTTCAAGGGTGTTTACGTTGCGCAACACTTTGCAGAGTTTCAGGCCGATGCGGCAGGGGTGCTGCTCTCCGGCAAAGGACATCTGCTGGCCGGTATTTTGGGGGCGGCCTTGTTCGGCGCCATGCGTTGGTGGGAGAAAAAGAAAACCGCCCTGCCCAAACCCAAAGAGGTGGCTGTGAAATTTTATCCCCACGACCGCATCGGCGACATCACCGTGGTGGCAGCCATCTCCGGCATACTTGGCGCCAAGATATTCGCCATTCTCGAAGAGCCGTCGGGTTTCATGCAGGCGCCACTGGAGACCTTCTTTTCCGGCAGCGGCCTGGCCATTTACGGCGGATTGATATGCGGTTACCTGGGGGTGACCTGGTACCTCCGGAAACACAAGATCCCCTTCTGGCCCACTGCCGACGCGGTGGCGCCGGCGCTCATCGTGGCTTATGGCGTCGGCCGGATCGGTTGCATGCTGGCCGGCGACGGAGATTGGGGCATCGTGGCTGCGCCACAACCCGACTGGTGGTTCCTGCCCGACTGGATGTGGGCCTATGATTTTCCGCACAACGTCAGCCGGGCCGGCATCCCCATCGAGGGCTGTGAGTGGCACTATTGCACCCGCCTCGATCCCCCCGTTTACCCCACGCCTTTTTACGAAACAATAATGTCATTGCTGATCGGCGGCTTTCTCTGGGCCATCCGCAAGCGCATCACCGTTCCCGGCACCTTGTTCTTCATCTATTTGCTGCTCAACGGTGTCGAGCGCTTTTTCATCGAAAAGATCAGGGTCAATGTCCGCTACGAATGGATGCCCCTGCAACCCACCCAGGCAGAGATCATCTCTTTCCTGCTCATCATTGCAGGTATTGGCGGATTGATATGGTTGCGGAGGAAGAAGGGAACAACTGGTGGTTGATGGTCCATTGTGAAGATCCTCCTTCGGAGGATGACAAAGGGAGGGGATTTGGAAAGGGTTGGTGTGATTGATGAACGTTCCGGGTTCTTTGCTACCGAACCACAATCCTGCTAATCCTCCAATTCTCAGCATCCTGCTTCCGGCCGTTTTCAAATTAAAACTATTTTAATATAAAGAAAACCTCACAACCCTTTTACCTTTGTTTCGTAAACAGAGGACCCGGTTCCTTCGGTATCACTCATTTGGTCACGCATCCATGAAGCAGCGCCTTTACTACGCCATCGCCGCCACCCTGGTCTTTTTCAGCCTGGGCATGTTGCTGGATTTTGGCACGGATACCGAAGATTTTCTTCAGAGCTATGCCGGGCGCATCAATGAATACCTGCACCAGCGGGAAACCGAACTGGAGAAACTGCTCCGGGATGAACAGTTGACCAATCCCAGGCTCGAACAGCTCGAGTTCAAAGACCAGCAGCGCCAACTCCGGCACATCAACGAACTGCTCGACCAGCCCTTCAACCTTGCCATTTACGACCAGGACGAGCTACAGATCTGGCTGAACAACATGGCCATTCCCGACAGCAACATGGTCAGGGAATTGTTGAGACAAGGAGAGGTGACCCGCTTTGTGCAGCTTCGCAACGGCTATTACGAAATCATCAAGCGCAACCTGCCGGACGGCCGCATGGCGGTGGGGTTCATACCCATCAGGTCTGAATACGCCATTTCGAGCAAGAATTTGCAAAACCGCTTTTTTACCGAAGGGCCTCCCATACCCGAACAGGTCTTTGTCAGCCGGATGAAGACACAGTTTCCCATCGTAAACAAGTACAACAAGACCCTTGCGTGGATCGATGCCATTCCGCCCATCCACGACCGGCAGCACCTCGTGTGGGTGTTCGTTTGTTACCTGTTGGGCTTCATAGCGCTGGCGGTCATCATCAATGAGTTGTCGCTGAACCTGGCCCGGCGCTACAAACCCTGGGTGGGAGCCGCTTTCATGCTGGCCACGGTCATCGGCCTGCGCTGGTTCACCGTGGAGATTGGCTTTGCGGAGCATTTTGAATCCTTTGACACCTTCAAGCGGGTTTTCGAAGCAGAGTCGCTGCGCAGCATGGATTCCCTCGGGGAAATGCTCATCAACATCCTGCTACTGCTGTGGATGATGGTGTTTTTCAACCGTGAATTTCAGATCAAACAGTACAGCCCGCCTTACAAGGGCCTGGGGCTGGCGCTTTGTGTACTTCACTTTCTGGCCATCAACCTGGGCATGGTGATGGTGACCAAGATCTTCCGGATCATCATCGTGGAGTCCAACATCGTTTTTGACTTCGAAAACGTCTTTGCACTGGACGTGCAATCCATCCTGGCCATTGTGGGCATCATCTTCCTGTTGCTGTCACTGTTTCTGTTCAGCCATCGCATGATGCTGGCCATACACAACATGGGCCTGCCCTCCAGATTCCGCATTGCCGCCATGGTCATCTCCCTGCTGCTGGCCTGGCCGGTCTTCGAGATGGGGGACCTGGGCATTCCCTGGTATTTCTTTTTCCTGGCAGCGGCTTCTTACCTGTTCATGTTCGACATGTTTACCCGCAATGTGTACATGGGGGTGGGCTGGCTGGTGCTGTGGCTGATGTATTTCAGCTCTGCCACCATGCTGTTGCTGTACAAATTCAACCTCGAAAAGGACATCACCTACCGGCAGGAAATGGCCAGGGCCCTGACCGATTTTGAAGACCCCGATGCCGAAGAGGAACTGGCGGCCCTGACCGCAAAACTGCAGGACAGCATCGAGGCCAGGGCATGGAATGGCCTCACAGGGGCTTATGGAGGCACCACGGTTCCGAAAGAGTTGGCCCGCGAGATCATTCTGAAGAAAATAAGTGAAAGCAAATACCTGCTCCACAACTACACCGTAGCGGTCAGCGGGTTTTATTACACAGACGGCAGCACGGCATTTACGGAACAGCAGCAGACGATGGGGCAAATGGAGCAACTCTTCCGGGAGGCTGCCGCCAAATCGCCTCAGCTCGGTTTTCTGGATGCGAGGGAGCACGAACCCGGCTATCTGCTCAGGGTGCTGTTGCCCGCTGACAAACCTTTGTTGCTCTTCCTTCGTTTCAAAAGGTCTTTCTCGGAACCCTCCAAGGTGTACACGGAACTGCTGCTGGACAAACAATACAAAAACCTCAAAAAGCTCCAGCGTTACGACTACGGCATTTACCGAAGGGACACCCTGATTGAGGAGTTCGGCAAGCCGTTTCCTAAGACCATCAATGTCACCAAACCCGTTGCCGGCGCCTTTGCCCTTTTGCAGAACAACATGAAGCGCTCGGAGCTGATCTATCAGTCCACGGACAACCTCAGCATCATCATCGGCCGCGACATCGGGGGCATATCCAAGGCCTTCTCGCTGTTTTCGTATGTGTTTGTATTGCTGACGGTGGGCATCCTGCTTTTCAGTGGCATCAACTACTACCTGGACGCCCTGCCGGGCCCTTTGAATTTTCTTCGCAATACCCGTCCCTCGCTTCGCAAACAGTTTCAGATGTGGATCATCGGCATGATCCTGATGGCCTTTCTGGGCATCGGATATGTCACTGTTTACCACTTTCAGAATTCATCGGAACAGTACCTGAGGGGCAGGCTGGAGCGCAAGGTATCTTCCGCCCTGGCCAATGTGAGCTACGAGCTGAAATCCCTGCACAGAAAAGGAGCCCAGGGCAACGAGCGGCGCTCCCTCTCCTCACTGGTGCCCCTGCTTTCCGACGTTCACCAGCTCGATGTGAACATTTACGGAAGGGATGGCTACCTCATCACCTCTTCCGAAGAAGACATTTTCCGGAAGGGGCTGGTGGAACCCATCATGGGCTTTTACGCCTATCAGGAACTGGAGCGGCTGAAACTGGAAAAGAGCTCCCAGATAGAGCGCATCGGAGAAATCCGCTACCAGGCAGCCTATGTCCCCGTCAATGACCTCAACGGCAACGCCATTGCCTACATGGGCATCCCGTATTACGCCATCAAGCGGGAGCTGGCCAGTGATGTGACCGCCTTTATGAGTGCCCTGCTCAACGTCTATGTGTTCATGCTGCTCATTACGGGTGGCCTGGCCATATTCATTGCCAACAACGTCACCAAAGCGCTTTCGGAACTGAGTGCGGGCATCCAGCGCCTGCGCCTCGGCTACAACGAACCCATCGAGTGGAAGCGCAACGACGAAATCGGCGACCTGGTGCAGGCCTACAACAACGCCCTGAAAAAGATTGAAGAGAGCTCGCGCCTGCTGGCGCAATCGGAACGGGAAGGCGCCTGGCGGGGGATGGCCAAACAGGTGGCCCACGAAATCAAAAACCCGCTGACGCCAATGCAGCTCAGCATCCAGTACCTGCAACGCGCAAAGGCCAACGGCGTGCAAGACCTGGAAGGGCTGATACAACGGGTCAGCGAAACCCTGTTGGAACAAATCGAGGCCCTGTCGAGAATTGCCACCGACTTCTCCAGTTTTGCGAAGATGCCGAAGGCCAGAAACTCCCTGTTCTCGTTGAATGAGCTGGCCAGGTCTGTCCACACCCTCTTCGCCAATGAGCGGCTCGACATGCAGATCAGCCTCTACCTGCCCGACAAAGAATTCATCGTGTACGCCGACCGCAACCACCTGACACGGGTGCTCAACAACCTCTTCAAAAACGCCATCCAGGCCATCCCTGACGGTCGCCCGGGGGTCATCGAGGTTTCCCTTCGGCAAAACAAAAACATGGTGGTGTTGGAAGTCAGCGACAACGGCTCCGGCATACCGGAGGACATCCGTGAGAAAGTCTTCGTGCCCAATTTCTCCACCAAATCATCCGGCACCGGGCTGGGCCTGGCCATTTGCAAAAACATCATCGAAACTGCCGGCGGCAACATTTATTTTACCACTGAGAACGGCATCGGTACCACTTTCTATGTAGAACTTCCCATAGCTGAAGTGCGGGAGGTGAAGTTGTAAAGCGGCCTCGCCTTCCGGCAATAAGGTGCCTTGGAATACGTTTCTTTGCGTCTTCAAATCTGTCTGGTAGTCGAACCGTATATCCATGCACTTTCTTTCAAGTTCCCCTTCGCCCAGGTCGTCCATGCTGGCCTTTGCTGTTTGCATTCTGTCTGTCAGCGTCCTCAACGCCCAGCAATTTGACTCCCTCTACCAGTTCAGTTGGGGGCGTGATGCGGTTGTTCTGGGCTTCGGGCTTGGCACTAATACAACCTCTTATTTTCTTCAGCAAGGCCTGGAACCGCTTACCCCCGGGCAGATTAACATGCTGGATGCAAGTGAAGTGTCTGCCTTTGACCGGGACGCACTGGACAACTACGACCAAACCGCCCACCAGCTGAGCAACGGCTTTTTATTCACCTCGCTGGCCCTGCCAGGCATTTTGTTGCTCGACCGGAGTACCCGGAAAGATGCACCCCGGATCGGCGCTTTGCTGGCAGAGTCCATTGCCGTTACCAACGGCATCACCGGTATGACCAAAAGGCTGGTCAAGCGAAACCGCCCGTATATGTACAATCCCGATGTACCTCTGTCAGAAAAACAGACCGTCAACGGACGATTTTCTTTTTTCTCGGGACACGCATCCTTTTCGGCCACGGTGTCATTCTTTACGGCCCGTGTCTGGTGCGACTACCACCCCGACAGCAGGCTCAAACCAGTAGTTTGGGGGTTGGCCGCCACCCTGCCCGCCGCCACCGGCTACCTTCGTTACAAAGCCGGCAAGCACTTCCTCAGCGATGTTGGCACCGGCTACGCCATCGGCGCGCTGGTAGGTTATTTTGTGCCAACGCTGCACAAAGTGAATCCCAAAAGCCGCAAACAGTTGAGGCTTTCTTCGACAATGCTGGACGGAAGTCCCGTGCTGGTGGCGAGGCTGAGCCTGTAAAATTTGTCGCTTCTTACATCCAGGTACGCATCTGGGCGCCGGGCGGGCCCGTTTCCTCAAATCCTTAAAAGCACTACTCTTTTTTCGTCGTAATCTCAATCACGCCATTGGCACCCTGCAGGCCGTAGCGGGAAGTTTCAGCGGCGGTCTTCAACACCCGGATGCGTTTGATGCTTTCAACGGTGACGGCCCGGGAGGCCACAGCCAGGCCACCGGTTATGAGCTGACCGTCAATGACGAAGAGCGGCTCGGTGTCCAGCGAGAGCGTGTTTACGCCCCGAATAAAGACCCGGGCATTTTCACCGGTACCATCAACGAACACACCGGGAAATTTCCGAAGGTGATCCACCAGCGAGACGGTGGCTTCGGGGTTGTTTACATCGTCGGCTTTGGCGTTATCAGAGGCCGTGTATTTGCCGGTGGTTCCGCAAGCCATTGCGACGAAAAAAAGAAAAAGAATGGGGAGAAAACTGAGCCTTTTCATCGTGCTGTAATTTTTGAGAAAGGTAGCCAAAAACACAGCGTTTTGAAACGCCTTTTCTGTTCGCTTCGCAATGACCGGACTCCTTTCCCCACTGCTGTCCGGCAAGCGCTACCAGGGATGTGTAGCCAGGAATCAATTCAGGATGACGACTTTTTCGGAATAGCTCATTTTTTCACCGGCAATTCTCAGGAAATATATGCCTGACTGCAATTGTCCCACATCAATCTGGCTCGCTTCGCAATTTACATGCTTCGCATAACGCCCATCCAGGCTGGAGAGTTGGATTTTGTAAGATTCGCAGGGTAGTGGCAGGTTGAGGTGAATGGCGGAGGAGGCAGGGTTGGGATAAACGAGCGAACCCTTCTCTGGCAGCAATTCTTCGGTTGCGGTGAACAGGTCCACCACATTCCTCATTACAAACTGCGACCGGCTCAGCAACTGCCCATCCCGGTATTCACTGACGCAAATGGCGTAGAGGTACTTGCCAGTTATCTCTGGGGTGCCGCTGATCAAGCCTGACAGACTGCCTAAAGAAAGACCCGGAATGGGCATTTGTGAAGAAGAAGGAGAGGCAAAAGCCACCGGCAAATAGGGCGGGGGCAAATCCGGATTTGGGGCCACCCCGCCAGGGGCGAAGGGATAATCCTGGTTGTCTCCTCCGCCCATGTAGGGTGCGCAAAACTCATAGACCAAAGAATCCCCGTCCGGATCAGTGGCATTGTGTGGAAAGGAGACGGGTTCATTGACATGAGAGCAGGAAAATTCCGGCCCCTCAAAAACTGGGCTGGAGTTGCAGACATTTCTGGCTTCGGGGGTCAGAGCTATCGTGAAAGTAAGCCCTGTCTGATTGGGAGCAACAACATTCATAAGCGCATGGCTCAAACAACACCTCTGGTAGGTGATGTGCCAGGTATGAGAAGACGGAGGCAGCACCAATTGGAACTCGTACACACCCTTCTGAATACAGATTTGAGACCATTTGCACTCACCTTCAAATTCCAGATCCGTGATCTCCGGCGCTTCCAACTGAACGATTCCGAAGGGTATCTGATCGTCTCCTTGATAAATGGTTACAGTAGCTGGAATCTGAGCTCCCAAAGCCGAGTCGAATGGAGCTCCAGAACCTTTGCAATCCCGGTAGATGGTCAGGGTAAATTTGTAGGTGTTAGAACCGAGACAGGTATAAGATAACTGACCGCCGAGGATGTGTGCGGCATTGATCTGCAAAGTACCCGTAAGCACAGCCACCAGGACAAATGCCCATCTGTAAAAAGTTTTCATAAGAAAGGATTTTGTGGTGATAAAATACTGTATCAACTCAGGCTCTCCGCAAATCCAACTATTCTCTTTTTTCGGTTCTGTAATATTTTAACGGATGGGGTGGGGGGAGTGCTGTGTGTAAGAGGAAATCCAACCCATTTCAAAAGAGTTGTAACCCTATAAATCTACCTGTCGCTTATATATTTGAATAGGCGACTTATCATAATAGGGCCGCAGAAAAACAAGCAATTTTGGAATTCTGCCAAGAACAAACCTTAACTTTGATTGATGGCAAAGGCACGATACAAAAAAGAACCGAACACCGTCCTTGTCGCAATTATGAATGACAAAAAGGACTATGCCCGTCTCCAAAACGAGCTATGGTATCGTATTCCTGTGGATAAAGCACCACCCATTATTCGCAATCGCCAGGCGAAAATCATTGCATTCTATCCCACTGCAGTTTTCAAAGAGGATAAATGGAAGATACGGCACTATGGTGTTATACGAAGGATGACAGAGGTGAGCCGGCAAGACCTTTTTCCGGATGAACCAGCTAACAGTCTGAAAGCTAACCGTCGCTATTATAAAATCGAATTGGAAGAATTGCTGGAACTATCCACGCCAATCATCAGTCGGAGGGGGCATAGGCTTACGTTTGTACCTACCTCTGAGAGTCGTTTTTTCAATTATACCGACCTCAACTATCTCTTCAATACAAGTCCCCTTGAAGATAGCTTCTTTCAAATGCTCAACAACGCTCAAATTCCCACTGAAAGGCAGTGGTGGCTTCAAACCGCTGACCGCACAATCTATATTTTGGATTTCGCCATCTTTTGTAAGCTCCGTCCAATCAATGTTGAATGCGATGGCGACACCTGGCATGATCTGCCCGACCAGGTCCACTATGACAAGCGCCGGAACAACGAACTAGAAAGTAAAGGCTGGTCTGTTCTCCGATTTACTTCTAAAGATATAAGACACAACTTATCATCTTGTAAAGACTTGCTCATCAAAACTATAAATCGGAATGGTGGCTACGAGACTGTCAATGAGCCCAAGGTGTACAAGTACGTACAAACTGGCACCCAACTGAGATTTGACTTTTGAAACAGTTGGTGACCAGCATTGAAAACAGTTATGCAAACTGTGATGCTTAGCAAGTAATCGAGTCGAAAATTAAAAAATATGATAAGCCGCAACTAAAAAAGCCCACCAGGCTACAGCTCGATGGGCTTAAAGTTGGCGGTCTGGATCCCGAGTACTCGGGAAACCCGCGACCCTCCCGAGTACTCAGCCTGCAGGTATTCTAACCAACTGAACTACCAGACCGTATATCAAAGAAGTAGTTCGAAGCTTCGATCCTCCCGAGTACTCAGCCTGAAGGTATTCTAATCAACTGAACTCTTTGGAGTTATTCGGAGATCAGTCTTTCAATGAACTCCTTGCTCTTCTGTGCTTTCAGAAATTTTTCTCTTTTGATTGCTTCAGTTCTGGAGTTGAATTCTTCAGAATAGACAAGTTTCCATGGCTTTTTGGTAGCAGTATATCCGCTGTTTGCTTTGTTGTGCTTTTCCAACCTTCTTTCAATGTCTTTGCTTTGACCAATGTAAAATGAGCCGTCTTTCAGGCTTTGAATGATGTAGATGTAATACATGGCAGAATCGAATTGATACAAACAAAAAAAGCCCACCAGGCAATGTTCCTGATGGGCTTAAAGTTGGCGGTCTGGATCCCGAGTACTCGGGAAACCCGCGACCCTCCCGAGTACTCGGGACAGGTATTCTAACCAA
>JALWSS010000081.1 GCA_026993525.1 Saprospiraceae bacterium
CTTAAACCCGGCGCAGCCGTCTAAACCTGCCCAAAGGGCATTTAAACTTGCCGAAGGCACTTAAACACGGCGAAGCCGCCTAAACCTGCCCAAAGGGCATTTAAACTTGCCAAAGGCACTTAAACACGGCGCAGCCGTCTAAACCTGCCCAAAGGGCATTTAAACTTGCCGAAGGCACTTAAACACGGCGCAGCCGCCTAAACCTGCCCAAAGGGCATTTAAACTTGCCGAAGGCACTTAAACACGGCGCAGCCGCCTAAACTACCTAAACCAGCCAGCATAAAAGACGTAATTCTTCGCAATGCGCTCGATGTTGTGCTGGAATACCTCTTGCGGAATGGGTTTCACTTTTCTGGCCGGCACGCCGGCATAGATGTGGCCGCTCTCCAGCAATGAATTTTCCAACACCACTGCTCCGGCGGCTATCAGCACGTTTTCTTCCACCACGCTGTGATCCATCACAATGGCTCCCATACCGACCAATACGTTGTCGTGGATGGTGCAGCCATGCACCAGCGCCCGATGCCCGATGCTGACGTTGTTGCCGATGGTGGTGGCTGCCTTTTCATAAGTGCCGTGAATGACGGCGCCGTCCTGTACGTTTACCCTGTTGCCCATCCGGATGCTGTTCACATCCCCGCGCACCACCGCCTGAAACCAGACGCTGCACTCCTCCCCCATCACCACATCCCCGATGATGGTGGCATTGTCGGCGAAATAGCAGTTGCTTCCGTATTGCGGAGTGAATCCCCTGACTGTTTTGAATAGTGCCATGTGTCGGTGTTTTGCGGCGAAGCTAAATGCTTTGTGACACAGTCAGTATTGGGCGCACTGTAAAAAGTGCCCTCATTCGGCATCCGGGAAGTTGCGAGGGGTTGAGAGAAGTTAAGAGAAGTTTAGAGAAGTTTAGAGAAGTTCCGTATCAGGTTGCAACTTCCAGTTGCGGCCTCTATTGCAAACGCTGGCAGTGGTTCCGACCCCTGCCAGCGTTGGGCGCCCAAAAACCAGAAAAAAACCAAAGAAAAACCTCCTGAAAACCCCAAAAAACACTGAGAAAATAATCTCCGTGGGCACCGTGGCCTCCGTGTGAGGCATTATCAGGTTGCAACTTCCAGTTGCGGCCTGAATTATCCCACTCCCGAGCTTGTCTCGGGATTTCCTCTCACAGAGCCCACGGCGAACACAGAGAGAAAAACCGCCGTGGGCCCTGTGGGCTCCGTGTGAGGCAATAAAAGTTCAGAGGAGTTTAGAGGAGTTTAGAGGAGTTGATCCCGAGTCAAGCTCGGGAGGTTCCGCATCAGGTTGCAACTTTCAGTTGCGGCCTGAATTGCAAACGCTGGCAGTGGTTCCGAACCCTGCCAGCGTTGGGTGCCCAAAAACCAGAAAAAAACCAAAGAAAAACCTCCTGAAAACCCCAAAAAAAACTGAGAAAATAACCTCCGTGGGCACCGTGGCCTCCGTGTGAGGCAATAAAAGTTCAGAGAAGTTGATCCCAAGTTTTTTCAGGGGGCCCGGCATTCGTTCATTCCAAAATGGCGACCCTGGAAAGATGTCTGTTGCCATTGCCGGTTGTGATTTCCAGAATATATACTCCGGATTTCACCGACGGTGGCAAATGCACCTCTTGTGTTTCACTTGCAAAGACTGTTGACCACACCGTTCTTCCGTCGGCCGCAAACAGCTTTGCACGCACCTGTTGTCCGTTTAGCTTTGAATCCAGCAGCACGGTGAAGCGCCCGCTATTCGGATTTGGCAGAACGATTACGCTGGTAAATCCACTGTTGAGTTGTACTGCCCTGACCGGAGAATATTCAAGTGAACCATCCGTGTCAACCATGCGGAGCCGGAAATAATGGGTGCCGGGCTGAAGACCAGACACCGTGAAATGGTAACCGGTGGTTGGCGAAGAAGACCCATTGGCAGCCACACTTCCTGTGTATTGAAAATCCGGGCCATCGGTTGAATGTTCCACTTCGAAATGCGAGAAGTTCACCTCCTGTGCCGTGGTCCAGTTCAATTGCACCGTATTCCGGTTCTGGGCAATTGCCTCAAAGTGCAACAACTCCAACGGCAGGGGCGGCGGTGGAGCCAGGGGGGTTGCCGTGCCGTGAGCTCCGAACTCTGAAAACTTGCTGACCGCAAACTCCAGGCTGAACGCAGTACTGTTGTTGAAGAACTGGCTGAAGATGTCATTCTTTGAAATGAGTGTATAAGTTCCCCCCGAATTGTCATTGAGCGTGCAGTTTTCAGGACTGCCGTCGTAATGGGTGACATACAGGTCGGCAATGCCGTATGCGGTACTCCCGGCAATGTTGTAGTCATCCAGTTCCGGCGTTTCGAAATAAAGGGAAACGGATACATCTCCCTGCGGAAAGTTGCCTGAAGAAGGGCAATCGGCGCCACCGTTGCAGTTGAGGTTGAAATACCTCGGCAAGTAGTAAGTATTGTTGGCGGCCTGTGGCACACTTGCCATGTCGTTCAGATCGAGCGTTAGGGTGCCCAGGTTGTTGCCCTGGGGGTTCACAGAGGCTCCGATGCCCCCGTTTTCATCCAACAGATCAACCGGGCTGAAGCCGGAAACAGCCATTGCCGAATAGGAATTGCAACCGGAGATTGCACTCACAGGGATATTGTCAAGGTCATAGATGCAGATATTGTCAATGGCCACCCCTTCATTCACGTTGGCTCCGTCGGAGCCGAATACAAACCTGATCAACACATTGGACGAGCCCAGGGGGCTGATGTATGCCTGGGCAGTGACCCATTGGCCACTGTTGCCCGACCAGCCGTCTTTGGTGTCCAGTCCTGAAAAGGCTGTTATGTTGTTGTCGTTGTAGGCACTTACGGCAAAACTCTCTGTGTTCCAATTGAGCCCTCCGTCAATGCTGTACTGCATCTTCAACCCATCCTTTGCGCTTTCGGACAGGTAGTACAGTGCGATTGATATTTTTCCGTTGTTCATTGTGCTCAGGTCGAGGCAAGGGCTGAGCAGGTACGACAGTTCGTCATTGTTGTAGTTTCCACTCAGATTGGTGGCCCACACTTTGGAGCCGTAGGGCGTTGAGTTGATGGTGGTTCCGGCGGGTGCACCCCAGGCCCAGGACGGGTTGGTGCCGTGAACGCTCCATCCTCCGTCGGACAATTCAAAACTTTCGCAAACCGGGAATGAGGACATGGAATTGTTGAAAGTAGTAACCGTGGAGCTGTCAGTGTCATTGGCGGGCACCTGGTCGCCGGACACTTGCGTGCGCACCTGGTACTGGTACTCACCGATGCCCGAAAAATCGGCAGTGAAAGTGTAATGAACGGTGTCATTGGCCGCAATGGAGCCCGGGTAGGTACCGGCGCTCATCCAGGCGCTGTAACCGGTTCCGTTCAGGTTGACCCGGTACTCAACGGGAAGGTTCGAAAGTGAATTGGCCCCGTGGTTTTTGAGAACCACTGTTACGGGTGTGTTGGCCGACGAACCGCACAGGAAGGGGCCGGGTTCCAGAATGGTATCCACTGCGGCGTCAGTGGCTATCAGGTCTCTGACGATGAATTTGTCGAAGGCAAAACCATCATAGGAAAGGGTGCATAGTAACAATCCGGCTCCAAATCGAATCCTGAAAATCACTTCGGCCTGGCCTGCCAGCGAATCAATACCATGTTGGGCAGTGAGCCAGCCGTTGCTGCTCCCCGACCAACCGGGTGTTCCAAGATCGGTAGCGGCAGCATTGTACCAGTTGTTTGGATCGCCCTGGCTGCCAATCACATTCCAGGACATTCCCCCATCGGTGCTGTATTCCACATTGGCGCCTACTGAAGACCAGGTATTGTAGTTCACATCCAGCAATATCTCGGGGTTGGTGAGGGCGCTGAGGTCATAACAGGCACTTTGCACCCAGGAGGTCTCCTGCCAGTTGTACATACCATTGAGATTGGTGAGCCAGGCTTTGGTACCGTCAGAAGCCGTGGTGATGGTGGTGTCAGCAGGCAGGCCCAGTTCCCAACTTGGGCTCTGTCCTCCCGAGAACCAGTTCTGTGTACCGTTTTCAAAGCTCTCAGTGGCTGGAAAAGTACTGATGGCATCGTAGTGGTTGAAAGCCCTGGAGGCTGAGTCGTTGGCGGGGTCGGCATCGCCACTGAGCTGTGTTCTGACCTCGAGGTTGTAAGCGCCCTTGGCACTGAAATCAACCGTGAACGAATGAAACTCCGAACGCCCCGGCTCCAGATTGCCGAGGAAGGTGCCGGCTGAAGCCCAACTGGTAAAAGCGCCGCCATTGATCTGGTAGCGATACTCCACCGGGAAATTGGCAATGGTTGAATATCCCAGGTTTTGCACCTGCACCTCTACCTGTTCCAGGCCCATGCTGCAGTCGTTGTTGGGCGAGTTCACGCTCAGCACCCTGGCGTCGTTGGCCGGTGGCTCGAAGATGCTGATGTCGTCAATTCCAATTCCCTCCAATTCCCAGGCTCCATTGGTTTGCAATACAAATCGCACCTTGACGTGCTTTTTGCCTTTGGTGCCGGTGAGAACATGGGCAGCCTCCAGCCATTGTCCGGGAGGTTTTTGCGTGATATCCAACCAACCCTCACTGTCGTTGTAGGTGTTTGTACCTGACTCCAGCCCACCGAGTTTGGCCCAACTAACACCACCGTCCGTACTTAATTCTATCCAGGCATAATCAGTGAGCTGGCCCGATAACCGGGGCTGGATCTGGTGGATGAGCTGAAAAGTCATAATGGGATCATTGCTCATGGCAGAAAAGTCAAAACAGGGAGAAGTGAGCCGGGTGCAGTAAAGACTGTCCTGGTATTTGCCACCCAGGTTGGTGACCCAGGCCTTGCTGCCACTGCCGGCGGTTTTGATAAAAGCTGCCGAGGGGCTGCCCCAGGCCCAGGTGTTGGTAGCTGTCCAGTTGCCGTCATTGCTTTCAAAATCTTCGGAATAAGGAAAAGAACTGACGGAATTGTTGGTCCAGTCGCGGGAGTGATCGTCATTGGCGGAATTGGCATCACCGCTCAGTTGTGTTCTCACCTCGATGGTATAATCTCCGTTGGAAGCTGCATTGATGGTAAAACTGTGGGTGCCTTCGCCATAGGCTGCAATGGTGCCGGAATAGGTGCCGGCACTGGTCCACGCCCCAAATGCGCCCCCGTTGAATTTCGTTCTGTATTGAATGGGAATGCCGGCAGCGCTGTTGCTGCCGTAATTGTCTATGGTCACCGTAACTGTCGAATTGGACCCCGTACAGGGCGGGACTGTTATCACGCTGATGCCGACGTCTGTATTGGGGGGAGCAGGAACTGCGGCCAGCGCTGCCCCGGCATTGATACGGCCATAGCCCATTTCCGGGCACCAGGTGCCATTGGGCTGCCCGGGTTGGTTGGGCTGGTAGTTGCAGTTCCAGACTTTGTTGCAGGTGCTTTCCAGGTAATACCGGACAGAATCAAAAGTCAGCGAAGGATTTTTTGACAGGATCAAAGCTGCCGCACCCGATGCAACAGGGCAGGCAGCCGAAGTGCCGCTGAAAAGTGGCGTCGGGCTGTTGTTGCAATTGCTGATGTTGCAAATTGCAATTTTGGCACCCGGTGCCACCACGTCCATGCCAGTGCCGTAATTGGAGCCCCAGGTATTGTCATTGTCGCAGGAGAATTCATATTTGCGCTCGTCGCAGGGGCTCGATGCACCCACCGCAATCACATTGCCCAGGCTGGCCGGATAGGCAATGGAGTTGACACCCGCATTGCCGGTCGAGAAAAGCACCGCACTGCCCAGTCCTCCCCTTCCATTGGTGGTGGCCCGGCTGATGGCGTTGGTGATAATGGTTTGCGGGGAGCCCCCTCCGTAAGAGTTGTTCAGTACATCCGCTCCGGCGTCCTGCCAGGCCCAGTCAATGCCGGTGGCGATCCACGATGCCTGGCAAGCCACCACGTAATTGGCCGGATTCAAATAGTCCAGCACTTTTACCGGAACCACCGAGCAGCCATTTGCCACCCCGGCCCCACAGAGGTTGTTGTTGGCCTTCGCTGCCGCAATGAAGGCCACATTGTCTCCGTGCCCCTGGTAAGGGCTCATGGTGTTCAGCGGGTCGTTGGAAGTGGCGTTGTATCCACTGAGCAGGGTCAGCTCGTTGGTGGTGGTGTCCAGGCCATCATCCAACACGGCAATTTTTATCGTCGCAATGCCGGAGGTATAAACCCAGGCCGCTTCCGCATCTATATCGGCATCGGTGGTGGCAGAAGTAAAGCAGTAGGTACCCCCATTCTCCAGGTGCCACTGGTATTGGTAGTCCGGATCGTTGGTCACCGGCGGGGGCTCAACTATTCCATGCGCCTTTGAGACGATGAGAAAATCCGGTTCACTGCTGTAAAAATGGCCGGTCTCAAACAGGAGGTTGGCAGCCTGCAGGGCATCCACCCTGGCCCCGGCCAGGGGCCTCACAAACCACATTTTCGAATCATACCTGTATGGATGCATCAGCTCCAGCCCCAGTTGGTCGGCGTATTGCTGAAGAAGGGGCACATCCTCTTTCTGCTTCAGCCCCACGATGAATACATCGGTGTAACTCTGCTCCGATCCGTCAGGAATGCTGAAAAACGGGTGGGCATAGTCCACAAGGGGTTCAGAATTCAGGCTGTCCAGCCAGGCTTCCACCTTTTCAGTTTTTGTCCCTTCGGGTAAATCCACCACCTCGCAGCCCCGCCAGGAGGTGACATCGCCGGCGTCCAACCCGCCCCTGACCACTGATTGAAGCAGGGCCACGCGCTGGGGCTTAACCACATCCTCTTTGAACTTTACCAGCATTCTGGCAGTGGACAGTTTCAACGGATATTTCCCTTCGGGTAAATGGAAATACCAGTCGGCGGACTGTGCGAATACCGGTACAGATACCAACACCAGAAATACCAGGCATATAAAGTTTTTCATCGCTGTGGATAGCTTTGTAATTCAGTTTGTGATAATTGCAGGAAAAAAGCAGGGATGCCGGTTTCCCGGTTCCTTAACCGATGGGCACTTCACTTCTTATGGAAAGACCAGGTTGTCAGCGTTACGCACTGGCGATCTCCTGATCGCCAGCTCTTTATTTCGCCAGCCTATTGTCAGCGATCTGGAGATCGCTGTTACGTTTACCAATCATTGTACTTCACCTTCCAGTAGTCGTCACCTCCGCCCAGGTTTTCGATCACGTTGAGCATGGTGGCGTGGTTCTCGGTGAGCATGTTGCTCATGGTGTTGTAGTAATAATTGGAGAAGTTTATTTCCTCCTGGCGTTTTCTCAGGTAGGCCTGTTTTTCCGCTTTCGTGTTCACCCCTTCAGGCCATTGCACATCGTAGCTGTAGGCCTCTGGCTGCTGGTTGCCGGGTTGTACAGGCTGGTAGTTTTGCTGCGGGGGCATTTGCGCCAGCATGGCATTCCGGAACTGCTGCTGACCGGCATCATCCAGTTGGGCATACCAGGCCAGCAGGTATTCACTCACCACACCCATCACGGCCATGCTCTGACGAACTTCAGGGCTGCCATTCAGAAACTGTTGTACCAGTTGCTCCCGGTATTGCCGGTAGGTGGCCTCATCGAGGTAAAACGGCTGGCCGCTGATTCCGGCCTGAAATTTCATGAGGTTTACCATGCCGTCGTAATCCTTTTGCGTAAAGGCCACCCCGGCATAGGGGTCAAAAGCCAACACCGGGCAATACTTGTCAATGAGTTGCCGCACAACGGGCTGCTCCGTGGTCTGGTTGAACAGGTACTGAAACTGAGCCAGCAAGGCCGAGCGCACCAGGGCTATCTGAACCGGATCGGTGAGTTGGTACACCTGCTGCATTTGCCGGTCCAGTGTCTCCGTTTGCTGAATGGCCATGGCAGGGTTCTTCCTGAATTCTGCCACCGATTCCTCTCTGCCGGCCTGCACCTCCTGGGCTGTCAGCCGTTGATCAACCAGGAACTCCACAAACCGCAAGCCTTTCTGAAAGTGGCCTTCCGTGTAGGTATATCCACCGCCGGTGGCCAGCGCCACTGGGTTGTTTACATCGTAGTCCGGCAGGTTTTGACCGAAGGAAATACACCACATTGCGAAGAAAAACAGGGTACTGAAAAATGCTTTCTGATCCATGACTTGTCTTTTTGCCGGAAGGAGGAGCGGGCAACCTGAATGGGGAGTATTAGCACGATTGCCCCTCCAACCCTTCCTTTTCCAACTCATTTTTTAATGAACTTGAGAACTTGCGACTTTTCAGAGGAGTGCAGGTGCAGGAAGTAATCGCCTGCGCGCAGCTTTCGCAGGTCAATCCCGTCGCCGGCGGAAAGGTTGCCGGCCATCACCTCGGCGCCGGTGGAGTTGAAAATCCGGTACTGAACCCCGCCACGCTGGTTGGGAACGGACAGGTGCAGGTACTCCCCCACAGGATTGGGAAATATCTCTGCGTAAAAAGACGGCTTCACCTGCCGGCTGCCGGAAAAAATTCCGTCGGACTCGAAGATTTTCAGGTTGCGAAGCGAGCCTTTGAATGAGCTGCCAATGCCATAATGCGTGTTGCTGATCTTGCCGTCATCGGCAGGGCGGTTAAAAGTGCCTTGCACGCTGGTGAGATAGGTGCCGTCAATGTACCAGCGGGCGGTGCTGTCGGGGCCGCTGTACACCATGGTCAACTGGTACCACTGGCCGGGTTGGGCCTTGGGTGCCGTTACCTGGTCGAAGTATTGGGCATCGTTGAAAATGGGCGACCAGGTGCCATCAGCCCGGACGTAGAATCCGAAATAGCGCCAACCGTCACCACATACCAGTACCGGCCGGTTCAGGCCGTCATCGGGGTCAATTTTCAACTCCACCTGAACGGCAAACGATGGCTTGTAAAGCGCATCCAACTGCCCCGTGGACACCAGGCTGGCATCCGTGCTGTTGCCGATGTATTTGCCATTGCAGTACACGCCTTCCGAACCATTTTGCACCACATTGATGAGGGTGAGGTCTTCCTGAAGCCCGAGTTCATCGGCTGCGGTATTGTTCATGGTATAGTGGGCCACCTGTGTGAACGAGCTCAGGTCTTGTGAAAAGGCATTGGATGAAATTGCCAGAATCAGAAGAATGACTGAAAATTGTTTCATTGCGATTGAGTTGAGTTGGAAGAATGTTGATTGTCGCGATCAAAGGCTTTGGGGAATACAGGATCCAAAACGTCTTTTGGAATTAGTTTTGACCACCACCAAGGGCAGACTAACTTTACCCGCTGATCAACAAATGATGTGGCAAAGATGAGGCAAGGCAGCGCGAGTGTATTTCTCTATTCAGACAATGCTTTGTCCATTTCAGACATGCCGGTTCCGGAGGGTTCAAAAACGGACATTGCCGTTGCTCATTTCTCAGCCGGCCACCCCAAAATCCTTAAATTCAGAAACTTACACATTAAATGTATTCACCAGTAAGATATTCACTTTTTTGCCTGATTACCGTTTTTACTGTATCATTTCTTTCGTCGGCCTCCGGCCAAAATGCGCTTGCGGACAGCCTCAAAGCCCTGTTGCCGCAGGCGAAGGAAGACACCAACAAGGTGATCTTGCTGGGTGACATTGCATTTTACCTCTACAATTCAAACCCGGAGGAAAGCCTCATTTACAGCGACAGCGCCCTCCGCCTGGCCCGACGGCTCAGCTACGCAAAAGGGCAGATGAACGCCCTGTACAAACGGGCCATCGCCAACTACTCGCTGGGCAATTATGACGCGGCCATCGGGGCTGCCGAAGGAGCCCTGAAAAAGGCCGAAGAAATCAATTACGAAACGGGGAAATACTTCTGCTACAACATCCTGGGCATCATCTACAGAGCGACAAGTAATGGCGAAAAGGTCGTCGAAGACGGTTTGCTCTCCGCCCAATTCAGCCGGGAAAAAGGCGACACCATTTCCGAAGCCTCAGCGTACACCAACATCGGCACCATCTACCTGGATTTCAACGACACCACCAACGCCCGGAAATATTACCTGCAAGCGGCCGACATTTTCCGCAAATCCGGCAACCCGCAAAACCTGGCCGAAGTGCTCACCAACCTGGGCGGCGTGGAAAGCGATAGCCTGCAAAAACTCAAATACCTCGATGAAGCGATCCGGCTGGCAGAAACCCACCATTTTGAAAACATCCTCTCCTACGCCTACCACAACATGGCCAACTTCGTCTGGCACACCCGGCAGCAAACCCAAAAGGCCCGCACCTGGTTTCACAAGGCCCTGGCACTGGCCGAAAAAAACAACGACTATTACGAAACCACCCTGCTTTACACCGACATCGGCACCGTGTACCGGCAGCTGAACATGCTGGATTCTGCCGCCGCATTTCTCAAAAGGGGGTTGGCGCAAGCCGAAGAACAGCAAATGACCGATCAAATTCGGGAAGCCCGGGAGGAATTGTCGCAGGTGCATGCCGCCCTGGGTGATTATGCCATTGCCTACCATCTGTTGAGGCGTTCGTCCGACCTGGCCGACAGCCTGTTCCGGGAAGAAATGGCACAGCAACTGGCCGATGCCGACGCCCGCTTTGAAACCTCGAAAAAAGAAGCGCAGATTGCCGAACAGCAACTCGAAATTGCGCGACAGCGCAACAGCAAAAACAACTTGATCATCGGCGGTTTGCTGTTGCTGCTGGTAGCTGCGGGGGTCTTCCAATACCTGTACTACAAACAGCGCCGCCGGAAAAAAGAAGCCGAACTGGCCCTGACCCTGGAACAGCAGGAGGCCGCACGCCTGCGGGAACTCGACGAGATGAAAACCCGCTTCTTCACCAACATCTCCCACGAACTGCGCACCCCCCTGACCCTCATCATCTCGCCACTGGAAGAAGTGCTCCGGCAACTCCGGCAGGTCAATTTGCAGACACACCTGGAAACCGCCCTTCGCAACAGCCGCAACCTCCACAACCTGGTCAACGAAATTCTGGACCTGGCCAAAATGGAAGCCGGCCAGGTGCCTGTCCACCGGTCAGAAACGCCGGTCACAGACCTGATGCGCCGCATCCTCTATTCATTCCAATCATCGGCACAGGTGAAAGGCGTGGAACTGGTGGATGCCTTTGAAGCAACCAGCCTGAACATCCGCACCGATGTGCCCAAGCTGGAAAAAATCCTCAACAACCTGCTGGCCAATGCCCTCAGGTTCACCCCCTCCGGGGGCAATGTGGTGCTTGGCGGCAGGCTGTCAGGCAACACCCTCACCGTTTCTGTAACCGACAACGGTCCTGGCATCCCGGAAACTGACCAGAACCGGATCTTCGATCGCTATTACCAAAGCAGCAACTCCGGTCAGAGCGCCGGAGGTGGCACCGGCATCGGCCTGGCCCTTTGCAGGCAACTGACAGAACTGCTGGGCGGCAACATCAGCCTGACATCAAAACCCGGAGCAGGCAGCACATTCACGGTGCAACTACCGGTGGCGGCGGTGGCGGCGGCCGGTGTTTCCGAAGAAAGAAAAGAAACCGCAGTGGCCACAGCTGACGGGGAGCGCAAAAGAGCCGTGCCGGCCTTCGTGCCCGCTGACCGCAAGCCCCGTATCCTCATTGTGGAAGACAACCGCGAAATGAGCCAATTCCTGTCCACTTCCCTTTCGAAAAACTACGACTGCCAGGTGGCCTGTGACGGAGCGCAGGCACTGGATCTACTCCTGTCAGAAGCTGCGTCATTCGACCTCATCACCTCCGATGTGATGATGCCCAACATGGACGGCTTCACCCTTCGGGAAAAAATAAACGAGCAGCCTTCCCTTCGGAAAATACCGTTCATCCTGCTCACCGCCCGCACCCTGGAGGCCGACAAACTGCATGGCTTCCAACTGGGCGTGGATGACTACATCACCAAACCCTTCAGCCTGCCGGAACTGGAGGCCCGCATCCTGAACCTGTTGGCAAACAAACAACAACGGGAGCAGTGGCAGGAGCAAATTGCTGAATCTGCCGACAACCTCAGCAGCGAAGAACAACTCCTGCAACAGGCCGAATCCGTGGTCAGAAAGCACCTGGACGACCCGGCGTTCAACGTGGAGGTGCTGGCCAGAGAAATCGGATACACCTCCCGCCACATGGCCCGGGTGCTGGGGCGCCTCACCGGCCTCACGCCGGTGCAATTCATCCTTGAAATCCGCTTACAGCATGCCCGCCGGCTTTTGGAATCAAAACGTTACGCAACCGTTGCCGAGGTACAGTACGAAATCGGCATCGAGAGCCCATCCTATTTCAGCCGCAAGTTCAGCCAGCGCTTCGGCAAAAGCCCGGGAGCGGTGCTGAAAGAGGTGTTTGGGTGAGGGGAGCATCCCGCTCCATCCTGTCAGAATCAATTCTCTCTTTGTGCGGATTGGATCGTAAATTTGCCGCTCCTTCCCTCTGGTCAACACAATTGCAATCACCAACACTGGTTTGTGCCTCCAGACTGCGGCAAGCGAAATTGCCGGGAGCCTGCTGCATCGTTTTCCTTCTTATTCATTGATAAACTCAACACCCATGAGAACCACCGAGGGTACCCGTTTCGTTTCAAAACATGCTTTGATCGTTGGAGCACTTCTTTTTCTGCAAAGCACATTAGCCGCTCACAACGGCACGCTCAAAGGCTATGTGTTTGACGACGAATCCAAAACAGGTCTGATCGGAGCGCATGTCCTGTTGGAACAAACCGGCCAGTTCACCTACACGGACGAACTCGGCTTTTTCTCATTCCAGGATTTACCTTCGGGAAAATTTACGGTGATGGTCACTTACCTCGGCTTTGCCAACGCCCGGCTGGAGGCCATCGTCAAAGACCACGAGACAAGCTCCGTGAGAATACCCATGCACCCCTCGAAGATCAACTTGCCGGATGTTGAGATCAAAGCCTTCGGATCGGAAAAAGTGGACAACATCAGCGCCGTTGACATACACACCAGGCCGATAAATACCTCACAAGACATCCTCCGCATTGTCCCCGGCCTTGTCATTGCGCAGCACGCCGGAGGAGGAAAAGCTGAGCAGATTTTCCTCAGAGGATTTGACATTGACCACGGCACTGACATTCGCATCACAGTGGACGGAATACCCGTGAACATGGTCTCTCACGCTCACGGGCAGGGCTATGCCGACCTGCACTGGCTGATCCCGGAAATGGTCAAAGGCGTTGACTTTGCCAAAGGCAACTACGACGCCACCGCCGGCAACCTGGCCACCGCCGGCCATGTGGATTTCAAAACCCCTGTTGCCATAAAACATAATGCCCTCAAACTGGAAGCCGGGCAATTTGACACCTGGCGGGCTGTGGCCGGTTTCGACCTGCTGGGTGAGAGCGGCCGCAACAAAAACCGCAATGCCTGGCTGGCTTCGGAATACTATTTCTCCAACGGTTATTTCGATAGTCCGCAAAACTTTACCCGGTTCAACCTGATGGGCAAATACTCCACCTTACTGGATGAGAACCGGAGCCTGAGCATTTTCTTCTCAACCTTCAAAAGCCAATGGGATGCATCCGGACAAATACCTCAGCGGGCCGTGGAAAGTGGCCTGATCTCCCGTTTCGGTGCCATTGACAACACCGAAGGGGGACAGACCAGCCGGTCCAACCTCAGCCTGACCTTTTCCAAAAACCTCGGTCAGCAAACTTTCTTCAAAAACCAGCTTTACTTCGTCAAATACAATTTCGAACTGTACTCCAACTTCACCTTCTTCCTCAACGACCCCGTCAACGGAGACCAGATACGCCAGAAAGAAGGCCGCTCCATCATTGGCTATAACAGTTCGTGGAGCAAAACGCTCAAGCTGGGCACCGTGAGGTTCAAAACTGAGCTGGGTCTCCAACTCCGAATTGACGACATCCGCAACAACGAACTAAGCCATACACGCAACCGGCGTGAGACCCTCTCCCGCCTTGCACAGGGCGATGTGACTGAAGCCAACACCGGATTGCACCTCGACGAAACCATCCGCCTCTCCCCCCGGCTGACCCTGAATGCCGGCATCCGATACGACCGCTTTTATTTTAGTTATGACGACCACCTCGCTCCACAATTCTTGCGGCAAACCCAATCAAAAGGCATCACCTCTCCCAAGCTAAACCTCTTTTTCGATGCGTCGCCCAAAGTAAGGGTGTATGCCCACACAGGCATTGGTTTCCACTCCAACGACACCCGGGTGGTTGTGGCCAAAGCCGGAAACGACATTTTGCCGAAGGCCTACGGAATGGAAGCAGGGGTCATCTGGAAACCCGCCCCCTCGCTGATGCTCAACTTGGGTGCCTGGCGTCTGGACCTCCAACAGGAATTCATTTATGTGGGTGATGAAGCCATTGTGGAACCGGGAGGACGCACCCGCCGGCAGGGGCTCGACCTCAGCGCCCGCTGGCAGCTGAACACCTGGCTGATGGCCGACTTCGATTTCAATTACACCCTGCCCCGGGTTTTGGACGAACCGGAAGGCAACAACTTCATCCCGCTGGCTCCTACCACGACCAGCATCGGAGGCCTTACCGGCCAACTGCCGAAGGGTTTCTTTGCCAGCCTGCGTTACCGCTTCATCGCTGACCGGCCGGCCAATGAGGACAACAGCATCACCGCCGAAGGCCAATTCGTCACGGACTTGCTGGCAGGTTGGAAAAACGACAGCTTTGAAGCTACCATCTCAATTCAAAACCTCTTCGACACCGAATACAATGACGCTCAGTTCGAAACCACAAGCCGGCTGCAAAACGAACCGGCACCGGTTACAGAACTTCATTTTACACCCGGTGCACCCTTCTTTTTGAAAGGAAGTGTGAGTTATTTTTTTTAGAGAAAATCAAATATCAAATTCAAAGCTGCCATTGGTGATTTGCACCTCCTGCTGGCCACTGGAAGTAATAAGGATACCGGTAATGGTAAAAGTGCCTTTTACCTTGCTCTCGCTGAAAGTGGAGAATGTGACAGAAGCCGAACCCAGCACTCCGCTGGCAATGTACACTTCGGGCTGCTCGAAATCAGGTTTGTACTGTGCTGTCACTCCTCCGTTGCTGCTAACAAAGCTGGCCCCAGGGGAAGGAGAACCCGCTACTGTCAGGTTGATGTAGCTGTTGTCTGATGCCCAGGCCTGCATCACATGAGTACCTTGTGATTCGGCATAAACGGCTCCGCCATCTTCATTTTTGCTTTGCCAGGCCTGGCTGTCAACGGTTGCACTCATCATGCCCCCACCGGCATCTGTACCGGGAACAGCGTCATCGTCTTTACAGGCACTAAAGAATGACAGTAACATCAAAACGGTCAGGTAAAATATGGACTTTTTCATTGCATTTTGCTTTGCTCCCGGGCATACAAATCCACCCGTTGCACGTTGCAACGAATTTGGATTCACATTCCAGGAATGGTGAAAGATTTTGGAAAAATGCTGCCGGCACGCAAAGGGCCGGCAACATTCCAGGGAGATTATTTCATCTTCGAAAGCTTGGAAGGACCTACTTCCCTGATCAGGTCTTTGAGGTCATCCATTTGGTTTTCTTCCCTTATTGTGGCTTCCGCCTGGAGGATGAAGCGGCCGTCAACGATGACACTTACCTGGCTGCTGCCGCCATCCTTGCGAAACTTTTCAAACGATTTGTACCCGTCCATCTTCCCGGTGCGCTCGTAACCGTTTTCATCCTCCCGGTCCACCGTTACTGAAGTCCATGCGGCCAGGCCCATCATGGCCATGCCCAGGCCGCCGGTGTCAATGATGTCAAGTTCGATCTGCCGGCCATCCTTTTCATAAGTGGCCTCTGCCGTTGAAACCGTCATACCCATGGCACCGGTGGTTTCGCCTCCTTTGGAAGTTCGCTCGTAGCCGTTGAATTTTTCGGGCAGCAACTTTTGCAATTCACGGAAGTTGACCACTTCCACCTCCTCACCGTCATTCAGTTGTTTCATGGCATCCTGCACCTGGTTCATGGCATCCTGGATGTTTGCCGGGCCATCGTTTTCGGAATCATTGGCATCGGCCTCACTGCCGGTACTGCTTTCTGTGTTGTCGTTGGTTTTGTGAGAAGTGCCGCTGTCAGAAGAGCAGGCAAGGGTCACTGTCATGCACAGAGTTGCGAAGAGAAATAGAAAGTTTTTCATTGTAAAAGGAGTTTGATTGAGAGAATGTCTCAAATGTACACAACTCCCGCACTACTCTTTCGTGTAGCAGTGATATCAGCGGCCAGCTTACATCTTTCTTCAATGCTTATACATCCGGTCCTTGTGTTTGCGCAGAAGGGTTTCCAGTTCCTTTAGCACCTTGGCAATTGCTGCCTCAAAGCTGTCGGAGGCTTCCCAAATGAAGAGGGCCTGACCAGTTGCGCTTAGTTGTGTATATCTTGTCTTTTCCACAAGCAAAATTTTCGTCATTCTGGAATACTCTTGTACTAATGATTCTGCCGGTTTTCTTCTGAGTCTCCTCAAAGAAACAAACATTCGATTTGTATTCAGCTTTTTATGAATGTAAATAATCTGAATGAACCTTGAAGGAGGAAAAAGAAAAATGGCAAGAATTTGGAAACAAAAGTTTTAATACCTTTGACTCTTAAATACCAGACTGCAGACCTACAAATGAATCACCCATTCGTTGAAAGGCAGAAATTTCAGGTTTTGAGCGATTCGTAATCTTTTCAACATCTCAGGCTGCTTATTGATCTTAATGTGGCCACTTGTTTCGATCCTCTGCATTTGAGTAGAACCTAACCTGTACGTTATGAATCTCATGAATTACCCCTCTGGCTTTGCTTTGAAAAGCAACAGAGTTCTCCCATTCATTATCTCACTGGCAAGCGTACTCCTTTTCCTACTACCTGGAAAGGCTATTTCGCAGGATTTTGAAACGGAATATCACGAGGCCTTATATGAGAAAAACAAATACCCATCAGCATCAGAGTGTGGGACATGCCATCCTGTCCATTACAAAGAATGGTCTGCTTCAGGGCATGCTTACGCACAGCTCAGCCCGGTGGCTGTTTCCATGCAGGCAGCTGTCACAGTGGTCACGAACGGGACAAATGGCGACTTCTGTATTAGGTGCCACACTCCGATAGGGATAAGTAAGAAAGAACCGGGGTTTACCTCTAACGCAAATCGTGACCCTGTTTCACTTGAGGGTGTCACCTGCATTGTTTGTCATCGCAAGGAAAATGAATACGGAAAGGTGAGCGGCCGTTTTCCCATAGCAGAAGGAGATATTTTTGAACCAGTTTATGGGCCATTTGGAAATGAAATTCTTGAAGAGGTTATTGAAAGTGATGAATTCGAGGTCAACACCGAGCGGGGTAAAGAGGGGCGAGCTATACATGCCGAGGCAAAGCAGCTTAACCAGATGTCCAGCCCGGCATTTTGCGGAAGTTGCCACGACGTATACCATGTTAATGGGTTTAGAGTTGAAGAAACTTTCAGTGAATACAAATCATCGCCAGCAGCCAAAAAAGGTATCAGCTGCCAGGATTGTCACATGGGTAAAGAGCCGGGAATTCCCTCTGGATACTTTTATGAACCGATAGCATTTGTAGGTGGCAAACCAACTCCCCCTAGAAAAAGAACCAGCCATAATTTCGTTGGCCCGGATCTTCCAATTATAAACCCCGGCATTTTCCCACATAATCCAGCTGCCAAAAAAATGGCTACACTGAGTGAATGGCTACAGTTTGATTACAAAGCAGGTTGGGGAACCGATGAATTCGAAGACAATTGCGAAGAAGGATTCGAGTTTCCGGATCGCTGGAAGGACGTCGCTGACAGGTACGAAGCCCGGGCCATTATCAATGAAAATTTAGAGCTCCTCAAACAGACGGCCGTATTAAGAAAAAAGCTATTACAAAATGGTTATCAACTGGGTGATGTGATAGTTAAGCAGGCGAATAAAGATAAAATAGTATTAAAAGTGGAAATCAAGAATGCGACAGAAGGCCACAATGCTCCTTCAGGTTTTGATGCCGAGCGTATTGTATTTCTTCGGGTCACAATTACCGACAACAATGGATATGTAGTTTTTCAATCCGGTGACATTGACCCCAATGGAGACCTGAGAGATAAACATTCAATTTATGTGCATCATGGCGAGTTACCTGTAGATAAACAGTTGTTCAGCCTCCAAACCAATTTCATCGTGAAAATGCTCAGGGGTGGGGAACGAGAACAAGTACTTCCACTCAACTTTTCGCCAAGCCCACTGCAATATATTAGACCTTCAACGAGGTCAACCATTTTGGTTGGAAGGCCGGGAACTGTCCGAAAGCACCGCAGATCGATAAACCCCACGGAGAGCAAGTGGGCAAAATATGTAATAAAAAATAAAGACCTTAAATTCAGCCAGGGACCTTATACAGCCAACATCAAACTCATCGCCGGCAATGTCCCTCCAAACCTCATTCAGGCAATTCAAGTTGTTGGCTTTGACTATGGGCTGAGTCCCCGCCAAATAGCGGATGCAGTTGTGGATGGGCATATCACACTTTGGGAAAGAAATATTCAATTAAAGCCGGGCAGGTTTTCCGAAGACGAAAATGAATTAGCACAGCACACAAGTCTTGATAACAATAAGGAAGTTAATGAGGTGCTTGCCTACCTGGCTGAAAATGAAAATTCATCTGATGATACTGAGGACTTGGATGACCCTGCCCCAGAAAGTCCATTGCGGTTGAGCGATGAAGTCACTCCCCTTCAGGTAGGTGCCTTCCCAAACAGGCCCAAACCTATTCTGGAATTGGGCAATTCATTGCTCGGAACCGGAAAAGTATCACGGGGCTTTAAGCTGCCCACTGGCGCGGTCTGGCAACCATCTTTCATTGCCTGGGGAACCTACCGAACAGCCTTGCAATCCTCATATACAGGAGTTGGAAACATGTCGGAATGGGCGAACCGTTTTGATTTATTTGGCAATTTATATTTAACACCCACTGAAAGAATTGTCTCTGGCTTCAGACTATTCGATCAGGAAGGCAGATTTACAGGTTACACCTTTAACATGCTAGGTAACAGTGAAGGTGAGGGCTTTAACAATGAACTGAATTACAAACTAAACACTTTGTTTTTTGAAGGCGATTTTGGTGAAATATTTCCCTTCCTGGATAAAAAAGAAAATGCAGGATTAGATCTAGGATTTTCAGTTGGAAGGCAGTGGATCAGTTTTCAGGATGGCATGCTGATAAATGACAACATTGATGCAATAGGCATTACAAAAATAAATCTCAAACCTAAAGGCACTTCCAACCTGCGAACCACCCTCTTGTATGGTTTCAATGAGCTGAACAGACGCAATCTTCCCGACAGTCATCCACAGTCAAAACTATTTGGACTGTTCAATGAAATTGATACCAGGACAAGCACGATTGATTTCGACCTTATCTATATTAATAGCAATGAACTTGCCGGTGATGGCATCTATGGGGGCCTGAGCGCTACACAGCGGCTGGGAAAATACAATACAACTTTCCGGGTGCTTGGTTCCATGCCAACATCCACCGAGACTGAACACAACAAAGCGGGGTTGCTTTTCTTGAGCCAAATTTCATGGACACGCAAAGGTTCTGAAAACTTTATGTATATCAACGGTTTTGGCGGAATAGGAAGTTTTCGTTCCGCCTCCAGAGACCCACTGACAGGAGGCCCACTCGTCCCCGTAGGCACGCTTTATTCTTCTGTTGGATTGGGAAGATACAGCGAAGCATTGAGCAGCCACGCTGACAACGCATTTGGAGGTGCAATCGGTTATCAGATGTTCTTTGCCGCAACCCGCAAACAACTTCTTGTTGAGCTTGGTGGTCGGTATTCCACGAAGGAAGGCCAAAGAGCTTTTGGTTCTGGTGCTAGCTACAAGGCTGCAATTGGAAGAAGGGGAGTCTTCCGGATTGACGCTTTCGCTTTGTACAACACGAACCAGATATTACAGCCAGGATCGAAGTCAAAATTCAACTACGGTGGCAGGATTGAGTTTTTGTACAATCTATAGCGACGCCCAAACCCTAAAAAATGTCCCAGCACATAATGTCCCAAACCCAATTACGTAACTGACCATCAGTTTTCATTCACAAATTTGCAATCGCATGAAATATTTAATTCTCTCATTGTTTGCTTTGGGCGCCTGCTTCTTTGAAGTATCAGCCCAAACTGTTTGGCGTGTAGCACCGGAACGTTCGTCGGTTAATTTTGAAATAGATCACCTCCTTTTTTTCAAGGTAGAAGGGAGATTCAAGAAATTTGAAGGAACTGTAATAACACAAGGGGATGATTTTGCAAACGCCAAAATTGAAGGTAAAATTCAGGCGAATAGTGTTTACACCGGAAATGAGGACAGAGACAAAGATTTGCTGGGAGAAGATTTCTTTTATACCAGTAAATACCCTGAATTCATATTCAAGAGTAAGTCAGCTGAAAAAACTGGAGAAAACTCCTACAAATTCACCGGAGACCTCACCATCCGGGGCATCACCAAGCCCATTGTCTTAAATGCTACCTTAGAGTCAAAGAAAAAATTACCTAATGGAAAAACTCGAGTTTATCTATCAGTAACCGGAACACTTAACCGGCTTGACTACGGGCTTAAATGGAATGATATTATAGAAAGCGGAAAAGCAATTGTCGGAGACGAAGTAACAATAAAAATGAAAATTGCATTGATGAAAGAAGTTCAAGACTTCTGAAAAAATCCTTTGCAATTTCATAACAATAATTCTGATTACCTAATGGACATCATAAACAGGGTACCTCTTGGATTGCTTAATACTAATTGAATTGAGCAGCCAACGCCCCCCAACACAAAACGATCGAAAAAAAACATTCTTACAATACACCTTGAATCGGGTAAAAAGTGCATCCTCGAAAACTTGAAGTGAAAGAATCTTCCAAAAGTAATTGTATACTGCAATGATTACTGTGTGCCAGTAATTGGAACAAAAGATCGATCCGGTTCAATGCTTATACATCCGGTCCTTGTGTTTGCGCAGAAGGGTTTCCAGTTCCTTTAGCACCCTGGCAATTGCTGCCTCAAAGCTGTCGGAGGCTTCCTTCGTGAAAATGTTCGGACCCGGTACGCTCAGTTCCACTTCACAGAGTTTGTTGTTGCCGGTGTCGAAATTTTCCTCTTTCAAAAATGCCCTGGCGCTGATGATCCAGGCGTATTTACGTTGAAGCTTATCCAGTCCTTCGGTCAGCATTTCCTCAAGGTGGGGGTTTGTTTTTGTGTTTACGAATTGAATTTGGGTGGTCATAAGAGATGGTTGTTGAGATTGTTGAGATTGTTGAGGTTGTTGAGATTGTTGAGGTTGTTGAGATTGTTGAGGTTGTTGAGGTTGTTGAGGTTGTTGATCCCGAAAGCTTTCGGGAGTTGAGGTTGTTGAGATTGTTGAGGTTCTTTGGGCAAAGGGGTACATTAACAAAAGAGCGTTGCAAACCTACCACATTGAGTGACATTGATCAAAAAGCCGGCTGATAATCGTCAGAAGTGGATTGCCATTTCATTGTGACAAAAATCACCCCGGGAGTTGCCAGACGTCAGCGGGGTGAATTTCCAATCCGGATACATTTGTCCGAAATTAAAGCATCCCGGGCAGCACCCGGGGCTGAATGGTTGAACGATAAAATCAAACGCAAATGATGAAAAAGCAACTGATTCCCGGACTACTTTTCCTGTTACTCGGAATGTGGATTTTCTCCGCTTGCGGAGGAGACAACGCCTCTACCGCCACCGGCAGCACTGAACCTGCCATCGATCCCGGCAGCCAGGCCAAAGCCGTATTGGCAGACGAAAACTCAATGCCCACCATTGCCCACGTAGCCATCAAATCACCGGACCACAAAACCCTGGTGAAAGCCCTCGAGGCGGCTGACCTGGTGGATGCCGTGGCCAATGTCGGCCCGTTTACCGTGTTTGCGCCTACTGACGAAGCCTTCAGCAAACTGCCCGAAGGCACACTGGATGAACTGCTGAAACCAGAGAACAAAGAGAAACTTGCCAACATCCTCAAGTACCACGTTACTACCTCGGCCTTTTCGGAGTTCATGCTACAGGACGGCATGACCCTGGGCATGGCCAACGACGGCAAGGCCACCATCAAAAAAGACGGTGACAAGATCATGATCAACGACGCCAATGTAATTGGCTCGGTCAAGGCCTCCAACGGAATGGTCTATGTGATCGACAAAGTATTGCTGCCCCCGCAGTGATGCCGACTGAAAACTGGTCTCGCTTTTGACCGGACATCTGATGGGTGTCCGGTCAATTTTATTTGGAGGACACCATCAGC
>JALWSS010000082.1 GCA_026993525.1 Saprospiraceae bacterium
GGCCCCAACACCTCCTCCTCAGCCTGCACGACACCCACGGCCGCCGCCTGTGGCAGCACCCTGTTTTGCGAAGCGAGGAAATAAATCTACCGGGCAAAAACACCCCCCCCGGCACCTGGTGGCTGGTTTTGCGCAGCGAGGAAGGAGAAGTTTTGAAAGGGCTGAAGTGGGTGGTTGTGGAATGAGGTTTTTTGAAAGAGGCTTTTGTGGGATTTTTCTTTTGTTTTTTTAACGGTTTTTCCTCCAAAACAGGAGCTATCCGGAAGTTGGCTCCGACATTGTGAAACGAAGAGGTGAGATATTGTGAGATCAGAATGGGGTATTGGTGGAGTGAGGTTTTAAAAGGTTATTTTGGCTAGAGACTGGTAGTATAATCAGGTTTTCCAAAAAGAGATCAGCCAGATTTTATTGAGAATTATGGTGTAGTTGTTTTCTACTTAGTACAGTAAGAACAACTTCTACGAAAAAAATCGTAGAAAACCTTGCAACTACGACAAACTTCGTATATCATTGCATTACGAAAGTTATCGTACTAAATTCAAATGAGCAGAAATGGCCGGAAAGAAATATGCCGAACCCACCGGGTCGGAGCTGGAAATACTTCAGGTATTGTGGGACAACGGGCCCTCCACGGTTCGGCTGGTGAACGAGGAGATGAACCGCAAGCGGGAGGTGGGTTACACCACCACCCTGAAGCTGATGCAGATCATGCACGCAAAGGGATTGCTGAAGCGCAACACCGATTCCCGCACCCACATTTACGAAGCTGTGCCCGACCGGGAATCCATCCAGCGCAACCTTCTGGACAATTTCGTGGACAATGTATTCAGCGGCTCTGCCATGCAAATGGTAATGCAGGCCCTTGGCAACCACCGCCCCTCAGTGGAAGAACTCGGGCGGATCAAGTCGCTGATCGAGGAGATGGAAAAGAAGCAGCAATGATTCCGTAAAACCAAAGCGCAATGAATTACCTGGAAAACATATTCACAGAGCGGGTTTTGCACGCATTGGGTTGGACGGTGCTTCATTCATTTTGGCAAGCCTTTCTGGTGGCGCTCGTTCTCAGCGCTTTTCTGTTTTTTCTTCGGAAAAACGCCGCCCGGGTGCGGCACCTGCTGGCGTACGCCGCATTGCTCCTGGTGCTGGTGTCAAGTCTTTTCACTTTCTGGCTTTTGTTGGACAAGAGCGGGGAAAGTACCCGTGCGCTGTTGCTGTGGCCTGAACCCGGGAATCCAACGCAAGGGGCCGGTATCTGGCTGTCAGAATTTACTGCCTGGTGCGATGCCCACCTGCCGGTGATCGTCATGGTGTGGATGCTCGGAGTGGTGCTGTTTTCACTTCGTTTTGCCGGCGGCCTGATCGCTGTGCAAAGGTTGAAGTACCGTAACACCTCGCCACCAGAGGCCTGTTGGCAAGAGCGCCTGAACGGCTTGCTCGAGGAAATGAGCCTGAACCGCAAGGTCGTTCTTCTGGAATCCCTGGCCACCGGTGTGCCGATGGTTGTCGGCTGGCTGAAACCCGTCGTACTCTTCCCGGTGGGGGCCATCAACCGCTTGTCCGTTGAGGAGGTGGAGGCAGTGCTGGCCCACGAACTGGCCCACATCAAGCGGCAGGACTACCTGCTGAACCTCCTTCAGTCCATCGTCGAAATCCTGTTTTATTTCAACCCTGCCGTGTGGTGGATTTCCTCCCAGGTAAGGCTGGAGCGTGAGCACAGTGCCGATGACCTTGCCGTGGCCGTTTGCGGCGATTCGCTGGTGTATGCCCGGGCCCTGTTCAAGTTGCAGGAAATCCGCCAAACGGCGCCACTGCTCGCCATGCCATTGATGAAAAAGAATTACCGACTGTTGAACCGTATCCACAGGATACTGAAACCTTCATCCAATAAAACTGATCTTATGGAACGTATTAGTGCAATGGCCATTCTGGTGGTCGCAACCTTGCTGCTTTCGTTCAACACCAAAAACACGGCCGTGGCCGAAGAAGCCCAACCTCTGACGGAGCCCGACCTGCCGGAAGCCACTTTCACCGACTGGCAGGAAATGTCTTCGGACACCATACCCGACATAGAAAAACGGGAAGAAGTCAGGCGTTTTCACCGCAGCAACGGCAAGGAAGAAATAGAAGTGGAAATGCGCAACGGCGAGATCACCAAGCTGAAAATTGACGGCAGGGTGATCCCGGAATCGGAGTATCCGAAACACGAAAAACGGATTCAGGAATTGATGGAAGAGCTTCCAACCCCACCAGCCCCGCCGGTGCCACCCGCTGCTCCGGTACCACCAACTGCTCCCCCACCTGCAAGTGGTTTTTCCCCGGAGCAAGAGGCTGTTATTCATTCCTTCGGTAAACAACAGCGCAAGATTGTGACGAAAAAAACCGGAAGGGGTGAAACGACCATCATCGTGGAAACGGGCCCCGGCGAGGAACCGGTTGAAATCATTGTGAAGGAGGGTAAAAAAGGCAGTGTCATCATCAACGGCCAGGAGATCAAAGGCATGAAAAAAGGCGACCAGACCATCATTTTGGAGGATGCCGGAGGCAGTGTGTTTTGGGATGCCTATGTCTTTACCGACCCACAAGACTTTGACAATTACCGGTTTTTCGCCCATCCCGATGGCTTTGAATTCAATTTTGATTTCGACGAGCTGAAAGAAAGAACCCTCCAGTTGGAAGAACTGATGCGTGAGCGCTTCGGCCATTTAGACGAAGAGTGGTTTCAACAACACGCCGATGGGAATTTTGACGAAGCAGAGCTAAAAGCACGCATGGAAGAATTGCGCCAGCGAATGAAAGAACAAGAGGCGGTGATGCAGGAGCGCATGAAGGAATTTCAGCACGAAGCTGAGGCACGCTTGAGAGAACAGGCCGGGCGGCTGGAAGAAATGGAATTGCGCAAGCAAGTAGAACTTGAAAAGCTGCAAAAAGAACTGGAGAAGGAGCAGCTCAAGCTGGAAAAGGAGCTTCTGAAATTGCAGAAAAAGGAAAAGAACAAGCGCTCAAAACTTTGAAACAACTTCCCTCCAATAAAAAAGGCCCGGTGATCCAATGTCGCCGGGCCTTTTGCATTCATGGAGGGCTGTCACATGAAGCGTTTGAGGTCTTCACCGGCAATGGCCTTGATGGTGGCCAGTGCCAGGGCGGTGGCCTCATTGGCTTTCAGTCCGTAATTCATGTAATAGTCTTCCAGCAAGACCTGGGTTTGGAACCAGGTGATCTTCAAGGCATTGACCATATCGGTGAACATGGGGTCGCGGCTGGACCAGGCGTTCAGGCTGGACCAGAGGGTGGCGCTCCATTTTGCCAGTTCTTGCTGCGTGGCAGCGTCCGGTGCTTCCGGGTTCAGGAAATAGGATGCCAGCATTGGGGTAGAGCTGTGTGCCGGATGGTCCTGGGCCCCGATGTCTTGTGCAATGGCGTGGAGGAGTTGCACCTCTTCCCAGTCCCAGAACCCGCCGCAGTTCTGCATGTGCAGTCCCAGCGTTTGCGAAGAAGCGGAAAAAGCTTCGAGCGCCGGGCCGGGGTGCTTGCTGAACAGCCAGCAGGGTGCCTCGATTTCCTGGGGGCTGACCTGCTGCACATGGCGCAGGTGCAGGATCAGTTGCCCGATGTTGACATAGGCGTAGGTGGCGGAAGGATCAAAGCGGGGAAATTCACTTTTCACATTGGCAAAGGCCTGTTTGATGGCGCTGTTCATCAGTTCGTTGACGGTGGTGCCGGGTCCTTTCGTCACAAACTCAAAATAAGCACGATAGGCCTTTGCCACCGGCAGGCTGGATTGTTTCAGAATATCCAGGGCATCGGGGCTGTCTTCCCAAAGGGAGTTGATGGCCCATTGTACCGAGCCGGGTTTGGCACTGTTGGCCGGTGCGTAGTAGTAGCGGGCCAGAATGCGGTACTTTTTGAGCTGGCGGTTGTCAGCCACGGCCCTTTCGTAGGCAGCCCGGGTATTGGGGCCGTAGTAGCCGTCGGCCTTGCCGGAATAGGCGCCCAGGGTCTTGAGTACCTTCTGCAATTGTACGGCTGACTGCCGCTTCACATTGGAGCGGATGTCCGGAAGGGTGGCGCTCAGGTTGACGGCCGGTTTTTTGACCGGGGCAGCAGGTGGGGCCATTTCCACGCCCTTTGCGGTCAGCATTTCGGGTTGAGCAACGACGACTTCGGCGGGTTGCGTCACCATTTTCTTTTTCGTTGCAACGGATTCTTCGGGAGGGCGGTCGAAGTTGAGCGGGATCAGGGGCTTCTTTTGGCGCGGGCCTATTTCAAAGTCACCGATCTCGTGCAACAGGACGTTGTTGACATCCTTGACGAAAGCATCTTCGTAGCCGGCTTTGCGGATTCTGGAAAGCTCGCCGGAGGCGGTGGCCCGGTCCGGGAATATGCCGGTGTAAACCTTGATGGCTTTGTCTTCCAGCACCACATAGATCCTGCCCAGTTGGAGGTAGGGCTCCCAGTCAATTTCTTTTCCTGCCGTCAGAATTTCCAATTGCACCATGGTGTAATAGTGGCCGCCTTCGGTGTTGAGCTCCACCATGCGGGCATTGGTGTAGCCGTATTGGGGGCTGCGCAGCGTCTCCGCCAGCTTTTCAGCTTCCAACTGGTCGGTGAATCCACCGATGAAGACATTGGCCTGGTTCTGCATTTGCGGAACGGCATAAACAAAGCCGAGGGGTTGCAGGCTTTTGAAGTCTTCCGGTTTGGGGTTTACGAAAGTGCCGATTTGCACCGTGTAAGCGGGTTCTTTGTTTTGGCCGAAGGCCGAAAGGGCAAAAACCAACAGGAAGCAAGCGAGAACGGTTTGGCGCAGGATGTTTGTCATGATGTATCAGTATTGTTGGGCTGAGGAACGGCCCGGTTAACTCTTTGTCATTGGCAAGCCGGCTGAACTTTGGACTTTGACGGGGCCAATGGTCACAATTTTCAGTGCCTGAACGCGCTGCTCAGGCAGGAATTGCCAAAAGTGCCATCATAACTTGCTGGAAACCAATAGAACGGGAGTTGAACGCAAAGGTAGTGCAAAATCATATCAATAGTGAATCCTTAAACACTTGTTCCATCTGTGAACAAGGCATGATGGCCCGTTCACACATTCCCGAACCTTTTAATAAGTTGTCACCTTAAAGGGAGGAAGCAGGAAAGGAGGTTTCTACCTGGAAATCAGTTCCTTTGCGGCTTCTCCGGTTGAAACTCTGCCGGGAAATTTTGAAAATTTGTCATTGGCTTTCAAAATTTTACCAACGCTTTTTGGTTATTAAGCCGGTTGTACTTCAGGATACACCCGAGATGTTTCAGGTAGCCTGAAGCACAACAACAGTTGGCAAACTGACATCTCAACCTCATTTGAAACACGTAAATTTTTCTCAACTATGTCCACTTACTCATCAAACAAACCGCAAAATCAGAACACGACGGCCATCATCGTCACAGTCGGCATCTTACTGCTGGCGGCCATCGGATACCTCGCCTACAATTCCATCACCAAAGCACGTGCACTGGAGCAAACCGTTTCGGAACTGGAAGAAAGCGAAAAGTTGCGCGAAGAACTCGAAATGCAGTACAACGCGGCACTGGCCGACCTGGAAGCTCAAAAGACGAGCAACGAAGAACTGAATGCACTCATCGATCAGCAAAAAGCTGAACTGGAACAACAGAAGCACCGCATCTCTCAACTCATCGGCTCGAAAGACAAACTGGCAAAAGCAAGGGTTGAACTCAACAACCTCAAAGCACAGGTCAGCCAATACCTGGCACAGATTGAAAAGCTGAAACAAGAGAATGAAATGCTGGCCACTGAAAACGAGCAATTGTCAGAGGAACGCACCCGCCTGTCCACTGACCTGCAGGCCAAAACCGCTGAAAACCAGGACCTTCAGAGTGTAAAAGCCAGACTGACTTCTGAAAAGGAGGAACTCGCCAGCAAAGTGAGCATTGCCTCTGTGGTGAAAATGCGCGAAGTAAAAGCGGTCGGTCAGAAGGTCCGGGGCAATGGCAAAGTGAAAGACGAGGACAAAGCCAAAAGGGTGAATCAGATCAAGGTGTGCTTCACCGCCCTCGACAACGATGTGGTGAAGCCCGGCACAGAGACTTTTATCGTCAGAATCATCAACCCGCTGGGTGAAACCCTGGCAGTGGAGGACATGGGCTCAGGATTTTTCATGGACAAAGAGAAAAATGAAGAAGTTCGTTTCACCATGATGAGCCAGCTCGATTACACCAACGAAGAAGTGCAGGAATGCCTGGTATGGGCTCCGGTAAATTCATCCTTCATTGCCGGAGAATACACCGTTGAAGTTTACAACAAAGGCTACCGGGCCGGTGTAGGTAAATTCAAACTCAAATAAAGAGTACTCCTGAATGACAAGAGGCGGCCCGGAACTGATCCGGACCGCCTTTGTCATTTAACCGAAAACCCTATTCTCGTCAAAATTATCCGAAGGCCATATTGACCTGATGCGTGTAAATTCAGATCGAGTTTATCTAAGAACAATCAGTTTTTGGGTTAGCCTTTCCGCACTGTTTTTCAACTGAACGAAGTAATAGCCGGGGCGCAGCTTGCTGATGTCCAGCTTGTACACGCCGGGCTGTTCCTCCACTTTTCTGAGCAGGTGCACCTTTCCGGTGAGGTCGGTTACGATCAACTGAGCCGGAGCATCAGTGGAAAGCCTGTATCCAATGGTGACTTCTGAAGTCGCCGGGTTGGGGGACAGCTTCATGGTGGTTACTGAGAAATCTGCCATTTCCCGATCCGGGGCGGTCTGGAGGGTCGAAACGCTCTTGTCGTTGCCAGTGGGATTGAGATTCGGACCGGTGCTGCAACCGGAGATGCTGATGTCGTCGAGGTACACCCAGTCGGAGTTGCCGGAAGCATCGCAACGGAACCGCAGCCGGGTAGTGGCGGTAAATGGTCCGGCAATGATGACGGTGTCGTTGTAGCGCTGCAGGTTGACGAATTCGTCGTACAGGTTCCATTCTTCCACGGTGGTGTAGCTGGCACCGCCGTCCAGCGATACCTGGAGCCAGAAATCTTCATTGGAGTTGTCCATGCTGACCGTGATGTACGAGAAGGCAACCGTCAGTTCCTCATAGTTCGACAGGTCGAGGTTGTCGGTGGTTGTTGTTGAGGAATTGGTGTTGTCGCGCAGGCGAACACTTCTGATTCCGGTGTTGGCATAGCTGCTTGATTTGATTCTTCGGCAATCGGAGCCGCCGTCGTTCCAGATACCCCAGCCGTTTTCAAAGCTTTCCAGGTTGATTAGGGAATAGGAGCATCCACCACCGCCACCACCGCCACCGGCGGGCAGGCAGAAGGGTGTTGCTTCGGAAAACCCAAAGCTTCCGCCAGTGGCCAGGTTCGTTCCGGACACATCGTCCACCAGGTTGTAGGAGCCATTACCGTAAGAGCAGCAGATGCCGTCGCCGTACACGTCGAAGATAGTGAAGGTGTAGCATCCGTCGGCCAGACAGATGCTTTCTGTGACAGTGGCTCCGTCGGCATAGCTGGCATAGGTGCCACCGGAGGAGGCCACCACGGTGCCGGCATCATCGGTTATTTCCCAGCTGGTTTCTTCAGGGTAGTTGTCCAGTACAATGGTCAGGGTAAGGGCATTTTGTGAACAAGGGGTTTGGTCTTCGACGGTGTAGCTGCCGGTGGCCGTGCATCCGGCATTGTCGGTTACGGTGACGGAGTAGGTACCGGGTGCCAGGCCTGAGATAGAACTCGTGGTTTCGCCGTTGCTCCATGTGTAATTGTAGGGGCTGGTGCCATTGGAGGGTTCGGCTGTTGCGGAGCCGTTGTTGCCATTGGTGGCGGGAGTGCCGGTAACGGAAACGCTCATATTGCAGCCGGGCACGCAGGTGCTCAGGCAAGGTGCATTGGCAACTTTTGTCCTGACGAGATCGCCGGGCTGGGTGCCAAAGCCGAGGTTGAAATCTATGCCAACACCGCTCACCAGGTGGCAGTAGCTCATGATGGTTCCTTTGGCGGGCACTGTGGCGTTGCAACCTTCGCTGTAGCCGGCTGCGGGGCCGCAGCCGTCAATGGCGGTGTTGTTGCCGTTCCAGGCGCAGGCATGGGTGTGAGGCGAGCCGAGGTTGTGGCCCATCTCGTGGGTGATCACTTCCACTGACCAGGAGTAAACCGGCACTTGCTGATACGTGCTGAAGATGTAGCTGTAGCCATAGGCATAGGTAGAACAAAGCGCATCCAGCCAGGCCACGCCGCCGTTGGTGGGTGCCCCCCGTGAAACGAGGTGTGCAATGTCGCCATTGAAGGTGGGCCGGGTACTGCGGAAGGCATTCAGGGCATCAATGCTGCTGGTGGTGGGATAGCTGTCGGCAGTGTTCCAAACGAAGACCTCGGAGGCCTGCATGGTGATGGTCTCATTGGCATAAAGGGCAGAAACCATGTTGAACAGGCCGGTCATGTAATTGACCGTTGCTGCCACCGAGCCGTTTTCGAGGAACATGTCGTAATCGCACTCCAGGTAGGCAAAGACGCAGTTTGCGACGCTCTTGTCGTTGCCATTGGTTTGGGGCTTCAGCTTTTTCAGGTCCACCTTTTTCATGGCCGGGTGGTCGGCGTAGCACTCAAATTCGTTCAGGGCCAGCATGTCTTTTTCCCGGTAGTAAACGTAAACATCCTTTTTGCCCTCGAGCTTTCCGATGACCGAAGGGCCGTCTTTCTCTGTGCTGAGCATGCCCATGAGTTCGTCTTCGAAAAGGCTGAATGCGGCCAGGGAGTTATCCTCCCCCCTGACGATGCCCCGGTAGTGAATGCCCGGCCGGTAAGCCACAACATTGCCGTTTGCACCGGAGGTGCGAACGACAAAATCTTCCGCGAGTGGATTGGACCGGACAAGGTCAACCAGTACCGGCGATCCGCTTGCCGATGGAACTTCCAGCGTGATGGCCCCGGGTTGGGTTTGAAAAGCTGCTTTTAATGTGGAAATTTTGAGATCGAGCATGGTGGCTTCTGCCAGCTCACTTTTGACAGCCGGAAATTTGCTGACATCGCTGCGGTATTCAAATGGACTGAATTGACTGAAGGATATTTCCTGTTGGGCCTGCTTCACTTTCAGCTCCAGGGGGTTGAGCCGGTTTTGCGAAGCGAGTGGAAAAGCACAAATGAGAAGGCAGAAAAGGGCATAAAAGCGCGGGTGGATGTTTGTCATTAGTTTTTGTTTTTGTGTTCAAAAAATGCCGGTGGTTGCGTGCAACCTTGTTTGTTCAATGCCTGGGATCGGCAGAAGCTCTTGTGGAGTATTGTGAGCGAGAAGGGAGAAAGGTGTGTTCTGAGAGTTACTGACAGGGCACAAAGAAAGATGCCAAACACCGCTGTTTATTTTTCCCGATGCCGGTTAATGTGACAGGGAAAATCGTTGAGTTGCCGAAATGGGGGCTTTATTTCCGCTTCTCACCGGAAGGATTGATTTTCGTGGCCGTAGAAATTACCCGACACCAATGATCGCCCGCACCATATCCCTTTACAAGAAGTCTTTTGCCGGCTTGTCCAGGCCGGTCTGGTTGCTGTCGCTGGTGATGTTCATCAACCGGAGCGGCACCATGGTGCTGCCTTTCCTGACCATTTACCTGACGAGCAAACTGGGCTTCTCACTTGAGCAGGCGGGTTGGGCCATGACGGCCTTTGGCGTGGGTTCGGTGGCCGGCTCTTTCCTGGGCGGAAAGCTGAGCGACAGGTTCGGGTTTTACGAAGTGCAATTCTGGACCCTGTTTTTGGGCGGCATTTTGTTCACCCTGCTCCAGTTCATGAAAACTCCGCTGGAGGTGTACCTGATGGTGTTGCTCATGAGCACGGTGGTGGAGGCCTTCCGGCCGGCAAGCATGACCTCGGTAGCTGCCTACAGCAAGGCCGAAAACCGCACCCGCTCATTTTCCCTGTTGCGTCTGGCCATCAACCTGGGTTGGTCGGCGGGGCCCGCAGTGGGGGGGTGGCTGGCCATGAAGTACGGCTATTTCACCCTGTTTTATGTGGATGGGTTTACCTGCATTGCAGCGGCACTGGTGTTCCGGGCGGTACTGGCTCCCAAAAAGGTTGAGAAGATGGAAACACCTGCCGAGGAAGTTTCTGACGATGAAGGCTTTGGCTCTCCCTGGAAGGACCGGCGATACCTGTTTTTTCTGCTCATCACCCTACTCGGAGCAGTGGCATTCATGCAGTTTTTGTCCACCCTGCCGGTGTTTTACAAACAGGAACTGGCATTGACCGAAGGGCAAATAGGATTGCTGATGGCTTACAACGGCCTGCTGATCTTCATTCTGGAAATGCCCATCGTTTACATGGCCGAACGGCGTTTCAATCAACTGGACACCATCATCTGGGGTACCATCCTGTACGGCGTGTCGTACATCGTTCTGGACATGGGCGGCCTTATGCCCGTCATCATTGCCCTCATCTCCATGACGGCCATTACTTTCGGAGAAATTCTCAACATGCCCTTTTCCAATTCCTATGCCCTCAACATGGCACCGCCAAAACAGCGGGGGCAATACATGGGTTTGTTCACCATGGCCTTCTCGCTGTCACACATTCTGGCGCCGGCCATCGGCATGCAGATAGCTGCACGCTGGGGATTCAGCACCCTGTGGTGGTTCCTGGGCGGTGTATGCGCACTGGCGGTTGCCGGCTTGTGGTATATGAAAAAGTCGGAGCCTGCTATTCCTTCATCTTCAGCAGGTTGAGCAGGTATTCACCGTAGCCACTTTTGATGTATTTGTGGCCGAGGCGTTCGAGTTGTTCGTCGTCAATGAAGCCCATCTCCCAGGCTGTTTCTTCGATGCAGCCGATTTTCAACCCTTGCCTTTCTTCGATAACCTGGATGAACTGACCGGCCTGCAGCAGCGAGCTGTGCGTACCTGTGTCCAGCCATGCAACGCCTCTGCCCAGCACACCTACACTTAGCCGGCCCAATTCGAGGTAAGTCTTGTTTACATCGGTGATCTCGTACTCGCCGCGGGGGCTGGGTTTCAGGTTTTTGGCTATCTCCACCACCTGGTTGTCGTAGAAATAAAGACCCGGTACGGCAAAATTGGACTTGGGCCTGGCGGGTTTTTCTTCGATGGAAACGGCTTTCAAATCCTTGTTAAATTCCACCACGCCGTAGCGCTCCGGATCGGCCACCTGGTAGGCGAAGATGACGCCGCCTTCCGGGTCGGCACTTTGCTGGAGCAACTCCGGCAAGCCGGCACCATAGAAGATGTTGTCGCCGAGGATGAGGGCCACGGCATCATTGCCGATAAAATCTTCACCCAGCACAAAAGCCTGCGCAAGGCCGTTGGGGTCGGGTTGCGGAACGTAAGAAAAAGAGCAGCCGATCTCGCTGCCGTCTTTCAGCAATTTTTCAAAATTGGGAAGGTCGTAAGGGGTGGAGATGATGAGTATTTCCCGGATGCCCGCCTGCATGAGGGTGGACAGGGGGTAGTAGATCATCGGTTTGTCGTAAACGGGCATCAGTTGTTTGCTGACGGCCAGGGTCAATGGATAGAGGCGGGTGCCGAGCCCGCCCGCCAGAATGATTCCTTTCATGAACGGAGAGTTGATGTTGATTCCCGCATTTTGCCGAAGGCGAAAAAACAGGCTGAAAGATAGCCACTCTGTGGCGCTTTTTTGATTCCTCCCGGCTTATGCAAAAGTCATTCCCCGATGGCAGGGTGCAGCGTACTATTCCAAAACCGATACGTTGCTGGATTTTGTCAGTTTCTGGATGCGCAGGATCAGCTCGTCCGGGCGGTAAGGCTTGCCGATGAAGTCGTGTGCCCCCAGCCGAAGGGCTTCACGGATCAGTGCCAGTTCATCCAGTTGGCTGCCGGCTATGACGGGGAATTGGGCACCGGCTTCCCGGTTGAGCATCTGGATGATGTCGAGTCCGGCGTAATCCGGCATGTGCAAATCCACAATGGCGAGCTCGGGAAAATTCCGGTTCAGGGCTTGTTTGGCCGATGCCTCATCGGTGACGGCTTTGAGGGACCACCCTACTTTTCTGAAGCGGAAATCAAGGGTAGTTTGCAGGAGTGACTCATTCGTACACAACAAAATGGTCATAGGCATTTCATGGTTGTTCCATCGCCTGGCGGCAATGGGGAGTTTCGTTTTGGATTATGACAGAAAAGCCTTGGTACGGAGAAATCAGTACAATGTTACTTCGCGCAATTTTCTTCGGAACCGCTCCACGGGCATGAAATTCTGTTCGAGTACAGGCGCAAATGGAACGGGTGTGTCAAGCGCTGCCGCCCGGGCTACGGGTGCATCCAGGTATTCAAAGAGGTTTTCAGAAATGTATGCTGCAAGCTCGGCACCGAAGCCGCTGGTCAGCGTGGCTTCGTGCAAGACGATCACTTTGTTGGTTTTTTTGACGGTGGCAGCAATGGCCGCCCGGTCATAAGGGATGAGGGTGCGCAGGTCCAGGATTTCCGCATCTATTCCTTCTTCTTCGCAAATTTTCAGTGCCCAGTGAACCCCCATGCCGTAGGTGATGACGCTGATGTCGGCACCGGGCCTGGCAACTTTGGCCTTGCCGATTTCTTCTGTGTAAAAGCCCCCGGGCACATCCCCCCGGATGCTGCGGTACAGGGCCTTGTGTTCAAAAAACATCACCGGATTCGGGTCTTCAAAGCTGGCCAGCAACAAGCCCTTGGCATCGTGGCTGTTGGATGGGTAGATCACCTTCAGGCCCGGCGTGTGGGTGAACCAGGCCTCCGTGGTCTGCGAATGGAAGGGGCCGGCCGCCACGCCGCCGCCACAGGGCATCCGCACCACCACATCGGCGTTGGCGCCCCAGCGGTAATGGACCTTGGCCAGGTTGTTCACAATCTGGTTGAAGCCCACACTGACAAAGTCGGAAAACTGCATTTCCACCATGGCCTTGTAGCCCTTCAGGCTGAGGCCCAGGGCAGCCCCGATGATGGCGCTTTCGCACAGGGGGGTGTTGCGCACCCGCTCTTTTCCGAACTCTTTGACGAAGCCATCGGTAATCTTGAAAACGCCGCCGTAACCGGCGATGTCCTGCCCCATGAGCACCAGTTTGTCGTGGCGTTGCATGGCAGTTCTGAGGCCGTCGGAAATGGCATCCACGAAGCGCAGCTCTTTCTTCCCGGCTTCGGCGGATGGGGCAATGGCCCCGTTTTCCGAAGGGGCGTAAACATCGGCCAGTTCCCGGGCTTCATCGGGTACGGGGTCCGGCTGGTTTTCTGCCTCCTTCCACCCGGCGTTGATGCGGGCTTTCAGCTCCTTGCGGATGGCTTCTGACTGCTCATTGCTGAGAATTCCTTCGGCAAACAGGAACTCTTCATAGTTCTCAACCGGGTCTTTCTGTGCCCAGCTCTCCAGCAATTCTTTCGGCACGTATTTCACACCACTGGCCTCCTCGTGCCCCCGCATCCGGAAGGTTTTGCACTCTACCAGAACCGGTTCGGGGTTTTGCCGGAGTTCATCGGCAATTTGGCGGATGGCCTGATAGACTTCCAGAATGTTGTTTCCATCCAGAATGACCGAGCGCATGCCATAGCCTTTTGCCCGGTCGGCGATGTGCTCGCATCGGAACTGCTCCGACACCGGTGTGGACAGCCCGTAGCCGTTGTTTTCGACGATAAAAATGACGGGCAACTGCCAGACGGAAGCCACGTTCAGCGCCTCGTGAAAATCGCCCTCGCTGGTGCCCCCTTCTCCGGTGAAGGCCACGCTCACCTTCTTTTCACCGGATAGCTGGTGGGCCAGCGCCACCCCGTCAGCCAGTGCCAGTTGCGGCCCCAGGTGGCTGATCATTCCCACGATGTTGTATTCCAGAGCCCCGAAGTGAAAGGAGCGGTCACGGCCTTTGGTGAAGCCTGCCAGCTTGCCCTGCCATTGGCTGAACAGCCGAACCAGCGGCACCTCCCGGGTGGTGAACACGCCCAGGTTCCGGTGCATGGGGAAGATGACCTCATCGGGTTGCAGGGCACTGGTCACGCCCACTGCGATGGCCTCCTGGCCGATGCCGGCAAACCACTTGGATATCTTGCCCTGCCGCAGCAGGATGAGCATTTTTTCCTCGATCATGCGGGGCAGCAGGATGCGCTTGTACAGCGCAAGTAGCTGGTCGTCGGTGAGCTGGCCTCTTTTGAATTCCATCGGCTGAGCAGGTGTGGTAAGCATGGGGAAATTTTGGTTTTATCCTGACCGGCAAAAGTATAAGTTCACCTGTCAATTACCACTTTTTTAAAGGCTGACAAGCTGCAAACACGAACGCCGGCAGGGATGCTGCCGGCGTTCGTTCAGTTGTTGAAGGGCATTTACTGAAGGTAATGTAGTTGGAAGAAGGTTTTGTACTCTTCCACTTTTTTTGTCTTCAGCAATTCCCGGTAATTGTCCTGGCAGATGGGAAGCAGGTCGTAACTGTATTTCCTTTCTTCCAGAAAGTCCGCCTTGTTTTTCATGACGGTGTCGTAATAGGTCATGGCATCGTCGCGGTCTTTGAAGCGGCGGATGGCAATGAGCGGCAGCTTGGTTTCCCCGTTGTCGAGGTAAATGTTGTTCATGCGCAAACGCTGCAGCTTGAAGTATTTTCCGTTGAAATCCGAGACCGCGATTTTGGCATCGTTCAGAGACACATCGTGTTTGAAAACCACAATAACGTAGTGCAACTGGGTGTCGTTGGGTTTGTAGTTGCCAATCTGCCCTTCTTCCAGCGGCAGGTTTCTTTCCTGACCGGGGCCACTGGCCACCTTTTCGCCCAACAGGCGGAGAATCTCCCGCGCCCTGGCAGCCTCGGGCTCTTCCGGGTATTTGGCCAGGATTTCCTTCAGGGCTTCCACGTAGGCATCCCTTCCCTGGAGGTTGCCGAGGCACATGGCACCCAGCAAGGCAAAGCGGGGCTGCAGGCTGTTGGTGGCGCCAAATTGCTCACCCACTTTTTTCACCCGCTCGTAAGCCTCGTTGTATTGCCGGGCTACGAATTTCGCATAGGTTTCGTCGTAATAGCGGGTTAGCTTGTTGGCCTCCTCGTTCACCTGGTTGGCAAAGTTGGGATCCTTCAGCAGCTTCGCATACCGGGTCTCCGGATAGCCGTTCACAATTTTGTCGTAGTACAACCGGGCGTTCTTCTCGTCGCCCATGTCCTTGTAACACAGGTGCATGTAGTACATGGCATCCAGGATGTACTGCGTTTGCGGATAGCGGTTCAGCAATTCCTGAAAGGTCTCGATGGCTTTTTCGTAGTTCTGCAATTTATCCCGGTAGAGCGTTCCGAGGGTGAACATGGCCGACTCGATCTGGCGGTGAGCCGCAGCGAGTTCTTTGTCGTTTTGCGGCACATCCTTGAAGATTTCGTCAATTTCTTCCTGTGTCAAAGCAGCGGGTGAAATGGTTTCTCCCCCAATGCTCTCTTCCAGTTCCGCAAAAGATTGGCGGTTGGAGCGGCGCCAGTCGTCTTCCAGCACGCGGTTGCCCCATTTGCGTTGAAACTCCCGCTTGCCGTTTTTCACTTCCCGGTCGTCGTAAGCCCAGAAATTGGATTTTGAGCCGGGCTGGAAGGCAGGTCCGGAGGGGCCTTGCTGGTTCCGCTTAGCCTGCTGATTGGCTTTGGCCTTCAGCTCGGCCAGTCGCTTTTCTTCCCGTTCTTTTTTGATCCTGGCGGCCAGTTCTCTTTTTTCTTCGTCGGAAAGACGGCTGAGGCGGATGAGGCTGTCTTGCAGGGCGATGGTTTGCAGGCTTTCAGCAATGCCCTCCAGGTTGGCAGCGGTGTTGTTCACCCTTCCGTATCGTTCATCCGTTATCTGCATCACCGCCAGGGTGCTGTCGTAGTACAGCTTGGCCTGCACGAAATCCTGGTCTTCGAAAAACAGGTCGGCCATGAGCAGGTAAGCTTCAGCTTTTTGCGAGCGGTTGCTGGTACTGTTGTCGAGCGATTTGCGCAGGTACTTGCGGGTAGCCACCTTGTCGCCCTTGTTGAGGGCTATTTGCGCCAGGGCGAAATAGATCTGATCGCGGAACTCCCTGTTTTTTTCTTCCCTGAGCATCCGCTCCAGTTGTTTTACGGATTCTTCTTCGGAATTGACACCGGCGGTGGCCAGGTTGAGCCGGGCGCTGAACTCCATTTCGTAATCGGGGCGGTGTTTCAGCACCTGCTCAAAAGCGGCATAGGCATCGCTGCCGCGACCGGCCATCTGGTGTATCTGGCCCAGAATGAAGGCCAGCCGGGCTTTGCGCTGGTTGTCTTTCACCTGGGCAATGGCACTCTCCAATGCCGGTACTGCCTGGTCGAATTTTTTCTGACGGATGTAAAAATGGGCCTTGGCCACCATGGCTTCGGCGCGTACGTCCGGAAAGGTGGCGCTGCTGCTTTCGAGCTGTTTCAGCAGGCGCTCGGCCTGGTTGTAGTTCTCCCGCTCGATGTAGGTGCGGGCCAGCCAAAGCACCGCTTCCTGGTAAACCGGCCGGTGCTTGATGATGTACTTTTCAGGGTCTCCTTCCGGAATGATGGGCTTCACATCACCCAGGCGAATGGAACCCGGAGCCGGGCGGTGGTGGGTGCTGTCCGCGCTGTCAGTTGTATCGCCTGCATCCACGACGGTGGTTTCTTTTTTCGGTTCTTCTTTCGGCTTTCTGGGTGGGGCCTTGCCGCCCTTCTTCCTGGCCTTTTTGATTTCCTTGTTGCGCTGTTTGCGTTCCTTCTCACGCGCTTTCCGCTTTTGTTTGGCCAGTTTGATCCGTTGCTTTTTGCTCAGTTGCCTGACGGCCTCCTTGTCGGTGCTTTCGCCTCTTTTTGCGGCTTTCTTCAGGCGCTTGCCGGATTTGGTTTTGGCTTCGCGGGCAGCCACCTCTGTTGGGTGAAATTCGGCAGTCATAAATTCGAAAGTCTCCTCTGCCGATTCGTACTCCTGTTTCAGGAACTGGGCCTTTCCGAAGATGAGGTAACAGTCGTCGGTCCATTGGCTCACCCGGTGCAGGTTTACCACCACAGAAACCTTTTCCATGGCCAGGTCGAGGTCTTCAGCTACGGCCTTGGGGTTGGAGGCCTCCACATACGTGTAGATGGGGAGCAATTGGCTGTAGTTGTCCACATACTGCTGTTCCAGTTGCAGAATGCTCTCCTGGATGAGCAGGTCGGCGTTGTAATAGCCGTTGTAGCGGGCAGTGGTGTTGTGGTACACCTTGCCCAACTTGCTGACATCGTCCTTTTTCTTCTGGGTGACGCAGCCGGCAAGGACCAGCGAACAAAGGACAAAACACAAAAGGGTGTTAATATATCTCATGCTAAACATGTTACTCATTGCAAGTGGAAATAAATGCTTTACGGGCAAGTGGCGTGCAGTTTTTGGTCTTTCAGGTTGCTACCGGACAGTTCAGTTCCTCAGTTCCTCAATTCCTCAGTTCCTCAATTCCTCAGTTCCTCCCCCGATGCCGATTATTATCGGCACGGGGCTCAGTTCCTCCCCCGTGCCGATACTTATCGGCATCGGGGTTCCTTTCCTCAGTTTAATTCCGAATTTTACGGGCCGGGCCAAAAGGGGTTGCAAAACCTGACTTATTGGTCGCCCACTCAACTTTTGGGCGCGCAAATTTATTTTGTTCGGGACAAACCATAACGACATGTCAGAAGAAAACAAACAACGGAGCAGGTGGGAGCGCCTGAAAGACAACTACCGCCTGGTGATCATGAACAAGGATACTTTTGAGGAAGTGGGGGCCTACAACCTCTCCCTGCTCAACGTTTACATCCTCATCAGCTCAATAGTGGTGGTGGTGGCAGTGCTGGTGTGGCTGGCTTTTGCGTTCACGCCCCTGGCCCGCCTGCTGCCCAACAACCACACCGTGGATCACGCAACCCTCCTCAAATTGTACGAGGACCTGGACTCGCTGGAAGAACTTACGGCCGCTCAGGCTACCTACAACGAATCCTTCCGGCGAATGCTCACCGGGGAGGTGCAGTACGAACCGGAAGGCGACGCCCCCAGCACCCCCAACCTCGATTCTGTTTTCGAAGAAATTCCAATTTCCGAAGAAGAGCAGGAACTGCGACGGGAATTTGACATCCAGAATGGAACCTCGCAGGCACTCGACCAGTCCGCTGTGCCCGTCAATGTATCGCCCCGTGACCAGCCGCTCGAGCAAATGTACTTCAGCCCGCCCATCAGCGGCACCATCACCGCCACCTTCAACAAAGACGAAAACCACCTCGGCGTTGACGTGGTGGCACCAAAAAATACCCCCATCAAAGCCGCCCTCGACGGCTGGATCATCTTCTCCGACTGGACCCTCGAAACGGGCAACACCATCGCCATCCAACATTCCAACAACATTGTGACCATCTACAAACACAACTCCTCGCTTCTCAAAAAAACAGGCAGCTTCGTAAGGGCAGGTGAAGCCATCGCCATCATCGGCAATACCGGAGAACTCTCCGACGGCCCCCACCTCCACTTTGAACTCTGGCACGAAGGCAAACCAGTCAACCCAACGGATTTCATGGATTTTAAGTAGAGTAGGGAGTAGGGAGTAGGGTGTAGAGTTTAGGGTGTAGAGTTTAGGGTGTAGAGTTGGGGGCGCTACCCCGGAATTGACCTGTGTGCTTTTCATCCCTCATTCCTGAGTAGGGAGTAGGGAGTAGGGAGTAGGGAGTAGAGAGTAGGGAGTAGGGAGTAGAGAGTAGGGAGTAGAGTTTAGGGAGTAGAGTTTAGGGTGTAGGATTTGGGGCGCTACCCCGGAATAGACCTGTGTGCTTTTCATCCCTCATTCCTGAGTAGGGAGTAGGGAGTAGGGAGTAGGGAGTAGAGAGTAGGGTTTGGAGGTACTAGCCCTTTCATCCCTCATCCCTCATTCCTGTGTAGGGTGTAGAGTGTAGGGTGTAGAGTTTGGGGCGCTACCCCGAAATAGACCTGTGTGCTTTTCATCCCTCATTCCTGAGTAGGGAGTAGGGAGTAGGGAGTAGGGAGTAGGGTTTGGAGGTACTAGCCCTTTCATCCCTCATCCCTCATCCCTCATCCCTCACCCGAATCCCGTCCCGAAATCCTTCGGGATCGGGATCGGGACGGCGCCAGCGGGGTACTGTGCCATATTTGGAAAAAACACAAAATTCTTGCAAAATCCATCCTCCTCCCTTATCTTGCACACCGAACGTTCCGCACTACCAAACACCAATATTACCGGACATCTGAACCTGTTGGAAAAACAGCACTGCATGTAGAAAAAATCCTGTGTAAAATATGGAAACCTCCACTTGTTCAGCAAGAATTTTCAGCTTCACAAGACTTGACCTTCACCCCGTAAAGCAGTTTGGTTATTCAACCCTGCGCTCCGTTCTTATCATCACCGGGTTGCTGCTCTGTCAAAGTCTGTTTTCCCAGCACCCTGGTTCCGGTAAACAGGAATTCGAAATGCCCCCCACCAAAGACGACAATTGGACTTGCGGGGTGACGACTTTTGATTTGGTGTTGATTTCCAGGCATATTTTGAATGTGCAACTATTGGATTCTCCCTACAAGATCATTGCGGCGGATGCAAATAAGAGCGGTAGTGTAACGACTTTTGATCTTGTCAAACTACGAGAACTCATTCTTCATGCCGAAGAAAATATAACAGGCAACACCTCCTGGCGTTTCATAGATGCCGCTTACCAATTCCCGGATCCGTCAAATCCTTTTGCTGAGGAATTTCCCGAAAGTATATTGGTTAGTTCCTTCCCTGCCACAGCGGATTTTGTTGCTGTCAAGGTAGGTGATGTAAATCTGAGTTGTTCTGCAGGTTGTTTCGGGGCACCGGCAGAGCCGGAGCAGCGCACTGCAGAGAAACTGCAACTGGGAGTTCCTGAAATATCTGCGAAAAAAGGCGAGGTTTTTCTGTTGCCATTTTATTGGAACAACGAGCAACCAGTGGATGGCTTGCAAATGGGAATCCGCTTTGATCCTGAGGCCATAACGATTGAAAAGCTTGTAGATGCAGGCACCCTGGTAAAAGGCAGCAGCGTCAGCCTGAAAGATGTGGGTCAGGGCCTGTTGCGCTTGTCCTGGTTGGCCAATATGGACGAGGTGATGACGCATGGAATGAAGCGGGGTGAACTGATGTTTGCGATGCAGGTAAGGGCGGTAAAAGACCTGGACGATGTTGCCCGGGTGTTGGAACTGGATGACGGCGTTTTGCAGAATGAAGCCTACGGGCCCGACGGCACCCACTACGGCCTTACACTGAGTCAGTACAACGAGCAGGATGCGGGGGATTTTAAAGTACATATTTTCCCAAACCCTTCCTCTTCCCGGTTGACGTTTGAGATCATCCCCCAACAAGCCGGAAAGGTGACCCTGATGCTGTTCGACAGCCGGGGCGTCAGGGTTTGGCACAAGGCATTGTCTTTACACGATGGAAAAAATACCGTGGAAATTGAGAATGCCGCAGACTTGCCCCCGGGAGTGTTGATGTGGAAGTTGGTCCGGCGGGGAGGGTACGCCGCCGGTTATCTCATGCACAATTAAGTTCTCACCTGAGCAGGGGCGGAAGGATTCTTTTCGCCCCTGTTTTCCCTTTCAAACAATGAATCCCCATGAAGTATTTTACAATAATATTATTTCTGACCTTGTCTTCTTCCTTAATTGCCCAACAAACATATTTCGTAAAAAAAGACGCTGTTGGCACCAATGACGGCAGCAGTTGGGAAAATGCCTTTACGGATTTGCATTTGGCGCTTCAGGAATCTGAGTATGGTGATCAGATCTGGGTGGCATCCGGTACCTGGCACCCCACCGGAGATACAGACCGGAGCAAGCGGTTTGAGCTGAAGAACGGTGTAAAGCTGTATGGTGGTTTTTCTGGATGGGAAACCAGCCTGGCAGAGCGGGATTGGGAAACCAACAAAACCATTCTGAGTGGGGATATCGGAATAGCCGACGACAGCACCGACAACAGCTACAACATCCTGTTCATGATGGATGTGGACAGCAGCACCCGGGTGGATGGCATTTATTTTACCGGCGGCCAGGCAGATCTGACTTCCGATCCGGTTGCGAGTGCCGGGGCTGCGATTCACATAGATGGTTCGCAGGGCGGTTTTGCCTATCCCAAGATACACAATTGCACCTTTGAAAACAATGTGGCCTTTACAGGGGGGGCGGTGGCCGTGAACGGCAACATGGAAGGCTCCGTGGCACCGCAGTTTTACAACTGTACTTTTCGCTTCAACAATGCCTATGGTACGGATGGAGGTGCCATAGCACGCTACGGCGGCAGTTGGGAGGAAATGCCCAGGGATTTTTGGAACTGTACCTTTTTTAAAAACGAAGCGCAAAGAGATGGTGGGGCAGTGTATTACAAGGATAGTGAGAGGACGGATACGATTGAATTTAGAGGGTGTAGTTTTGAAGAAAATTACGCATTGAGATTTGGTGGGGCAATACGGTTGGGTTTAGGCAGGGTGTCTCCAAGTTCGAATACCATAATTTCGAACTGCTTATTTTATAGAAATAGTTCGAATCTTTTTGGAGCGTCATTGATGGTTCAGCCATTCTTATTTGGTGTAGAAAATTATTTTAAATATTTCAATATAGATTCTTGTTTGTTTGTGGAAGAAAATATTGGCATGTTAAGTGACCCTGAATTAATATTTCTTGAATTCCCTTTTGGATCGTCGTTTGACTCCACATCGGAACTAATTGTGACAAATTGTGTGTTTGAGAAATGTTCTAGCAAGACCATGTTGCACTTTATAGTGTCAAGTGGAAATACAAATACATACATTATTGGGAATAGTTTCAAAGAAAATATTATAGATCAAATCATGGTTCAATTAGAGGCTGAGCCGCAAGATTTGTATTCAAAAAACCCATCCTTTCATTTGGCCAATCTCGAAGTTGTTTCCAATCTTGGCTCTGCCAGCAGTTTAGCTAGTCTAAACGTTTTGTATTCTGATGTGGTATTTGCTAACAGCCTTTTTAGGTTGAATGATGGATTTATATTTATGTTTAATATTCGCCCATTAAATTCGAATATTCCACTACCTCCAGTGTATTGTTCGTCAAACATTTTTTTGAAAAATAATTCTCCGCTATCATCTAGCGATGATGCTAACAAAGATGTAAAAATATTCAATTCGATAGCTACCGGAAATTCAACTACATTTTACAACAATATGTACATAGATTTTTCATTACTCGATGCAAACTATTGTGATTCAGTTATTTATCAACCCACCTGCGGCCCCAACAACCTCT
>JALWSS010000083.1 GCA_026993525.1 Saprospiraceae bacterium
AACCAGACGAATTGGGTTGTTCTGAACAAACATCACCTGTTTTCTGAAGCCCTTGCAAAGAAAGACAGGTGGCCGTTGGTTTCAATCATTCATAGCTGGTCACAAATGGCTGAAAAATGGTGGTTTTACCGGCCGCCAAAACGAACCGATCACTGTAAGCCCCCAACGCCTCACTCACTAAAATAAAAACTATGAAGGAAGGATTACTCACCCTTGCCGCGTGTATCCTTTGCCTGTTATCCACATTGGAGGCGACCAATCCCGATGGAGATTTGAGGATCGAGATGCTCGACTACTACAACCTCGTGGTTGATCACAACATCCATTCCCCAACGGGTGCCAGTCCAAGGGCCGTTTACATCGGCGTCAGGTTTTGCAACGACGGAACCAATCCGCTCGAAGACGTCTATGCCTACATCGGCGATTTCACCGCCGGCACACCGGGCATTTACCCCGTAGAAACAGTCAGCACCGGGCCTTACTCCGGAAGTTTCTCCTTTACCCATGAAGGCGGCACAGCCGACGCCACCCGCTACATCGGAACTTTGGCGCCGGGCGAGTGCGTGGTGCAGTACTGGTTGTTGAGCTACCCTTTGCTGGATGCCGACAACAACCGGGTCACCGGCTCCAAACCCGACCCTTCTGATGACCTGCGCCTGCGCTACGATGTGTGGGCCACCGCCAAAGACAGTGGCATCCCACTGGCTGCCGACGACTCCAAAACCCTGCAATTGCGGGCGGTAATCGCTGCCTACGCCAACAAGATATGGCCCAACACCACTTCTAAAGTTCCGGACGAACTGCTGGCCGCTTATCCTGACAAAGAACTCGGCTGGCGCCAAACAAGCAACACCACCCACCCGGGGGCCTCCGTCGTATTGGAGGGCATCTGGTTTGACCTGGGCAAAATAGGCCAGGGCTTCGACAACGATGGCGACTTTGTGCCCGACCGCAACTTCCTGCTCCAGCCCGTGGGCAATCCCGGCGTGTTTGATGCCAATTGCTTCCGGCTGGTGAAAGTCTGGGGACTGGTAGCACTGAAGCGCCACAACGGCGATCCCATCATCATCGAGTTTGAAGACCAGATGCACTTTGCCAACAACCCCGAAACCGTCAACGGCGGGGTGGGGATGATCTATTACGAGTTTGCCGTTTTGAACGGACCCTGTTCGTCGCAACTGACACCTTACCAGGAGGTGGCTTCGGGCATGAATGAAAAGTACAACGGCGACTACGGCCTGCCGGGAGGCACCATCAACTCCAACGGCCCGGAAGGGATTTTTACGAAGACGGCCCCGGCCAGCGTTTCCAAGGGTGGCAACCTGAGTTTTACCCTTTCCTTCGAAAATACCGATACCATTCCCCTCGGCCTGCCGGAGTTCGGTAGTCCGCTGGTCATTGAAGACGACGTGCCGGCCAACACCGTGTACGTAGCCGGTTCGGCTACCGCCAACCTCAACCTGCCACCCGGAGTGAATGTGGAGGTGCTCTACAGCACCGACAATGGCACGAGTTGGGATGCCACCGAGCCCAATCCGGCCTCGTCGGTGAACAAACTGCAATGGGTGTTCACCGATCCGCTGCCCGGCAACCAGTCCGCTTCGGTGGCATACACGGTAAGCGTGGCACCCGACTATCCGGACAACCTCCTGACCAACACTGCCGGGGTTTCCATACGGGGCGGTGCGGCCTTTCTCACGGCCGGTTCCAACACCGTCATCAACGGTTCTTTCAACCTCAGCAGCACCGTTTTCAAAGACGACGGAGGCGGCATTCAGGGCAACGGCGATTATTACGCCACCCAGGTGCTGGGCTCGTATGGGGTGTACAACACCTGGCGGGCACTGGGAGCCCCGGACGGGCAGTACGTCAAGATCTACGACAGCTACGATTACCTCATTCTCGATCTGGGGCAGACCATCCCGGCGGGTGAGGTTTACCAACTCATTTGGCGACGGAAGCCAAGCTATTATGACAATGCCTCAGCCGAGATCAGGATTTACGAAGGTGTGACCTGCGGCAACCACGTTGAAAATCCATTCCGTCCGAGCACCACGTCCAAAACTGATTTTGTCACCACAAACGTCACCGCCAATACCGACACCCGTTTCATCATCCTGGAAGAACTGACCGGCACCGGCGACGATTTTGAGCTGGATGCAGTGGTCATCCCCACCGGCGTTTTTGCCGACGGCATTCAGAATGGCAGCGAGGAGGGTATTCCCGGTGTGAAGGTGGAAATCTACCTGGATGTGGACTCCAACTCCGTTATCAGCGATGCCGATGTGCTGGCTGATACCGTTTTGACCGACGCGAACGGTGATTACAGTTTCGCCAATTTGCCCGACGGCAAATACATCCTCACCGTGGATACGGACGATCCGGACCTGCCGGACCGCTGGACGAACACCACGCCGCTGACCGTTCCTTTCACCAGCAACGGTGGCGGTGCGTTCAGTGCGGATTTCGGCTTTGCCCCGCTGTTGGAGATCACCAACACTTTGCAGGGCCCGGTTTCTGTCTTCGAAAATGAGCAGGTCAGCTTCACGGTTGACCTGAAAAACCGAAGCCAGGCCGAAGACAGCGACAACTCCAGCACCGTCATCGCCTGGGCCGGTGCGGTGGACCCTTCCACCACTTACAACGTGAACACCCAGAACATGACCGGGCCGCCCGATGACAAATTGGGCTACCACACCGGCTCTTGGAACAAAAAGGCCGTGCTCAAAAACTTTGATTTCGGTCCGCAAAACGGAACCATCGAAAAGGTGGAAATACTGTTCTCCATCTGTACGGACTATCCGGTCAACAACGACCGCCTGCAGGCCAGTTTCCAGCTCGAAAACGGGCAGACGGTGGTCTTTCCGGATCCGGCCTGGGGAAAGAATACTTCGCCCAGCCTGAACGATTACGTCGGGGTGCCGTACCTCGGTTTCATCGTCGTTGACATCACCCAGTACCAAAATTGGGACTGGAGCTTCTTCGATCCGGAATGGAAACTCACCATCGAGGGTATCAAGGTGGGTGGCAGCGACGGGGCGCACGTTTACATAGACGCCGTGGGCGTGCGGGTGACTACCGTATGCTGCCCCGACCCGAACGGTACCGAAGGCGAGCCCGCCGGCAGGGGTAAGGTGATTGAAAAACTGCCGTTGGAATACGAGTTTGACAACTCAAAACTCAAATTTGTCTCGGCTTCGCAATTGCCGGACAGCGTGGTGGTCAACAAGCTCTATTTCACCGACCTGGGCCCCCTGTACCCGGCGCAGACAAAAAGTCTCACCATTGATTTTCAGACCATAAAAGCAACCACTGCGACCTGCAACACCACCGCACCGCAGTGCAATTCCGTGCCCAATGCCTACAATTACTGTGGCATACCGGACAACGGCTACTACCGGGATGTGACCATCAACGGTGATGTCAACTGGGCCGATATTTTCCCGGACATTGATCCGCTTTACGTGGACAAGCACATCAGGGTGAAGGGCAGCGGGAAGGTGACGTTGCCAGGCGGTAATCTCAGGATACTGACCTACAACTCCCTGTTGGTGGCGGAAGGGGTTGAATTTGTGGTGCTGGATGGCGACTTGTTGATCGATGAAGGCGGTTGCGCCATTTTCAGCGATGCCATATTGCGGACGAAAGGAGACATCACCATGGTGGGCAACACCCTGCTGTGTTTCCACGATTGCACCATCGAGTGCGGCGATGAAGCCGCCAACGGTTTCTTCAACCCCACAGGGGCTACGACACTCTCCGATTTTACCAACAACCAGGGACAGCTCTACCTGAACAACGTCTGCATGAACGTGACCGGTGATTTCCGCCTGGAGAGCGGTTACAACGGAGAAAACATCCTCATCAATGTCTGCGCTGAAATCGGCGATATGGGCGAAAACAACCACATCACGGGCATCCTGGACGCCGGTGAGACCGGGGTTTTCCGTTGTGCCCGAAACATGGAGGTGTACAACAGTGAAATCGTCACCTCTACCGGCGTCATCAACGACCCGACCGGAACCCTGCTGCTTTGTGGAACCGACCTCAAAACCATGAACGGCGATTTCCAGAACAGCGGTTACCTGGACGGTTGCAACAACACCATCTGGGTGGACGATGCCCACCAGATACAGCAACTGGCCGGCACCTGGGCGCTCAACGTCTTCAGCCGCCGGGGCGCCCTCTTCGGCAACATCCCCAACATGCCGCCCAACGAGCCGGAGAGCTCCATTCTCAATTATTTCAGCGATTGCCAGTGCGTGCCACTTCAGGAGCAGATCTGTGTGGATGGTACCACCACCACCGCCCGCTGCGACGAGGCAGAAAACGGCGACGGCCTTCCCGTCAACATTGACGAAGACAATGAATGCGTGGAAATCCTGAACAAAGGTGCCGTCAGGGGCTACATCTTTGCCGACAAGGACGGCGACGGCTGGCAGGGCGAATACGGCTACGAAAGCAATACCGATTATTTCCTCGAAGGTGTCGTCGTCGAAATTTACGGATGCAAAAAATCCAACGGCGACCTCATCACGCACCCCAACAAAGCGAATAAGTCCTGCACCCACAACCAGAACGGTGGCACCTGGGACCTCATGGCCACCGACACCACCGATGCCAACGGGGCCTATGAACTGCGGGGCTTGCCCGATGGCTATTACTACGCCAAAGTGCTGACCTCAACGGTGCCCGGCCTCAACGGCCAGAGCGCCGACCCCGACCAGACCAATGGCATCTGCTCCAATTGCGACAGCAAATGGAAATCTGCCGGCAAGAAAATGAAGAACCTCGCCATCGTCGGAATCGGGAACGATCATTACGAGATCAACTTCGGCTACAACGTGGACGAGATCATCTCCGGCTTCCTCTGGGAAGACCTGGACGGCGATGGCGTCTGGGACGAGGGCGAAGTGCCGCTCCCGGGCGTTACCGTCATTTGCCAGGATGGCACCTGCACCCCGGGGGTGGATTGCCCGACGGCAGTCACCGGCCCGGATGGTCAATACGAGTTTACCGGAGTGACACCCGGACAACAATGCAACATCTCTGTGGACATGACCACATTGCCCGGAGGGCTAACCTGGACCATCCCCTCGGAAAGCGATGGCAGCAATGACAACAACATCAGCCTCATCGTGGGCCCCGGTGAGCAGAGCAACAACAACAATTTTGCCCTTCACCCTTCGGGCAATGCCACCATCAGTGGTCTGGTGTATTACGACTGGCTCGGCAATGCGTTTCCGAATGCCGGTGACGAGGGAATCCCCAATGTGTACGTGCGCCTGTATTCCGACCTGAACGCCGACGGCATCGTGCAGAGGGGCGAGCCGCTGAACGAAATGCTACAGACCGACAGCAGCGGAATGTACAAGTTCTCGGGCGTTCGTGCCGGCAATTACGTCATCGTGGTGGATGAGGGCTCACTGCCCATCTTCCCGGCACAGACCGAAGACCCCGACGAGTTTGGCATTTGCAGCATTTGCGATGGCAAGGCCACGGCGGCCTCCATTGACGGCAGCAGCAATTACCCCGGTTTTGATTTTGGATACAAAGTGACCGGTGAAGGCAGCCTGAGGGGCTATGTATTCTTTGACGACAATGCCAACGGCTACCCCGGCACTGACGAAGACCCGCTGGCCGGTATAGAAGTGATGATCGAGGCCAACCTCAACCTGGACACGGCCTATGTGCTGATCTTCAACGGCGTTTCAAACAATGCCGGAACCTTCACCTTTGACGGATTGCCCGACGGCACCTATCGCATCCGGGTGAACCAATACGACAGTGACCTGCCCCTGGACGGCTTCGGGGAAAGGGCCATTCCCTCTACTTCAACCGAATTTCTGGCCACACTGGACAACGGCAAACTGACCGCTGTTGATGGCATTTCCTGCGGTACCTGTCCGCTTACGTCCATTGCTTTTGGCTTCACAATGGCGGGCACGGTGGAGAGTTACATCTTTCGTGACGACAACGCCAACGGCACCATGGACCTCAACGAGACGGGCATTGCCGGTGTGCAGGTGTGCCTCTGCCAGCAGAGCAACCAGCCATGCACCCTGGCCAATGCCATTGACACGGTCACCGTTGCCGACGGTACCGGAACCGACCCCATCGGCATGTTCCGCTTTACCGGTTTGCGGCCGGGCTATTACGATGTGGCGGTGGTCACAAGTACCTTGCCTTCGGGAATGGTGCTGACCGCTGACCCCAGCACCGACGGCATCCCCTGTTACGCTCCGCTGGATCCCAACGACCCCAATTTCGGCATCCTGAATGCGGGCTGCGACAGCCGTGCGGAGGATTTCTGGATCGGAATGGGCGCCATGTACGCCGGGGTCAACTTCGGCTACCGGCCTCTCGGCGTCATCGGCGACCTCGTCTGGCTGGACGTGAACAGCAACGGCACCAAAGACCCCACCGAAAACGGCTATCCCAACCTGGGCGTGACCCTGACCAACCTCACCGCCGTGAGCATCGGCGGGCAGAATTACACCCCTAACACTTACCACGACACCACTTACACCGATGCCGACGGTTTTTACAGCTTCGGCAATTTGCCCGACGGCACCTGGCAGGTGAACCTGCTGGCCCCGGCCGATCACGTGTCCACCTACGAACCGGACGGCAGCAACGACTTCAGCATGAACGTGGTCATCTTCCAGGGCAGCACCACCGACAACGGCAACACCTGGTGCCCCCCCGGCAGCGATTGCGACCTAGATGTGGACTTCGGCCTGCGGCCAAACTACACCCACTCCATTTCCGGAACCATCTGCTTCGACCTCGACGAAGACGGCCGCTGCAACACCGGCGGGGAGAGTTTTCCCGAAGGGGTATCTGTTTACCTGTACGACCAGCACGGCACCTTTTTCGGGCAGGTGACCCCCGTTGTCAACGGCTTTTACGAGTTTCTCTCCCTGCCGCCGGACACTTTCACCGTTTCCGTCGGAAAATCGGGGCCGCCGCTTTCACTGACTTCCCTGACGACCTCATTGGGCGATACCCCGGCCTTCGATGTGGGAGAAACGGCCAGCAATGCTTATCAGAAGCTCGGTGTCGCTGCGCAAGTGACCGGCGTGGACTTTGGCTTCAGCTTCAGCGAGCCATTCGACCTGGGTGACCTGCCGGCACCCTATCCGACGGACATTGCCGGCCCGGCCAGCGGGCCGGTTCACCGCATCCCGACACCGCAGACCCTGTTCCTCGGGGCTGCCATCGATGCCGAGAATGCGCCTGTGTTGCAGGCCGACGCTCTCGGCGACGACAATGTTGGCGATGACGAAGACGGCGTGGTATTCTCAGACCCCGCCACCTGGACGGCCGGTTCCGTCGCCTCCGGCAATGGCGGCTCTGCTGACATCACCGTCGCTGGCAGCGGCTGGCTGGTGGGCTTTGCCGACTTCAACAACGACGGCGACTTTGGCGACGCCGGAGAACTGGTGGCCAACCAGGCCGTATCCTCCGGAACCTTCACACTCAATTTTGACATTCCTTTCGGAACCAGCCTGAACGGCGGCGAGGATTACTATTTCCGTTTCCGTCTGCTGCCGGACCAGCCCCTGGCACCCTCTTTTGCCTTCAGAGGCGTTGCCGTGAACGGCGAGGTGGAGGACTACCGGGTTTCGGTTTGCAAGAACATCACATCGGCCGGTGCCATCAGTGGCAACGAGACAGGCTGCAACGCCTACGACCCCGGCCTCATCAGCGAATCCGCCCCAGCCTCAGGCGGCGGCGGCACCCTGGAATACCGCTGGGAACAGAGTACCGACGGCGGTATCAACTGGAACATCATTCCGGGCGCTGAGCAGGCCACTTACGACCCGCCCGGCATCACGCAGACCACCCACTATCGTCGTTGCGTGCGGCGCTCGCGCTGTGCGGCTTTCACCAACTCCATGGCCGTCATCAAAGAGGTGGTCACCAATTACACCGATGCCGGCATCATCGTCGGCAATGAGGAAAGCTGTGGCATTTACGATCCCGGCATCATTGCCAGCGCATTGGAGCCCTCGGGTGGAGCAGGCCTCGGAACGGAGGAATACGTCTGGCAGAAAAGCACCGACGGCGGTGCCACCTGGACCAACATTCTCAACTCCAACAGCGACACCTACGATCCCGGCGTCATCAACCAGACGACCCTGTACCGCCGGGGCGCCCGCAAGTCGCCTTGCCTGCCCTGGCTGTGGTCCAACACCGTGACCAAAATGGTGGTGGTCAACTTCACCGATGCCGGCAGCATCCAGGGCGATGAGTCGGTTTGCGGCCCTTACGATCCGGCCCTTATCAGTTCCGTAAGCCAGGCCAGCGGAGGTCTGGAGGGCTGGGCCCAGTACCAGTGGGAGTTTAGCACCGACGGCGGCCTCACCTGGACGGATGTTGCAGGTGCCACGGGGCTGACCCTCGATCCGGTATTTATCATTCAAACCACGCAATACCGACGAAAGGCCCGGCGCAGCCCCTGTTCGAGCTGGGTCAACTCAAACGTTGTGACGAAAACGGTGAAGGTCATTCCGGTGGCAACCGTACAGACCTACCCGGCCGGCACCCTTTGCGAAGGCGAGGCTTACAGCTTTGAAGCTGCCGATGCCGGCGCCGGCGTGGAATATACCTGGAACTTTGACAGCTACGCCACACCGCTGACGGCGGTAGGCGCCGGTCCGCACAACGTGAGCTACGACGTGCCGGACAACGTGTTGAACAACAGCCAGTCGGTGATCCTCAACGTGACCAAACTCGGTTGCGGAACCAGCGATACGGTGCAATTGACCATCCGGCCGGAGATCACCCTGACAGGTGTGGACCAGACCGACCCCTCTGTTTGCGGAGCGACGGACGGACAACTCGTCATCCATGCCGGTCTGCCGCCGGGTGGCACAGCGGATTACAGCATTGACGGTGGCCTCACCTGGCAAACCGACAGCACCTTTACCGGGCTGGGAGCCGGCATTTACGAAGTGGCGGTGCGGTACAACGGCGCCTTGTGTGCAGAAGACCTGGGAGCCTTCCCGCTCTCTGACCCGCCACCTTCGGCAACGCTGAGTGTATCCACTTCGGAAACCTGCACGGGCACGGTGGTGACATTTCAAGCCACACCGGGCAGCGGTTCACCCAGCTTCTCATGGACCTTTGGCAGCGGTGCCACACCCAACTCCGCCACCGGTGCCGGCCCGCACAATGTGACCTTTGCCACCGGCGGCCCGGCCACCATTGCCCTGACCATTACCGAAGGGGCCTGTACGGGATTTTTGGATACCACCATTTACATCGTCTCAAATTTCACCTCTGGCGGAACCATCCTGGCCGATCAGGAGCTTTGCTCCGTTTACGATCCGGCACCGCTGGTTTCGGGCAGCAGCCCTGCCGGCGGCGTGGGCGGCACCATCACCTGGCAGTGGGAAAAGCGGGAGCAAGACAACCTGGGCGCCTGGTCTGCCTGGTCGGAAATTTCCGGAGCCACTTCGGAAACTTACGATCCGCCCGCCATTGCGACGATGACAGAATACCGGCGGAAAGTGCGGCGGGCACCCTGCGGTACCTGGCTCTATTCCAACACCGTGCAGATGCGCCTCATCCAGAAGCCCGACCTGCAGGACGACTTCTACGATGCGGCCTGTCCGGGCTTCCCCTACACCGCCAATGTGGGTGCCAACGACCTGAATCTGGTGGACCCCGTGTTCAGCCTGCTGGTGCCTCCGGTGAACGGAATCCTGGATTTTGAACCGGACGGCGAATTCATCTACCAGCCGAATACGACCTATTGCGGAACCGATGGATTCACCTATGTGGTCTGCAACGAACAGACCGGATGCTGCGACACGGCACAGGTGGTCATTGATCTTTCTGACAACGAGTTGCCGGTCATCCAGAACGTACCGGCAGATATCACCATCAGTTGCGACGATCAGACCCCGCTGGCCGAGGCCGTGGAGGTCTTTGAAAACTGCCAGACGGTTTCGCTGGGACTGGAAGAAATTTCCACCCAGGGGCTGGACTCCTGCTCACTGCATTCGTACACCATGCTGCGGGTGTGGAGCTCCAGCGACTATTGCAGCAACGCTGCGACCGACCAGCAGGTCATCACCATCGAGGACAACACCGCTCCCGACCTGTTCAGGATTTACACCCTGCCCAACGGCAAGAAGATGGTGGCAGGCGTGATGGAGAACGTCTCACAACTCTGGAAGACGGTAAAAATGCCCATTCAATTCAGCGTGCAGCCGGTGCTGCTCACCCAACTGGTGAGTGCCAATGACAGCATCGCTGCCAACGTGAAAGTTCGCAACGTGTCAACCACTCAGTTCCAGATGCGCATTGCCGAAGAAGAGGGGCAAGACGGGGTGCACGGCGTGGAGTCGGTGGCCTGGGTGGCCATCGAGCCGGGTGCGTTGAATGGTTCGGCTGGGTTTGATGCCGGCTCCTGGTTGCTGACCAGCATCGTCTCCAACCAGTCTTTCACAGTTCCCTTCGCTTCGCAACCGCTTTTCATCGCTGCTGTTTCCACCAGCAACGAGCCGGACCCGATCACGGTGCGATACAGCAACCTGACCGGAACGGATGCCGATATCTTCCTGCAGGAAGAACTCTCCTACGACGTGGAGAACACCCACGATGAGGAGGTGCTGGCTTACCTGGCATTGGCCCAGGCTGGCAATTTCGTGAACGACAACGGCGAGGTGATCGGCGAATCCGGAACCCTGAACCTGGGAACCGGCAAAGTGACCGTGACCCTCCAGCACAACTACCACAACCCGGTGGTGATCAGCGGCGGCATCAGCGAAAACAACGGCGAACCCGTCAACGTGCGGGTCAGCAATGTAACGGCCAACAGCTTCGACATCTGGCTGGAGGAATGGGAGTACCAGGACGGTGCCCACCCCACCGAACAGGTGAACTGGCTGGTGCTGGAAGGCAGCCTGCCCTTTGACCAGACCCTGGAGTGCGATGCCGTGCCACCGGCCCTCAGCCAGGGCTACGAAATTGTGGCTGTGGACAACTGCGACCAGACCGTGGAACTGGTCATCGTGGATGATGCCCCGGATTTCAATTGCGCCAGCGACACCATTTACACCCGCACCTATTCCATCGTGGATGATTGCGGCAATGCCACCAACCTGACCCGCACCTTCATCCTCCGGGATACCACCCCGCCGCAGTTTACCGCGCCGGCTGACAAGACCATTCTTTGCGACGCAAATGTGGCTGACCTGACCATAATGGGCGACGTGACCGATGAAACGGACAACTGTGCCAACGGCCTGGAAGCCACTTATTCCGACGACCTTTCTGCCTTCGTAAACTGCACGGGATTCATCGTCAGAACATGGACCCTGACCGACCTCTGTGGAAATACCACCACCAAAGTGCAGAACATCTTCGTGGCCCCCACCGACGATTTTGACAACGACGGCGTGGTGGATTATTTCGACCTCGACGACGACAACGACGGCATCCCCGACCTGGTGGAAACCACCGCCGATACCGATGGCGACGGCGTGCCCAACAGCCAGGACCGTGATTCCGACAACGACGGCATCCCCGACCTCATCGAAGCCGGTTACACCGACAAAGACGGCGACGGGCAAATTGACATCGTCGGGACACCCGGCTGGGACCACGACGGCGACGGCATGGCCTACGGCTACGACGGCAACGACGGCGATCCGTCGGAAACGGCATCGGCCGTGCACGACCCCGGCTCCTACACCAACGACAGGGACCAGGACGGCATCCCCAACTACCAGGACCTCGACAGCGACAACGACGGCCTGCCGGACATCATCGAGGCCGGAGGCATAGACACCAACGGCGATGGCTTGATTGATTATCCGGTTCCCGGAAATCCCGCCTCGATGCCGGATTCAGACGGCGACGGATTTGTCAATATCTACGATTCCGACGACGACCTGCTGCCGGGTGCGGAGGATAGCACCAACCCCATCGTCAAATACGACGGTTCGGATTACACCGGTGGCAAACCTTCAGACAAGCCCGACTACGATGGCGATGCAGTGCCCAACTTTCTCGATACGGACAGCGACAACGACGGAATCGCCGATATTATCGAATCGGGTGGGGTGGACACCGATGGCGATGGCAAAGTGGACAATCCCGGGGAATGGACCGACACCAACGGCGACGGCATTCACGACGATTACAACAACTACCCGCTCATCACCACCGAAGGGGATGTGCTGCCACTGGACGGCCGCCCCAACGACACCGATGGCGATGGCTCTGCCTACGACGGTGCCAATGCCGACGGCGATGCCAGACCCAACTTTGTGGACCTGGACAGCGACGGCGATTTGCTGAAAGACATCGTGGAGGCCGGCCTGAGCGACTACGACAGCAACGGCGATGGCAAAATAGACAACTGGACCGATGCCAACGGCGATGGCTGGCACGACCTGCCGGGCAGCTCCAGCTTCATCATTACCGAAGATGACGGAACCACCAACGACGGCCGCCCCGAAGACGGCTCGGATGCCGACTCCACGGCTTACCTCGGTTCCGCAACCGATGGCACCTTCGCCATGCCCAACGGCAATCCGGACATTGACGACGACGGTGACGGCATCCCCAACTTCCTCGATACGGACAGCGACAACGACCAACTGCCGGACATCATCGAGGCCAAAGACCACAACCTGGTTACTTCCGGAACGGAGACCAACGTCTTCAACCCCGACACCGACGGCGACGGCATCCTGGACGGCATCGAAGACGCCAACCAAAACGGCATCGTAAACCCCGGCGAGACCGACCCGCTGAACCCCAACACCGACGGCGACCCGCTGGATGACGGAGAGGAAGACCCCAACCTGAACGGCCTGGTGGATCCCGGCGAATCGGACCCCAGGGACCCTTGTGATCCGTACATCAGCGACGCCTGTGTCGGGGTAACCCTCGATATCAAAGTAATGCTGCTGGGAGCCCTGGTAGAAGTGGACACCACCGGGTTCATGCACGATGAACTGCGCTTCCAGAACCGCCTGCCTGTCATCGAGCCCTACTCAAAACTCAACTTCCTGCACCACATCGGCGATGTGCCGACGGGGCAGACACCGCCGCCATCATTGACCGATCAGGAACTGGTGGACCCTGGGCTGGCCTTCTTTACCGGCCAGGATGCCCCGGTTGACTGGGTGCTGATAGAACTGCGCCCGGCTGATGTGCCGGATTCCATCGTCGCAACGAAGGCTGCCCTGCTCCAACGGGACGGCGACGTGCGCGACCTGGACGGCATCAGTTATGTGAAATTCCACAAAGTGCGGGGCGGCAACTATTACGTGGCCGTGCGCCACCGGAACCACCTCGGTGTCGTGACCGCCAACCCCTACCTGCTGACCCCGGATGTGACGAGCATTGATTTCACTGATCCGAACACACCCACCCTGGGCAGCAACCCGCAGTCGCTCTACAAAGGCAAATCTGTGATGTGGCCCGGCGACCTCAACGGCGACACGAAAGTGATCTTTCAGGGGCCGAACAACGACGTCACGGCGCTGTTCCAGAAAGTACTGCTCGATCCGGCCAACGAACAACTGCTGGCCAACTTCATCCTCCCGGGCTACCTGGAACCCGACTTCAACCTGGACGGCAAGTGCATCTACCAGGGCCCCGGCAACGACCGCTCTAAAATCCTGGTCTATGCCATCCTGGCCAATCCCGAAAATGCCCAGCACCTCGCCAACTATGTGCTGTACCACGGCCTGCCCTGATGCAGCTTTCAGAAATAAAACAAACCGGGCCGATGAGAATTGGCCCGGTTTGTTGTTTGGGGGATGGGGCTCCCTGAATCAAAGCCAGAAGTGTTAAATTTTCCCCTGTGTCATTCTGACGACAAAGCAAATCAACCCTATGCATGAATCAATAATAGATTGAACCTATCTTGATTTAGTTTTCAAACGCTTGAATAAGTTAATGCTGGAACCGTGTTTTGTTCGGGAGGTGCCACAAAGGTTAAGACAGAGTACCAAGGACTTAAATAAAAGATAAAAACGTTCAGAATATTAGTCAAGAATCTTGATTATAAGGATGTGCGTTTGAATCAAAAAAAATTGATGGGAATGCCATCCGGTTTGACTTTGACAACCTGGAACTCATACCCGGTATTTACATCGTTGAATGCCGCAGTGCCGGCCAGCGTTGGATCACCAAAGTAGTAGCCAAATAATTAACCCCCTGCCGCCCTGCCATTGGAAATGTGGCAGGGCGGTTTTCATAGATGTCAACTTGAAATGAGAAGATTGTTCCTCGCACTTTCATTGGTGCATGTTTTATATTCTACCCACGCCCAAAATCTGGTTCTCAACTCTAGTTTCGAAGACCACACATTTTGCGTAACCTTTGGAAACCAATGGCTCGATTGGCCCGTTGTAAATTGGGATATCACACCTTCATGTGATTATTTTCATCCTTGTGGCAGCAGTGTAAATAATGTTTCAGTCCCAGATAATTTTGCAGGATTTCAGTACGCACATTCTGGTCTTGGCTATGTAGGTGCATATTTTTTTTCCCCACCCTGGCAGGACACTGACGACCACCTGCACGAAAACCTTATCGGGCGTTTGTCGAAGCCTTTGCAGGCGGACTCCTTTTACCGTGTGTCCCTTTTTGTGAGTTTGGCTGAAAGTAGCCAAATCGCCTGCGACTGTATAGAAGTATTTTTATCTACTAATTACCCGCCGGTGAATTCCCCCATCGTTTTTGGCCGAATAGATGCCACGCCACAGCTACGGAACTCCCCCATTGTCACCGATACAATCGGCTGGACGGAGGTTTGCTGGTTGTACCGGGCCGAGGGCGGGGAGCGCTTCCTCACCATTGGCAACTTCCGGCCCAACACCGAAGTAACAGACACCGTGCGTCTGCCACAGAATTTGAGCCATCCTTATTTTTCAGTTATCACATATTACTACTTCGACGACGTCACCGTGGAGAAAGTGCCGTATCACCTGGCATCCACGGAACTACCGCCGGACCGGGCGGTGTGTCCCGGCGAGGCGCTGCACGACACCCTGGTCGTGGGCGGCTTTTACGACAATTTCCTGTGGAGTACGGGCGACACCACCCGAAGCATCGTGGTCAGTGGGCCGGGCACCTATACCGTGGATGCCTGGCAGGGCACCTGCCGTTGGACGGAAGAGGTGGTCTATGGGGCCCTGCCGGCCCTGGAGGCAGACCTGGGCCCCGACACGGCTTTCTGCCCCGGCAACAGCCTTCAACTTTCGGTGGAGCCAGGTTTCGACGAATACCTGTGGAGTACGGGCGACACCCTGAACAGCATCACCGTGGACAGTTTCGGTCAATACTGGGTGGAGGCCACTTATGAATGCGGTACTTTCCGGGATACGGTCACGGTAGGCTTGCCGGAAGAACTGACGGTGACCTTGCCACCCGACACCACCCTCCAACTGGGCCGGGGCCTTCAGATCGTTCCGCAAATCGGCGGTGAGGTGGAAAGCCTCACATGGATGCCGGAAGATTTCCTGGACTGCACGGACTGTGCGAAGCCCCATGCCCTGCCGTTGCACGACCTGACCTATTTTCTGGAAGCAAGGGATGTGTACGGCTGCCGTGCCATCGACAGCATGCACATCGAGGTGGTGAATCCTGCAAAAGTATATACACCCAGCGCTTTCAGTCCCAACGGCGACGGCGTCAACGATGTGTTCACAATTTATGGTGGCCCGGAAGTGGCGCAGGTGGAGGAACTGCTGATATTCCAGCGCTGGGGCGGCCTGGTGTACCGGCAAGAAAACCTGTCGCCTTCGGGCAATGCAGGCTGGGACGGCACCCGCAACGGCAGTCCCCTGGACCCCGGCGTTTACGTTTACCTGGCCCGGGTGCGCTACCTCGACGGGCGGGAAGCCTGGCTGAGCGGGGAGGTGGTGCTGGTGCGGTGAGGTTTTCTGCAATGCCACATATTTCGTTCCTTCGCTGGCGCAAACTCATTGAATCATGAGAGTAACAATAATCGGACTTTTTTTGACCCTCTCGCTGGCGCAATGCCAGGCACAGCAGCAAACAAAGCAGCCCAAAAGCATGGAGTACCTCAGGGAACTTCAGTGGCAACTCAGGGATGTATTGCGGATGCAACTGCCGCTCACCATTACCGAAGACAGAAATGGCAGACCCACCGGCAAGTCATATTCTTTCGACTTTGCCAAAGCCGACTCACTGGTCTGGGAAATACCGGAGAAATACCACGACCCGGAAACGATGAAAATATACGGAGGCGGTAAATACCTCGTTCCGTTCTGCAACCTGGACCCTTCCTCCATCCGCCTCGAAAAGGATCCCGATTCCGGCAATTTGTCCATCGTTCTGAAAGCCAAAAAAGGGGCAAGCTTCATCTTTCATCCTTATTCCAACGATCCCGAACAACCCATCACCGAAATCCGCCTGGGCTGGTGGGAACCCGTACAGGAGCGCACCCTCGAGCGGGCCATGAGCTGGTTTAAGAGAGTAGGGAGTAGGGAGTAGGGTTTAGGGTTTAGGGTGTAGGGTGTAGGGTGTGATAGCCCTTTCATTCCTCATCCCTGAGTAGGAGTAGGGTGTACTTTCAGCGCCCGTCTGTCTAGCCAGACAGGGCAGGTCTCTAAACTTCTCTAAACCTCTCTAAACCCCTCTAAACCCCTCTAAACGTTTGCAGTGCACTCATTCCTCAGTTCCCCGTCTGGCCTGCCTGCCTGCCTGTCGGATAGACAGGGCGCCAGCCTGTCCCTGTCCGGCCCGTCTGGCCGACGGACAGGCTCAGTTCCTCAGTTCCTCAGTTCCTCACTTCCTCACTTCCTCAGTTCCTCAGTTCCTCAGTTCCTCACTTCCTCACTTCCTCAGTTCCTCAGTTCCTCAGTTCCTCAGTTCCTCAGTTCCTCAGTTCCTCAGTTCCTCAGTTCCTCAGTTCCTCACTTCCTCGTCTTTGGAATTCTGAAAAATTTTGCCGTACCTTCATCCCGTTATCCGGTCTGGAATCCCCATCCTGACACCCATGCGCATACCTGATTGGCCGGAGCGTATTTAACCCACCCAGAGCAAACATTCCGTCCCCACAGACCCAAGATCATTCTCCTGTTGCAGGAGGCATGTATTCCAATTTTAATCATTCACTAAACTTCATTTACTATGAACAACAAGATTTTGATCGGCGGATTGATTGGCGGTGTTGCTGCCTTTTTACTCGGATGGGTCATCTACGGTATGGCACTCCACGGTGTACTGGAAGCCAATGCCACGGAAGCTGCCAAATCGGTACAGCGAGGCGATGAAAACATGATCATGTGGGCCATGATCCTTGGCAATCTGGCGCTTGGCTATTTACTGGCCATCATCTACGGCCGTTGGGCCAACATCAGCACTTTTCAAAGTGGTGCAATGGCCGGAGCCGTTTTGGGATTGCTCTGGGCATTGAGTTTTGATATGATAATGTATGCCATGAGTACGATGATGACCATGACGGGAATGATCATTGACATCGTAGCTTTTGCCGTTTTGTGTGCCCTCACCGGTGGCATCGTTGCCTGGTGGCTGGGCCGGAAATGACTTTTTTGAGGAATCGATGAATTGAGGAATCGATGAATCGAGGAATTGAGGAATTGAGAAGCGCGGGGTAATTGCCCCTTCAGTTCTTCGATTCTTCAGTTCCTCAGTTCTTCGATTCTTCAGTTCTTCAGTTCTTCGATTCTTCAGTTCCTCAGTTCTTCGATTCTTCAGTTCCTCAGTTCTTCAGTTCCTCCCCCGATGCCGATTATTATCGGCACGGGGCTCAGTTCCTCAATCCAAAAAATAATTCCACCACCTCAATTTGATTTTTCCTCAAACCTCATACCTTTGCGCCCGCTTAATGAAGCCAGGTCCTTTGGCGGCAATTTTTTGTCGTTTACCGAAGGAGGAAAAGCAAAGGAGGGGTGGCAGAGCCTGGTTTATTGCACCGGTCTTGAAAACCGGCGTACCGCAAGGTACCGGGGGTTCGAATCCCTCCCCCTCCGCCACTGGCCATCCCAATCCGGGGTGGCTTTTGTTTTTTTAATTACATTGACGAAACTTATCAGTTCCGCAGTGAACTTTCAGCAGCATTGGGCATTTCTTAACCGTTTGAGCCATGGGGCGTTAACAAAACGGGAACCGACATAAACAACCAACATGAACGCAGCTACACAGATATCCACTGCACAGCGTGTATCCACGGTAAAAAACGCCGTGATCCTGGCTGCCGGCAAAAGCCAGCGATTCCGGGAGAACGGGGAGCAACTTCCCAAGGTGCTCATGAAAGTAGGTGGGCTGCGTTTGCTGGAAAGAGCCATCCTTACCCTTCACAAGGCCGGTGTAGAGCATTTTCGTATCAGCGTTGGTGCCTACCGCGATCAGATCGTTCCGAAAATGGAAGCCCTGCCCCGGTTGCGGGGGCTTGACATTTCGTACGTCGTTTGCGAAGATTACGAAAAAGGCAACGGCGTTTCATTCGGCGCTGCTGCCGGGGGATTTGACGGGCCTTTTCTGCTGGCCATGTCAGATCACATATTCTCTGTTGACACCATCAAAGCCTTTGTCAACAAAGCTTTGCAGTCACCTGAACTGCCCGCACTTGCCTGCGATCCCAACCTGGACGAGGTTTTTGACATGGATGACGCCACCAAGGTGAAATCCGGAAAAGGATTCATCGGCAACATTGGCAAGGAGATCGGGGATTACGACCTGGTGGACATCGGCCTTTTCTATTTTCCCGAAGGCTACGGAAAAAAGGTGGCCGAAAAGGTGGCCGAAGGAGCCACTTCTGTTTCCCACATCATCCGGCATTTTATTGAGGACAGCGGTGTCAGGGCCATCGGGCTTCAAAAGCCCCTCTGGCAGGATGTTGACAACCCCGAGATGAAGGCCGAGGCCGAGCGCCGGCTCATGCAAACCCTTTGCCGCCCCACCGATGGTTGGGTCAGCCGCAATTTCAACCGCTTCTTTTCAACCCGGCTGAGCATGATGCTGGCCAATTGGGGCCTCCATCCGAATGTGCTCACCACCATCACGCTGCTGCTTTCGCTCGTGGGTGCCTGGTTTGCCGGAACGGCCAACTATCCGCTCATTGTGTTGGGTGCCTTCATGTTTCAACTGGCCAGCATTCTGGATGGCAGCGACGGCGAATTGGCAAGGCTCACCCTGCGCACCTCCCGTTTCGGTGAGTGGTACGCAGAACTGGCAGGCCATTTCCGCTATTTTCTCTTTTTCGGGGCGCTGGGGGTCAGCGCCTGGAAAGTGACGGGTTCGAAAGTTTACCTTTTTGCACTGATCATACTGGCTGCACTCGGTCTTTACATGCTGGCGCAAATGATGGCTTTTGGCATGGAGAAGCGGCGCCCCGCCAACGACCTTACTTCCCGTCGGAAAATGCCGCTTCGCAACCGGGTGCCCCGTTGGATATTTGGTTTGATACAGCAGCTCAGCAAGCGGGACGTACTGGCTTTTGTGGCTTTCATCCTGTCGGCGGCATTTCTGAGTGAGGCCATGTTTTGGGTAGCCTTGATCGGCATCACGTTCAACGCCATCTGGGTTTCACGGTCCATCCGTGCTGCCACCATCGCCGAAAAAGGCGCCAGCCTATTTGCGAAGATAGACCCCATTGTTTTTTACCTGCTCGGGGTGGTCATTCTGACCCTCCTGATCATGAAAATGGACATCGGGGTGGTGGCTCAATCGCTCACCGCAGTGGGCAACCAGGTATTCCTTGTTTTCAGCATTGCCATTCTCTGGATACTGGCCAATACGATGTGCATACGCACCCTGGTACGGGGCAAAGTACCCTTTCAGGATCTGCTCTACAACCAGATGGTCGGCGATGCCTACGGCAACGTCATCCCCGCTGCCGGTTTAGGTGGCGAGCCGTTCAAGATCAGGCACCTGACCAACTGGCTGGATTGGCAAACCGCCAGTCGGGCAGTGGTTACTGACCGATTTATACACGCCATTACGGGTATGCTTTTTTCTTCGGTAATGGTGGGGCTGACGCTCATCTTCATTGATGTTGATGCCGTGTACAGGTTGCCGATGACCATCGTGGCCATCGTCTTCGGTGTTGCTGCGATCGGAGTGATTGCCCTTGCGCTCACTTCTGCACCTTCCAGGGTAGCCGGTTTCTTTTTGAAAAAACTTCAGATCGTCGAGGACTTCCGCAACGAGCCCACGCCTCCCGGCAGGTTTTTTCTCGCTTTCTTCTTCAAATTCACCGGCCGGGTTTTCAACCTGATCGAGATCTACGCCATTTTCTACCTGCTTGGCTTTGACCCTTCGGTAATAGAGCTGGTTGCAGTGGCGGGTTTGATCGCCACCAGCGCCACGCTGTTCGTCATCATACCTCAGGGGCTTGGTGTCAACGAAGCAGGCATTTCCACGGCACTGGATTTTCTCGGCTATGCCACGTCTCTCGGCCTCACCTTTGGCCTGATCCGCCGTGCCCGGATGATCTTCTGGGCCCTGTTCGGAATCGGCATGCACCTGGCCGTGTCCATGGTGCGCAGATTTGCATTCAGCCGGAGTTCTTCGTGAGGTTTTCCGGAAGGTTTTGAGGGTTTTTTGTCCCGAGGCAAGCTCGGGATTGAGGTTTTTTTTAAACAGTCTCGGCTCTTCAATTCCTCGGTTCTCAGTTCCTCAGTTCCTCAATTCCTGAGTCCACTGCAAAAAGTGGTATTTCCAATTACGACGGAAAGTTGATGAACAGTTGACTAATAATTGAATGTTTAACATTCTAAAGTTCAATCAACGACGCATCTCAAAAACCTCAAAAACCCATTCAAAAACCTCAAAAAACATGGGTTCCTTCGAAAATGGGGGTTTTTGCAGTTCACTCATTCCTCAGTTCCTCAGTTCCTCAGTTCCTCAGTTCCTCCCCCGATGGCTATCGGGGCTCAATTCCTCTCCCAACAATTGCGTGCATTTTTACAGTTCACTCATAACTGATTCCATACATTTGTCCCCGGCAAAACAAATCAACTCATGAAGAAATTCACTCTTACCCTCGCTTCTCTGCTGTTTGTTCTGGTTCTGAATGCCCAGGAGATCTGGCTGGAAACGGCCCTGAAAGGCGGTGCCGGAATGTCATTTCTGATGAACAAGAACATCCTGAATGACAACAGCTATCGCCAGGTGCTCTCCCCGATGTATGGATTTGGCGGCAAGGTGGCTGTCAATTTCGGTGCCTGGCACGGCATTGCCCTGGAAGGGCTGTTCAATTCTTCTTCGCAAAAATGGGATTACACCCTTCCCAACGTGACTGGCGATTTACAGAATGAAGTCAAATGGAACAGCGTGGAGTTGTACTTGCTTTACCGGTACATTCGCAGCCGGACTTACATCGAGGTGGGTCCGATGTTCAGCATGATCCGGTCCGTAGAGCAAACCGACAACGAGGTTCAGTTGCAGAACCCGGATCCATTTTACGAAGACAATTACCTGGCTGCTGTTTTCGGCTTTGGCGGTTATCTCGGAGGCAGTGAGACGTTCTCGGTCGGGTTGGGCCTGCGGGTACATTATGGCTTCCAGGACCTGGTCAGTGCTGAGGGCAGGGCCTCCGGTTTTCCGAACCCTGTCAGGGAAAGTGTTTACAGTTCCGAAGCTTCCACCAATCCACTGGTGGCTCAATTGCTGGTCGAATTCAACTTTGGCATTGGTCACTGGGCCAAGACCTCCTGCCATGAGCGGATGAAATTCTTCAGAAATTGATGGATGACAGGCATGCGCAAATTACTTTTGCACGCTTTTCAATCCACTGAGCAATGAAAATAGTAATCGCAGGTGCGGGTGATCTTGGATTTCACCTTGCCGAACTTCTCAGCTACAACAACCAGGACATCACCCTGATTGACAACAATTCCGACATTCTGGAGCATGCCGCCCAACACCTCGATGTGCTCACCATTCTCGGAGATGCATCATCCATTTCCATTCTCAGAGAGGCCGAAGTCAACAAAGCCCGTTTGTTGCTGGCGGTTACTGCCAACGAAACAACCAACCTGATCACCGCTGTGCTGGCCCGCAAAATGGGAGCAAAAAACACCCTGGCCAGGGTGAGCAACACCGAATTTGTCTCTGAATACAGCCGGGAAATTTTCAGTGAACTGGGCATCGAAAACATTTTTAGTCCAAACCTGCTGGCTGCGCTTGAGATTCACCGGCTGGT
>JALWSS010000084.1 GCA_026993525.1 Saprospiraceae bacterium
TGAGGTTTTTAGAGGTTTTTAGAGGTTTTGGAGGTTTTTGTCCCGAGGCAAGCTCGGGATTGAGACCCCATCAGGCGCTGACTTTCGGTCAGCTCCTGAATTCTCCTTGCGGTTTATTAGAGGTTTATTAGAGGTTTTTGAGGTTTTTGGTCCCGAGGCAAGCTCGGGATTGAGGTTTTTGAGACCCCATCAGGCGCTGACTTTCGGTCAGCTCCTGAATTCTCCTTGCGGTTTTTGGGAGGTTTTTTTTGAGGTTTTTCGAAGGTTTTTTGGTGGTTTTTTTTAGACGTTGCGGTGCAACGTCTCTACGGGCTCGGTATAAACACCTTGAGGGGTGTTACTGTTCGACCTTGACGCCGGCCCGGCCGTCCAGGTCGAGCAGGAAGGCGTATTCCATGGCAATTTCCTTGTAAACCCTGAAGCGGCCTGACTGACCGCCGTGGCCGGCATCCATGTTGGTGTGCAGCAGCAGGGGGTTGTTGTCGGTTTTCAATTCTCTCAGCTTCGCAACCCATTTGGCGGGCTCCCAGTATTGCACCTGCGAATCGTGCAGGCCGGTGGTGACCAGCAGGCTGGGGTAGTCTTTGGCTTCCACGTTGTCATAGGGCGAATACGAGAGCATGTACTCGTAATATTCTTTTTTGTGCGGGTCGCCCCATTCGTCCCACTCAAAGGTGGTCAGGGGGATGCTTTCGTCCAGCATGGTGGTCACCACATCCACAAAGGGCACGGCAGCGATGACCCCATTGAAGAGATCGGGCCGCATGTTGACGACGGCTCCCATGAGCAGACCGCCGGCGCTGCCGCCCATGGCATAGAGGTGCTCAGGGCTGGTGTATTTTTCTTTTACGAGGTACTCACCGCAATCGATGAAATCGTAAAAGGTGTTCTTTTTCTTCAGCAATTTTCCATCTTCGTACCACTGGCGCCCCATTTCCTGGCCACCCCTGATGTGGGCAATGGCAAAGGCGAATCCCCGGTCGAGAAGGCTGAGTCTTGATGGTGAGAAAGAAGGGTCGATGCTGTAACCGTAACTGCCGTAGCCGTACAGCAACAGCGGCTGTTTTCCGTCTTTTTTGAAGCCTTTCCGGTAAACGATGGAGATGGGCACCCTGACGCCATCCCGGGCCGTGGCGAAGATGCGTTCGCTCACATAATTGCTACGGTCAAAGCCCCCCAGCACCTCCTGCTCCTTCATGATCTTCTTTTGCTTCGACTTCATGTTGTAGTCAAAAACGGAAGGCGGTGTAGTCATGGACTGATAGCTGATCCTGACCACATCGGTCTCATAGCCCGGATTGTTGGAAAGGCGGGCTACATAGGCGTCTTCGCCGTAGTCAATGTAGTGGTCATCGCTGCCGTCCCAGGCTTTGATCCTGGTTTTTATCTGGCCGTTGATTCGCTCCTGCAAAACCAGGAAGTTTTTGAACAATTCAAAACCCTGCAGGAAAGCATCCTCCCGGTGCGGGATCACTTCTTTCCAGTTTTCTTTGGTAGTGGCGTTTTCATCCGTTTCCATCAGCCTGAAGTTCCTGGCGTCCATGTTGGTGCGGATGTACCACTTGCCACCGGCGTGGTCGGCACTGTATTCAAGGCCCCGCTCACGCGGCTGCAGCACTCTCCAGTCACCGTCGGGGTTGGAAGCGTCGAGGTAGCGGTATTCCTGTGAAAGCGTCTGCCAGGAAGCAGCAATGATGTACTTTTTCGACTTGCTTTTGCCGAGGCTCAGGTTGAAGGTGGGGTCTTTCTCGTGGTAAACTTCTTCATCGTCGGAATACGGCGTCCCGAGCCGGTGTTTCATGATCTTGTAAACCCTCAGGGTTTCGTCTTTGAGGCCATAGAAGATGGTTTTGTTGTCATTGGCCCATTCGATGCTGCCGTTGGTGCCGGGTATGTGGTCTTCGAGCATCTCTCCCGTTTCCAGGTTTTTGAACCTGACGGTGTATATGCGCCGGCTGAGGGTGTCTTCGGCAAAGGCCAGGAGCCTGTTGTCGGGGCTTACCTCCAGGCCAGCGGCGTTGTAATAATCGTAAGGCTCTGCCATTTCATTGACATTGAGCATGATCTCCTCCGGTGCATCCAGTGTTCCTTTTTTCCGGCACCAGATGGGATACTCCAGGCCCTCGTCATAGCGGTAGTAGTACAAGTAGCCATTGTCCAACTGAGGCACAGATTCGTCTTTCTCTTTGATGCGGCCTTTTATCTCTTCGAAAAGTTCATCCTGGACTCCGGCAAGGTGTTCCATCACAGCAGCCTGGTAGGCGTTTTCAGCTTCCAGATAAGCGATGACCTCCGGGTTTTCCCGCTCTCGCAGCCAGTAGTACTTGTCCACACGGGTATGCCCGTGTTCTGTCATTTCATGGGGCTTTTGAGCTGCTTCCGGGGCTTCGAGCTGAGCCGCTTTTGTGTGCATTCCTGACATGTTTTTTTCAGTTTTTGACGGTTCTTCGCCGCAGGCGGCAACGAAAAAGGCAAGCGTTAATCCGGCAAACAGAAGTTGGGTGCAACGCAAAGGTCTCATGGCAATGATTTGGTTGAGTGCTGAAATTTACCCGGCAAAGGAAAGAAAATTTGTGTTGGCTCGTAGCTCCCCGAGGGATCGGGGCAGGCCGTGGCTCGTAGCTCGTGGCTCGTAGCTCGTAGCTCGTGGCTGAATCTGCTAAACCTCATAATCCTTCATCCCCGATGAATATCGGGGTCATAAACCTTCATAATCATAAACCACAGAGTTTAACAGAGTTTTTCCACAGAGTTTAACAGAGTTTGATCACAGCGTTAACCGGAGATGGTGCCCAACCCTACACCCTACACCCTACTCAGGGATGAGGGATGCCCCGATAGCCATCGGGGGAGGGATGAGGGATGAGGAATGAGGAATGACAGAGCTAGCTCCCCCAACTCTACACCCTACTCCCTGCCGAAGCCTGCCCTGTCCGGCTGGCCAGACGGGCTGGCCGTCAGACAGGGCAGTCCCGACGAATGTCGGGATACACCCTACACCCTTCAAAAAAAGCCTCCCCCGAAGGGGAGGCCCTGTTGTGAGCCGCAAGGACTCTGAACAACAAAAATCGGCATTCTGACGGGTGCCGATTCTTGAAGTCACAAAAGCGAAACATCCTGCATGGGAATTACTTCTTGTTAATTTGCGGGCCGGAATCCTAAAAATATTATTATGAAAATCGGACTGATCGGATATGGCAAAATGGGAAAAACCATCGAAAGGCTGGCAGGGAAATACGGGAACGAAATCGTGCTGAAGATTGGCTCTTCCAATGCAGACCAACTGACGACAGAAAACCTGAAAGGCTGTGATGCCGTGATTGAGTTTACCCGGCCGGAGGCTGCTTTTGACAACATTGTGGCCTGCCTGAATGCAGGTGTACCGGTGGTGTCCGGCACCACGGGGTGGTTGGACAAATTGCCGGAGGCGAAGAAAATCTGCGAAGAAAAAAAGGGGGCCTTTATTTATGCTTCCAATTTCAGTGTAGGTGTCAACCTGTTTTTTGCCATCAACCGGTACGTGGCCAAATTGATGAACGGGCATCCTGAATACCGGCCTTCCATCGGGGAGACACACCACACCCAAAAACTGGATGCTCCCAGCGGAACCGCCATCACCCTGGCCGAAGACCTGATCGGGCAGGTGGAGGGCCTGAAAGAATGGCAACTGGATGGCAGCGGCGATGCTGTATTGCCGGTGACGGCGAAACGAATGCCCGATGTGCCGGGTACGCACATCATCAAATGGCAATCTGAAATAGACAGCATTGAACTCAAACACACCGCCCACTCCCGGGAGGGCTTTGCCGGCGGTGCCCTTCTGGCTGCAAATTGGCTGGTTGGCAGGCAGGGCTTTTTCACCATGCAGGATGTGCTGGGAATAGCATGAAAAATGCCCGCCCGGACGTGGCCGGACGGGCTGTTTTGGGGTTAAGCGTTTAGAGGAGTTTAGAGGGGTTTAGAGGAGTTTAGAAGCGGTATCCGATACCGGTGCTGAGGAAGGTGGTGCCAAAGCCCAGTTCAGAATAAATGCTGAAACCGTAGGCGATGTCATACGCTGCACCGACAAATCCGGTGTAAAGCAATTCGGTGGAATTGGGCTTGAGGCCCAGGTGCCTGGAGAAAAAGTCAAACGAGCCCTGGTTGGTTTCTAACTTTGAGAAGGTAAGCCCGAGTTGCATCCCTCCGTACAGGTCCAGTTTCTCAATCCTGTCAATGTGAAAGGCAGCTTTCATGGCAGCCTGTTGGTAGGTGTGTTTGAGTTGCTGAAACAGCCCGTCAGAAACAATATATTGGGAGCCGTCATAGCTGACACGGCTGTAAGACAGGCCCAGGCTGAATTTTGAAGAGAATTTGTGTTGCAACTGAATGTTGAATGGAAGGAAGTTGTTTTGGCCTCCTTCAAAAGCGGTGGCGGTTTGGCCGAGGCCGATTCCTGCCATGATCTTTGTGTTTGGGGAAGCTGTGTTTTGAGCGTTGCCGAAGGCGAAGAAAAGAAAACTGAAAAATGCGATCAAGGTGGTTCTCATGGGAAACTGATTTTTGATTGACCTCCCTTCCCGGCTGACGCCGTAAAGCAGAGGATGGGTTTGACGAATGGTTTTGATTCTGTGGTGGCAGGCCACCCTGGGGTTAAAGGTTCAGGTAAAGGTCAATCTCGAATAGGTGCGAATTTTTAGTTTCCCAAAATTTTGAATGCGTATGAAAAAACGATGCCCAAATAACGACCCGGAATCAAAAAGAAACAACTTTCAACCGGTGATTTTTGGCAACCGCCAAAACGAGCGGCAAATGTATCTTGGGCCCGCATTTGAAATCGAACGGTACGGTAAAAAAATTGTAAACGTTGCCGGTTGTTTTTAGCAGCTGCCTTGCAAAACGTTTAGCTGGAGCTTGTAGCCGGGAATGCGGTCCCGGAAAAAGGCTCGGCCCTGTGTGCAGGATCCGGATTCCTCTGCGAGGGGGATTTTCTAACTTTGCATGCTTTCATTGGCACCGAAACCGGGGTCATTTCGGAAAGAGGACACAATTCAATTTTTTTTGATGAGAATTTACCTTGACAACGCAGCAACAACCCCGCTCCGAACGGAAGTCATTGAAGAGATGAACCGTTGTATGCGGGACATCTACGGCAACCCTTCCAGTATTCATGCGGAAGGCCGAAAGGCGCGTGCCGCCATAGAAGAGGCCCGCAAAACAGTGGCCAATGCCATTGGTGCTTCCATTGGCGAAGTGTTTTTTACCTCCGGTGGTACCGAGAGCAACAACATGGCCATCAAGTGTTCTGTGAGAGACCTGGGCGTTTCCCGCATCATTTCCTCGCCAATGGAACACCATTGCGTGCTGCACCCTTTGGATGTGGTGAAAAAGCACGGGGTGAAAATTGACCTGGTAGAAGTGGATGCCCGGGGGAGGATCAATTATGAACACCTGGAACAATTGCTCAAAGCAGGCGGTGACAATAAAACGATGGTGTCTTTGATGCACGCCAATAATGAAATCGGCACTTTGAGCGATATGAGCCGAATCTCCCAACTGTGCGAAGCGTATGGTGCGCTTTACCACTCAGATACCGTTCAGACAATTGCCCACCTGCCCATTGATGTTTCAAAAACAAAAATTCATTTCCTGGCCGGCGGTGCCCACAAATTTCACGGCCCCAAGGGTGCGGGCTTCATTTATATCAACAGCGAAGCAACGCTCAAACCATTCATTGACGGTGGCTCGCAAGAGCGCAACATGCGGGGCGGAACAGAAAACATTTACGGCATAGTCGGCATGGCCCGGGCTTTGGAGTTGGGTGTGGCAGAAATGGAAAGCCACCGCACCCACATTGAAGGCTTGCGCAGCTACCTGATGGAGCAACTTCAAAAGCGCTATCACGACATTCAGTTCCTCGGTGATTACGACGGCCAATACAATTACAGGGTACTCAATGTGTCGTTCCCTCCCTCCAAAAACTCGGAAATGCTGCTGTTGCACCTCGATATTCTGGGAATAAGCGCCAGCGGCGGTTCAGCTTGCAGTTCTGGTGCTGAGACCCGCTCTCATGTGCTCAAAGCAATAGGAGCCGACCCCGGCCGCAAAGCCATCCGCTTCTCATTCTCATTCATGAACACCAAAGCGGACATTGACTATCTGCTGGATAAACTTGACACCCTGCTGGAAAAACGGCAGGCTACACCAGCACTTGGTTGATCTTCGTCAAAACCTGACATTATGCCCAACTCCAGGATTGCAGGAATCGGTTATTACATCCCCGAAAAAACGGTGACCAACTTTGACCTGATGCGCTACATGGATACCTCCGACGAGTGGATCCAGGAACGAAGCGGCATCGTGGAAAGACACTACGCCAAACGCTTTGAAGAAACCACTTCAGTGCTGGGGGCCAAAGCGGCCCGCATCGCCATCGAGCGGGCGGGCATCGCACCTGAAGAAGTGGATTTTATCATCTTCGCAACACTAAGCCCTGACTATTTCTTCCCCGGCTGCGGGGTACTGATGCAAAGAGAACTGGGTATAGCAAAAACGGAAATCGGCGCACTGGATGTGCGCAACCAGTGCTCAGGATTCATCTATGCCCTGACCGTCGGCGATCAGTTTATCCGTTCCGGAATGTACAAAAACATCCTGGTGGTAGGTGCCGAGGTACACTCCATGGGCCTGGACTTCACCACCCGGGGGCGCAATGTCACCGTGCTCTTTGGCGACGGCGCCGGAGCAGTGGTGCTGCAACCCACGGAAGAGGAAGGCAAAGGCATACTCACCTGCCGCCTGCATTCTGACGGAACCTATGCCGAAGAACTGGCCATGATCAACCCCGGTTCTCACAGCGGGTATCACCTTCGCAAACTCGGACTGGATGCCGACCTCGGCTTTGATGAAAACCTGGAGTTCGGGGGCCTTTTTGTGACGCAAAAAATGCTGGACGAAGGCATGCTCTTCCCTACCATGAACGGGCAACTGGTCTTCAAAACCGCTGTGATCAAGTTCATTCAGGTGATCAATGAAGTGCTGAAGGACCAGGGCTATTCCCCTTCGGATATTGACCTTTTCATCCCCCACCAGGCCAACCTGCGCATCTCGCAATTTGTGCAAAAGAAACTCCGCCTTTCCGATGACCAGGTCTGGAACAACATCCAGCGCTTTGGAAATACCACCGCAGCCACCATCCCCATTGCCCTCGCAGAAGCCTGGGAGGCCGGGAAAGTAAAGGAAGGTGACCTGCTCTGCTTCGCCGCCTTCGGAAGTGGTTTCACCTGGGGCGCTACCTTGATAAGGTGGTGATCAGTAATCAGTGATCAGTGATCAGTAATCAGTAGGCAGTGATCAGTAATCAGTAGGCAGTGATCAGTAATCAGTGGGCAGTGGGCAGTGGGTCCCGGGGCTCCGCCCGGTACTTGTCAGAATCGTGGATTATGCGGATTAAGGGATTGCACGGATTGGGCATCCCGAGGCAAGCTCTGAACCAATAACCCCTCATAACCCCTCATAACCCTTCATAACCCTTCATAACCCTTCATAATCCCTGTCTGCCGCCAGCCCGTCTGGCCGTCGGACAGGGCAGCTTCATAACCCCTCATAACCCCTCATAACCCCTCATAACCCTACCGATTACCCACAAATCCTCATCACATCGGGAAGTGCCTCTGCAACCCGCATTGAATGTGAAAAAAATCCTTCTAATACCCTGGTGCCCTGGCTGTGCTAAAAAGTCGTGGCGACATCAGCCATCTTGTAACCCGCTGTTTCAACGGCGGGAATCTTGCCAGTACCCCTGGACACATCCAACTTCTATTCAAAACATCACATCAGGAATAGCTTTAGCACCAAATCCGGGATGTGAATTGAAATTGATTCTGATGCTCTGTAAAGATGTTTGATGTGATTAGGGGTTAATTCGCTAACCCCTCGTTAAAACAAGGGGTTTCAAGATGTTTGATGGGGTAAAGGATGCTTTTTCAAGCCTCGGTTACTTCATGAGTCAGAGCTCTCAGAACCGGAATGATGGATTTGTGGGTAATGGATAGCCTTCATAACCCCTCATAACCCTTCATAACCCTTCATAACCCTTCATAACCCTTCATAACCCTTCATAACCCCTCATAACCCTTCATCCCCGATGAATATCGGGGTCATAACCCTTCATAACCCCTCAAAACCCCTCATAACCCTCCTTCCACAACCACTTTCACAGGTATTCCCCTTCGCCCTTCGGGCAACAGGTAAACGGTGTAGAGGCCGCTGCGCCATTGGTTGCAGGTGATCTGGATGGGGTGGCCGTCGTAGTGGTCAATTTGCCGAAGGAAGACCACCCGTCCGAGCAAGTCATTGACCCTGACCGTCAGGTTTTGACCTTTGAATTTTGAAGCTTCCACTTCAAAGGATTGAGTGGCAGGATTGGGGAACACTGCAAATGCATCCAGGGGGGTAAAAATGGCGGCTGACAGTGCATGGCCGAGGGGTTTTCCGAAGGAATCAAAAAGGATGAGCTGGTAGTGGTTCCTGCCGGGGGCGGGTTCCGGATCCACCAGCTCCAGGGATGTATAATTGTGTGTAAGCGGGTCCAGGTTTTGCGAAGCGAGGACAATGGCACCGGCGCCCTCCACCAGGCGGTAAAGGGTGAACGAGCGGGCCTCGGGGGCTAATTCCAACACCCCGTACAGTTTGATGTGGTCTGTTTCCGGAACGGCATCCAGCTGCATGGCCAGTGCCCGCTGTGAAGTGCCCTGACCTACAGCCGGGGCAATGTTGACGGTGTAGTCTTCTACCTCGCCATAGGCCAGGGTTTCACAGGCTTGAGCTGCACCGCCCCTTTTCATGGTCACCCGCATGCGGGTAAGACCGGTCGGGGCATTCTGCGGGACCTGGAGTGTTCCATTGACGGTGGCTTCGAGGGTGCCATTGGGGGGTGCCGTGGCCAATTGTGAGAAGACCAGTTCGTCGGGTTCTTCGAAAACACCGTTCTGGTTGAAGTCAATCCATACAGACCAGTGCTCATCGTAGGTGTACCAGCTAAAGCCGGAAGTAAGGTTGATGGTGTAGCTGTCACCGGCGGTCAGGTTGGCCGTCAGGCCGGTGAAATCGCTGTAAGGGCTTTTGAAAGAAGGGTTGGCCAGGTCGGCCAGGGCCACGCCGGCAATCCAGTCGTGCCAGGGAAAGTTGGAAACCGAGGCACAGTAGGTCACGCCACCGCCCCCGTTGGAACAGGGTGCCGGTGGTGTCACACTGACATTGTATGAGCAGGCGGGCAATCCCGTGTGCTGAACCGTGAAGTTGAGGATGCCACTGTTGATGGCATAGGGGCCCATAGTGTTGGGCGTGCCAATAGTTCCGCTCACAGGCGTACCGAGCACGGTAGTCGTCCATCCATCGCCGGGATTGCTGCCGCTCACGGTGAGTAAGAAAGTATAGGTATCGTCATCGGGATCGTTGGGGGTGCCGGCGTCGTGGCAAAGCAGGTTGGTGACGCTTGCCGAAAGGTCGCAGGCCACCGGTGTGGAGCAGGGTTGGGGGGGCTCAACAGCGACCGAAGTGCTGCAGCCGGGGTCATTGGCGTCGGTAATGGTCAGCGTTACCGTTCCCAGGCTGATGTCAAAGGGGCCGGTTTCTGTGGCTGTTCCGTAATTGCCGAAGAAGCTCGTGCCGTTTGTGCTTGCCTCCCAGGTAGCGGAGGTGCCGCTTCCGTTGACGGTCAGGTTGAAGCTGAACAGGTCGTCAGCGGGGTCGGTGGGTGTGTTGTTGTCGTCGCAAACCGGGGTGGCGGCAATGGCATCAATGCTGCAGGGTGGTGGAGCGCCATTGCCGATGATGACCGTGTAATCTTCCACTTCGCCAAAGGGGATGGTCTCACACGGGGTGGCAAAAGCCCCTCTTTTCAGTGCCACCCGCATCCGGGTTGGGCCGGTCAGGGCAGTGGCGGGCACGCTCACCGTACCCTCGATCGTTGCCGAAGGAGTGCCGAGTGGCGGGGCACTGAGCACACCGGAGAAGGCCAGTTCACCGGGTTCCTCGAAAGTGCCGTTCTGGTTGTAGTCAATCCACACTTTCCAGTATTCATCGTAGGTCTGCCAGCTGAAGCCGTTGCTGAGAAAAACCGTGTAGTTGGAGCCGGCATTGAGTGAGGCGGACAGCCCGGTAAAATCCGTGTATTGCGATTTGCCGGAGCTGTTGTCCAGGTCGTTCAGTTGCACGCCGGTGATCCAATCCACCCACGGAAAGTCTCCCTTCGCTGCGCAATAGCTGTTTTGCCCGGTGCCCGTACCGACGATGGCCGTTCCGGTGGCAGTGCAGGCGTTGGCATCGCTCACGGTAACGGTGTAAACCCCGGCGTCCAGTTGGTTGATGTTGGCGGTGGTGGCGCCGGTGCTCCACAGGTAGCTGTAGGGCCAGGTGCCGCCGAAGGGATTTGCGGATGCAGAACCATTGTTGGCAGCGGGCGCGGTTTCGTCTTGTGCGCTGACGTTGGCGTTCAGGGCTTGCGGTTCAGTCAGTATCACCTGCATGCTGCCGCTCAGTCCGTTGGCATCGGTGGCGGATACGGTGTAGGTGCCTGCTGCCAGACCGGTTGCTGTGGTGCCTGTTGCCCCGTTTGACCAGTTGACGGTATAGGGTGCGGTTCCGTTGTTGATGCTGATGGTGGCACTGCCGTTGGCGGCGCCGTGGCAGGTGGGGTTGGTTTTGCCGGCCAGGGTCATGGCCAGTTGGCCGCCGCTGCCCTGAATGCTGAAGCTGGCCCGGTAGTACTGGCCGTTGTTGTCGTGGTAGAGGGTGTCGTCGGCAATGCCGTTGCCGTTGAAGCTGATGGTGATGCTGAAGTACAGCTCCAGGTAGTAATCACCGGGGCCGAGGCCTGACAGCACGTCCAGGGCGTTGTTGAGCTTGAAGGTGCGGCCGGTATAGGGGCCGTTGGTATTGCTGCTGAATTGGGGAACTTCAATGGTGGTAAAGCTCCCGGGGCTGGCGCCCTGCTCGTAAATGCGGTAGTGGAGCCAGCCGTCCAGCACATCGTTGCTGCAGCTTTCCCAGGTTTGTATCTGTGCATAGTTGATGACCAGGTTGGAGGTGTTTCCAAAAGCGTGGTTGTGAAATACCGTCAGGTAAGGGCATTGTGAAGCCTGAAATCCGCTTTCGTTACCGTTGTTGGTGATGCTCAGGGTGGTGGCACAATCGGAAACATATCCGTATCCGCACGCTTTTGATTTCAGTGCCCACAACAGCATTCCCAGAACGATCAGCCAGGCGCCGAGCGGAACCCACGATTTGCTTTTCATAGCTCTTGTTTTTTCTACTTCAATGGTGATTTGGTACGCCAAAGGCATAAAACAGGCTGGTGTGTGTTAGCCGTTTCTCCTTTGATAATTGCCCGAAGGGCGAAGTCAAATAGTGTTTTGCAACAGGTTTAAGAGAGTGAGCTGAGCAAAGACGTGTGTTTGAATCCCGGATTGGATCAATGCCTGACACGCTACTCCTCTACGGAATGCCGTCAGCATCAATTTGATAAATCTTGTGAATGAGACAGAGAAGAGGGAAAATAGGTGGCAGGGGGTAAGAACAGGTGCAAAGGTAAGTCACTGCCCCGGCCGTTGCAAGGAAATGAAGTATATTCTTTTTTAAAAATTGAGCACCCGCCGGAATGACGGATGCTCAGCTGTTTGTTTTTCAGACTTTTATCGGTGCCGGTGTGATTTTCAGGCTGCCAGTTCTACGGGAGAAATCTCTTTTTCACCTTCAGAAAGCAGCGCGGACAGAACTCCTTCGGCAAATTTTTCTTCACTGAAATTAGCGGCAAAATCAATGGCATAGGCGGCCATCTGCTCATAGCGTTTGCGGTCGGTGGCCAGCAGGCTGACTTTGTTGACCAGGGTGTTGAAATTGCGCTGGTCCACCTGAAAACCATTGTAGCCATCGCGGATGATTTCCGCCGGGCCACCCACCGGCGGCCCGATGACCGGCAAACCGTACTGCATTCCTTCCAGCAGAGTCATCCCGAAGGTCTCTACCCAATAGAGCGGATGGGAGAGGTTGAGCACCAGGTGGGCTTCTTCGTAAAACGAGTGCACCGATTTTGCCGAAGGGAAAATGACCAGGTTGTTGGGCAATCCGGTTTCAGCAAAGTATTCTTTGATGCTGTCCATGTTGCTGTTCAGCACCAGTAAAAACTGGTACTGTGGCAGTTTTGCCGCCAGGCGAACGAAAACGTCAACGCCCTTGTAAGCCTTCAGCGAGCAAAGCATCAGGGCGGTGAATTTTCGGGATTTTACCTTCCCGCTGTTGCGGAAGTTGATGGCGTGCTTCACAAAATCCGAATCGAGCGAATTGTAAACGACGGTGGATGGAACACCCGCCAGCGGCTCTGCCCGTTGCAAGAAGCGGGAAACGTAAATGGCCCCGGAGGCGCAGTGCCTGGCCACAGCCTTCAAAAAGCGTTTCAGAATGGGCGGATTCACGGTGGTTTCGTGCATGTGGTACACCACTTTCAGGTTCCACAACCTGGCGCCCAGCGCTGCCCCGAATGGCAGCAGGGTGTTGATGTAAACCACGCTGCCGCTGCCCCGGTACTTTGCCATCCGCAAAAACAGCATCATTTGGCTCCACAAAAGCATGGCCAGGCGGAGCAGCTTGTTTTCATAAAACCGGTACCGGAAGCTCCGGTAAGCCACTCCTTCAATACCGGAAAGGAAACCGGTGCTGCCTTTTGAGGTGAGTACCTCTACCTCATATCCTCTTTTGACCAGGTTTTTGATGGCCGTGGAAAGTACCAGCGGACTGCCGCTGTAGTCGTTGAACAGGTGAATGCAGATAATTTTTTTCATGGTTGATGTTGTGTGCCGGATCTAGTTGCAGCCTCAGGCTGCGTCCTGATTCTTTTACGTGTTGGTCCAGAGAATTGGCTGTCAATACCAATCGTGTTACCTCTTGCGTCAAGCGGTGCCCCAGTTCACCTTTTGAGATGATTTTGACTGGCCGCTTCTCAAGGCCCCGTACACCTCTGCGATCTGTAGCGCTTTGGCTTCGTAGGTGTAGGTGTTGCGGTAGCGCTGCCGGGCGTTTTCACCCATGGTTTTTCTGAGTTTTTCGTCGCAATAAAGTTTTTCCAGTCCTTCGGCAAACTCGTTCAGGCAGGCGTCATAGCTGCTGTACGGAACCCGTATGGCACAGCCATCGTCAGTGAACTCACCGGGGCCGTAGTTTTTGAAGCAAAGCACCGGAAGACCGTAAGACAAGGCCTCCACCACCACCATGCCTGCCCCCTCGTGCGAGGGGAAGAAAAAGGCCTTCGAGGAGGCGTAGTACTTCGGCAATTCGCTCCGCTCGATCCACGGGATGATCTCCACAGCGCCGCCGGGCAGTTGTGCTTCCCGGATCATCCGGCGGAGGTGCGCTTCCTCGGGCCCCTTGCCAATGAGGGTCAGTTTCAGTTTGCGTTGTACCACAGCCGGCTGCCGGTGGAAAAACCGGGCGAAAGCCCGAACAGTAACGTCAAAGCCTTTCAGCGGAACAAAACGACCGACGCTGATCACCCTGAAATCATCTGTTTCGATGTTGAGTTGGGGTGGTTCTTCGGTGGCGGTGGGCGGTATGAGAACGTGTTTCCCCTCGGGCACGTGAAGCACCTCGTCCACACTGCTGTTCATGCAGAGGATCTTCCCGGATGTCCATTTGGTGATCTTCAGGAAGGGGTCCAGGTTCCAGAATGATTTTTTGAGCCACCACAGGATACGGTCGTTCAGCCATGCCTTGAAACCATAGGGCTTCAGAAACTCAGCGGGTATTTTGTGGTGATGGCCGATGGGACCCCAAACCAGCGGTTTCCCCAACAACCACAGAAATGAGGGGGTCCAGTCATTGTGGAAATTCAAGTGGTGGGCTATGTCGAATCGAATGCCTTTTTTCAGAATGAAAAATACCACGCCGATGTGCCACAGGTAGTGGTACAGCATGGCACCCCGGCCACCTTTTTTCCAGAAACGCATCCAATAGGGAAGGTCGAAGTACTCGAATTGGAGTTGCCTGCCGGAATTGGCCGGGATCCGGTTCTCTGCCATGAATTTTTCAATGTGCGGCCGGTTGTTTTTGCGGGTGATGGCCACCACGTCCACATGCTCAGCCACATGCCGGATGATGTTCCATCCGGAACCATCTTCAGACCCCTTGTAGGGGTTGGCGGCGTAGGCGGTCATTAGTACTCTTGCCATGTTGCTGGTGTTTTTTGGAAGGTTTTTGAGGGTTTGGAGAAGTTTAGAGGGGTTTATCCCGACACCGAAAGCTTTCGGTGCCGGGAGGTTTAGAGGGGTTATTCAAAACTTGCATAGGCCCATTCGTCAACGGGGCGTTTTGGCCGGTGGGTCGGTTTGAGTACCCTGGCCGGCACGCCGCCGATCACGCTGTTGGGGGGCATGCTTTTCGTCACAACGGCTCCGGCCGCGATTACGCAATTGTCACCGATGGTCACGCCATCCAGGATGGTCACCTTGCTGCCGATCCAGCAGTTCCTGCCGATTTTGATTCCTTTGCGGGTCACCCCCTGCAGCCGGATGGGCTTTTTGGGGTCGTCGTAAACGTGATTTTCCGGGTGGCAGGAAAGGTATTGCCCGATGATGCAGTCATCCCCGATCACCAGGCCGCCGGCACCGCCGAGGTAGGCAAATTCACCCAGTCCCACGTTGTTGCCGATTTTGATGTGAGCGCCAAGATCGTTCAGTGTGGTGGAGATGATCAGCCGGCTGTAGGCGCCGATGCGCACGTGCCGGCCCAGCTCAATCTTGCCTTTGCCAAGACCATTCAGGTGTACGCCGTCCTCGATGCGCACCCACGGTGAAAAGCGAATGTTCTGCAGGTTGCGGATCACCACTCCTTTTCCGAGGAAAAGCCAGTTGGGCTTATGGCCTCTCAACAGCAGCTTCCAACTTCGCATCCAGGCGAAAAGGTTGGACCTGAACAATTGCCAGATCATGGCCGACTGCACCGAATCGTCAAATTGAAAATTGGGGTTCTTTCTCCTGATGAGCCAGGTGAGCAGTGGTTTTATCATGGTTATGGTGTTTTGAAACGGTTTTGAATGAAGGTTTTGCAGCCGTGGCTGCGAAGGCGTCCAAAATGGTTTCAAGGGTGGCTTGCCGGTTCATGTTTTCAACGGGCAGGTATTTGCCGGCATGTTTTTGCGCAAACGCTTCGAACAACTTCAGGTACCGATGGGTCAGCTCACTGATTGCTTCCTCTGAAAGTTCCTGCTTCCGTTTTCGGATATGAACTGGGTGTGCGTACAAAAAGACGTTCAGGTCGGGCTTCCAGACGAAATGGTAGAGCCATTTTGGAAGGGCTTCCCCCAATGCAATGTTGGAGCGTCGCCCATCGGCAATGAAGTCAAAGTAATATCTGTCGTAAAGTACCACATAGCCCCGCAGCAGGTATTTGGCCCACACCACCCACTGACCCAGGAGGTAGTCAGTGTAGTAGTAGGCAAACCTGATGATGGAAGAGAGCTTGCTGTGGTTCTTTCCCTGTCGGGGTAAGGTGGCTGCCGCTTTCGCCTCTGCATTTTGTTTTCCGTGTGTCCAGGCGCTGAGTATCGGCAGAATGGATGGCCTGTGACGGAGCATCACTACTTTCTTGCGGTACTTGTTTTTCAGCACTTCTTTCAGGTCACCGAGAATGGTGGATTTTCCGGCCCCGTCCACACCGCTAAAGGTGATGATCTTTCCATAATTCGTGAAAGGTGAAATGGCGGTGTCCAACAGCCAGGCAAGCCCGTTGCCAGCCTGAGCGAGGAGGCTGTTTTGCTTCTGGGCCCTAAGCGTGCTCCTGATGGCTGCAAGGCGATGGGCTTTGAAAACCGTCATGCTCTGGATGGAGCAGAAATCGGTGCCGTACTTTTTGTTGATGAAGTTGAAAAAGTTGACCTGCTCCCTGTCATTGAAATGAGAAAAGAAACGGACGTATTTAAAAGGTATCCCGCTTCCGTTCAGAAAATTGAAGAGCATCACGTGTTCCAGCATTACCTGGGGCTGACAGACACTGACACCATTGATCTTTGTGCGGTTGGAAAAAACATAATCATTGGTGAGGTAGCGGAATTCCTTCCTGACCAGGCCTGTCAGGAGGTCTATTTGCAGAAAACCACCGTCTTCGAAAAACAATTCCAGGTAGGTGCAATGGCTGAAGGCCTTGAAATTGGAAAAAGCAACCAGGTGATGTGTTATGCAGAAATTTCTGACGGAAGGTAAAAAATCCTTTTTGACCAGGAGGTCCAGATCGGAACAGGTGGTGATTTCAGTAGGGTGGGGCACCACCGCCTTCAACCACACATATTTGTCTTCGTAAGAACTGAGAAAATAAAACAGCTCTTCGATAAAACGCTTTCTCAAAACTGAATTCATAGTTTTCATCTTTTGTCGGCTTCCTGTTAGCCATTATGGTGCCTTTTGGTATTTGCTATTGATTTTCAATGTTTTATCGTCAATCTCCCCTTGGTTGTTCTCCCAAAATTGTCCACAGCGGTTCCATTCTGGGAAAGCGGAACGCTTTTTGGAAAACCATCAACATCCACACTGATCCCCCCACATAGATTCCACATTTCTTCACCCAGGCAACTCAAATTCCCACCTGCCACGTCCCGTGGCACCCGAACACCTGAATCATTAACTGTCTCAGTCGAATCAGACAGACGAAAAACACTGTGGAACTATGCAGCAGCCCAACACCTTGGTCTTCATTGTGGAAGACGACCCTATGTATCAGAAAATGGTGAAGTACGTCATGGAACTCAATCCCGACCACGAAGTGCGGGTATTTTCCAAAGGCAGGGATTGCCTGAAACACCTCGACGAGAAGCCAGCCATTGTTTCACTTGATTACACTTTGCCGGATCTGGAAGGAGAGGAGATTTTGAAAAAAATAAAATCTCACGACCCGAACATCGGGGTGATCATTCTCTCCGGTCAGCAAGATGTGGCCACGGCCGTGAACCTCCTGAAGGAAGGAGCAGACGATTATGTCATCAAAGACAATGAAACAAAGGAGCGGCTCCTGTTGAGTGTGAATAAAATCAAGGAAAAACAATCACTCGTTCAGGAGGTCAACCAGCTCAAACGACAACTTGGTCAGACCAGTGAATTCCGTAAAAATATCATTGGCAACAGCCGTCCGATGCAGCATGTGTTTTTGCTGATCGAGAAGGCGGTAAAAACCGATATCACAGTTTCCATCACCGGAGAGACGGGCACCGGAAAAGAAGTTGTGGCCAAAGCCATCCACCACAACTCCGGTCGCAGAAAAGGGCCTTTCGTCGCAATCAACATGAGTGCCATTCCATCCGAATTGCTTGAAAGTGAATTGTTTGGGTACGAAAAAGGAGCTTTCACCGGGGCTCAGGCCCAAAAGAAGGGCCAGTTTGAGCTGGCCGACGGCGGCACCCTGTTCCTGGATGAAATCACCGAGTTGGATATGAGTATGCAGGCCAAGCTTTTGCGGGCCCTGCAAGAGCGTGAATTCGTCAGGGTAGGGGGCAGCAAACCCATTCCGTTCAATGCCCGGATCATTACCGCCTCACACAAAGACATGGCCAACGAGGTGGCCAATGGCAATTTCCGGGAGGATTTGTACTACCGGCTTTTGGGCCTGAGCATCGAGTTGCCGCCACTCAGGGATCGGGGCAGTGACGTCCTGTTGCTGGCCCAGCATTTTCTGAATGAGTTCACCAAAGCAAACCGCATGGAGCGGATGCACTTTTCAGAGGATGCCCGTCAGAAATTACTGGATTACACATTCCCAGGCAACGTGCGTGAATTGAAGGCCGTGGTGGAACTGGCAGCGGTCATGGCGTCGGGTTCCTCTATTGTGCCGGAGGATATCCGCTTCAACAGCGCACGAAGCAAAGAAGAAAACTTCTTGCACCAGGAACTTACCCTCGAAGAATACAAAGAAAGGATCATCCAGCACTACCTGGGCAAATACAACAACGATGTGCTGTTCGTCGCAAAAAAGTTGGGCATTGGAAAATCCACCATTTACCGGATGCTCAAAGAAAAAGACCTTAGACAAACTGCATCGGCGTATGCCTGAGAATAATCCATTACAATGGAAATGTGGAACCCAAAATTTGACCTTACAGAACTGGCCCTGGAAATTGGCCGGGGAGATCATCCCGTTGAATCATGGGCTTTGTTCCTGGCAAAATTGGCTCAGGTTGCCGGGTGTGACGATCTTTCGGTCTGGCGTCTCAATCAAGCTGATAATAAACTCTATTTATACAGTTCGGCAGGCCGTTTAAAAGACGATATTATTCGCAAAAGTGGTCTGGACAATATCCCCAGCCGTAATTTTGCGATACGATTAAATAAAAAACAATTATCAGAAAATTATCTGCAAGCCTTTGGCGGTTTAAGGGATACGCTCGTACTCATCCGGTTGGATGGGTACGGGTTTCTTGCTTTGGAGGATCCCCGTTGGCCTTTGGAAGAGCTGGCAGGCGATGACGTATTTGTCAGAATATGCAAGCGGCAGATTGAAGCTGCTGCCAGGTTGGAGCAACAACTCAGATTGAAATTCCGGAACAAGAAAAAACTGCGAATCATACAAAAACTTCGTGACTGGCGGGGTACCTATGCCGAACTGTTCGAAAACATCAACCACGCGGTTCTGGTTACCGACTCCAATGGGGTGATTACCAATGCCAACAAAGAAGCAAGAGAGTTGCTGGGCTTTCCCAGGTCAACATTGCGACAGGCCAGGCTGCACCATTTCGTTCATGAAAAATCTATTGAAAGTTTTCAAAATTTGATTCTGAGAACCAAAGAATCCGGTGCCGTATTCAACCATGAATGTGATTTCAGGAACAGCAACGGCATGCTCATTCACTGCCTGGTGAATTGCAGCCTGGTCAGGAAAAGCGGCACATTCTCCGGTTTCAATATCTCACTTCAAAATATTACCCGAAGAAAAAAAGCAGAAAGTCTTCTGGAACAAATCCGGCAAACCCAGGAGCAGGTTTTGAGCAACCTGCCGGTGGGCATTTGCCTGACTGACATGGATGGGAATGTGACAACGGTTAATCCTCATTTTTTCAAAATATTTGAGGTGTGTAAATCAGAAGATGACCTGCATAATTTCAAATACGAAGATCATTTTCTGAATCCGCAAAGGGAAGAGCGAAGGGTTAGTGAATTAAACGAAAAAATGGAACCGGTCACCAACGATGTCATCTTTTTGAAGAATGGCCGAATTGTAAGCAGGGACTTTGTGCCGATCAAGTTCCAGGGCAAGCCAATCGGTAAACTCTGGACCTTCAAGGACATCACTGAAGAATACAACGCACATCTTGAACTTCAGGCCAGCGAAAAGCGGTACCGGGGAGTCATTGAGAATCTCTCATTGGGCATATTGGAATGGAGCCCCGACAAGAGGGTAGTCGCTGTTTATCCTTCATTTATGAAAATTGTCAATGTTGACCCTGTCAGAATTTTGGGTAAGAGGAGTTCAGATATTTTTGTCACGGGGCAAGATATTTTTGAAGAGATAGCGGGAGGTACCTCTATCGAGGCGGAATTTCGTTTGCCTGGTGCGGCCACAAAATGGATGCTGATCAGCACCGTGCCGGTGTATGAGCAATACCAGAAAATCAGGGGCTATTTGTCTGTGTTGTATGACATTACTGACAGGAAGATGATGGAGGAGCAATTGTTGGAGGCACAACAGCGCGCGCTGGAAGACAGAGATTACGAGCGTTATTTTCTGGCAAATATGAGCCATGAAATCCGCACACCGCTGAATGCCATTGCAGGCATGACGCACCTGTTGCGAAATACCCGGCTAAGCTCTGCTCAAAGGCAATACGTTGACAGCCTGGAGTCTTCTACCGGGGCTTTGCTGCACTTGCTCAATGATGTACTGGATATTTCAAAGATGGAGGCCGGCCAAATGGAGCTGGAAACAAGAGAATTCAACCTGGAAACTTTGTGCAAAAACCTGGTCTCTTCATACCAGGCCAGGACCAAAGGCGAGCCGGTTCAACTGTTGTTGCAGTTCGACAAGCGCATTGACAGGGCCGTCATGGGTGATCCGGTACGCTTGCAACAGATACTGGGCAACCTGCTCAGCAATGCCTGCAAATTCACCCGGGAGGGAGCAATAGTCCTGGAGCTGTCGCTTGTTGAAAACAGGGCAGATGTTTACCATGTGAAATTTGCCGTTCATGACACCGGTATTGGTATATCTGAGGAAAAACAAGAGCGGATTTTCGAAAAATTCAAACAGGCCGATGCAGCAACCGGCAACGATTTTGGCGGCACGGGGCTGGGTTTGTCCATCGTGAAACAACTGGTTGAGTTGCACGGTGGATTCATCGAAGTAGATTCCAGGGAGGGTGAAGGTTCTTCCTTCAGTTTCATCATTGACCTGAAAAAATCTGACCGGCCGGCCATCGAGCTCCTTGTCTCTGATGAAAAGGAATCAAGTGCGAGCAAGGAATTGCAAAACGGTACTTTTCTCATTGTGGATGACAACCCCACCAACCTTAAGCTGATGGCCAGGCTTTTTGAAATGTGGGGCTGCGGATATGAGTTGGCCATGAGCGGAAAAGAAGCCATCGTAAAAACAAGGGGTCAGCAATTCGATCTTATATTGATGGACTTGCGCATGCCCGGAATGGACGGTTGTGAAACGACCCGGAGAATCCGAACCGATGCGTTGAATCAAAACAGGAAGACTCCTGTGGTTGCGCTTTCGGCTGCCATCCTTCCGGATGACCGCCGGCAGGCTTTGAAAGCAGGTATGGACGACTTCATGCCCAAACCTTTTTCTCCTCCCCAATTGTTGGAATGCATGCACCGGCATCTGAAATTCAAACTTCAACCGGCAAGTGTTGTGAAAACAGGTGAGCCGAAAAATACTTCAGCGAAAGATTTTGCAAGGGCACCTGCCAACACTCCAGGTCTGGAATACCTGCTGGCGTTCAGCGATGGCGATAAAAAATTTGTTCAGGACATCATCACCACTTTCCTTGACGACGCACCCGCGGCCATCGAGAGCATGGAACGCCATTTAACCGAAGGGAATAACAGAAAGGCCGCAAATATCATTCACCGTTTCAAGCCCAACCTGGAAACACTTGGCCTGATTGATCTAAAAAACGATGCGGTAATTCTTGAGAATGAATTAAAAGAAACATCCTCATCAGATGCTGAATACCTGATGAGGATGTGCAAACCGTTTATCAGCGATCTCAGGCAGGCACTTGCCGCTTTGCGTCGTTCCTTGAAGGAGTTGTAATGGTCTGGTTATTGGCAACAACAAACAGGTTGGCAACGGCATAGGGTGCGAGCACCAACAGTGGTGCTATGAACCAGAATATTTTGTTATCAAGCACTGTTGCCAGTACGATGGCAATTACCTGAATGCTTCCCAAAATTACTGATGCCACCGGGTGTGATACCTCATTGTCCACAAAGAGGTGGTGTACATGCGACCGGTCCCCGAAGAAGGGTGAGTTGCCATTCAGCACCCTGGTGATTGACACCTTTACCATATCCACCACGGGAAGGGCAATCACACCAAAAGTCATTTGGCAGGCGGAGGCAAAATTTCCGGGTTCAGAATGCCCTATATTCCAGGTAGCAATGGCCATCAGCGCCATAAAGTATCCCAGGACTACCGACCCGTTGTCACCCATGAATATTTTGGCTTTTTTCCCAAAATTGAATCTCAGGAAACCCACCAATGCGCCGGCATAGGAAAAGCTGACGATGGCAAGTGCGTTGTAACCATATTTCAGAAAATACCAGCCGAAAGCCACGCTGGCAACGGTTCCCAAAATGCCGGAAAGGCCGTTAATTCCATCAATTAAATTGAAGGCATTGATCATGGCCATGATCACAAATACGGTTGTGCCAAGGTTGAGCAGCCAGGCATTTTCGACGATTTCGATTTTAAAACCCAGCTCAAATGCGAGCACGGCAGTCAGGGCCTGGAACACCAAACGGGTGGTGACCCCCACAGTGCGAACATCGTCAATGATTGCCAGCACAAACAAGGGCAGAGCCAGCGCAAATGCCGCCATGGTATTTCCAGCCTGCGGTACCAGCAACATGCCGGCAGAAATGGCCCAGGCAATGAATATCCCGATACCTCCGAGGCTGCTGACTTTTTCGGTGTGTTTTTTCCTGGTCCCGGGTTCGTCGAACAATTGATTTTTTCGGGCATAGTTGATGACCACAGGAATAATGGCCATGGCCATAACCAGGGAGACGGCGAAGGATAGCGTGTAAGTCCAGGTGTTCATAGCTTTCGTTTTACTTTCATGGTTTAGGTGTACCAATCACGGCATCAGGATGCCCGCTGAAGGTTTTTCGGCAATTCGAAGTCGAAAACCGGTTTTGGAAGGCGGCTGCTGCTGGTGGCAGCTTCGGCATACAGGCTGGCAATCCGGCTCCACAGGTACATGCGGTCGGCAATGCGCTTCATGGTGCCTGCCAGTTCTTGCAGGTTGTAGCTGTCCAGTTCATCCAATACCCGGCTGATGTCCGAAGAGTCGTTGAAATACAGTGCTTTATGTTGAGTGGTGATCCGGTTGTACACCACGTCGAAAGCCAGGATGGGCCTTGCCAGGTACATGGCCTCCACCAGTGATGGGTTGGTGCCGCCGGCGCTGTGGCCGTGTACGTACAAGGTGCAATTTGACCGAAGGGTGTTCAACTCTTCCGGTTCGAAAATGGGGTCCAGCAATTTGATGTGTTCGTATCGGCGGAAAGATTTGCGCAGCGACTTTCCGTATTCGCTGTGGTTCCAGTTTCCGACAATGACGAGGGGGAGCTTGTCGTATTTTGCAAAAGCCTCCAGCACCACGTGGATGTTGTTTTCCGGCTCGATGCGGCAGACCTTGAATGCATATTTCCCTTTTAAAAAGGGATATTTTTTCACGTATTTATCAGTAACGTGAACGGGTTGTGCGTGGTCAGCTCCATACTCGATGAGGCGGCTGCTGATGCCGTAATTATCGAGCACATATTTTTGGATGGCTGCGTTGTCCGTAATTATTTCATCGGCAAAACGCACGGCTATTTTTTCACTGATAATGAGGAATTTTTTTGCCAGCCCGTTCCACTTTGCCCGGCGCCATTCCAGCCCATCCACGTTGACGATGACCTTGACCCAGGGAAACAGTTTTACGAAGGGAAGCAGCAAACAGCCCGATACGCCAAGTACCAGCATCACATCTGCAAAGAGCAGTGCGTGCAGCATGGACAACATATCGTAAAATATGCTCTGCAAGCCATTGGCCTTCAGGGGCAGGTACACCACTTTGGCGCCTTCCCATTCCGATGTTCTTTCCTCTTCGGAATAGCTTTGCTTGCTGGCATAAACGGTAAGCTGAAACCGGTTGCGGAGTTGCAATACCAGTTGGTGGGCAAGGGTTTCAAAACCCCCATATTTGGCCGGTACTCCCACCGTACCAATGATGGCGAGCCTGGAGTGAGACTTCATAGTTCCTGTTTTGGTTCAAACAGGATTGGCTATGAAGGTGCCAAAGCTACAGGCTTTTGAATATCAATGATTTATGAGTTGATCTTGCAGGTGTGTGTTCCCATTTCAGGAAAAATCCTCCAATCTGTGAACTGGGGGTTATTGATTATGGAGGATTATGCGGGTTATGGAGGGTTATGGGGATTATAGAGGTTGTTGTTCCCGGGGCTGCCCCCGGGATCGGTTGCCGGTTGTCGGTTGTTCCCGAGCTTGCCTCGGGATCAGTTGCCGGTTGTTCCCGAGCTTGCCTCGGGATCAGTTGCCGGTTGTCAGTTGCCGGTTGGCAGGAATACTCTGTTTAACTCTGTTTTTAACTCCGATAACTCTGCGGTTAAAAAAGTGTAGGGTTGAGAGTGTAGGGTGTAGAGTTTGGAAGCGCTAGCTTTTTCATCCCTCATCCCTCATCCCTCATCCCTCATCCCTGGATTATGGGGTTTAGCGGCCATCGTCCCTCAGCTATTGCTGAAAAACTTATCTGCCAGGTGCAACTTGCGCAGCAGGGACCTTTTTTTGGTTTGGTGGTCCTGCATTCTCCGAAGGATGTCATCCAGTGAGCGGGTGGCTTCCACAATGTGTTCACCTTTGTTCAGCATGATGCATTCAGCCCTTTGTCCGAGGGCTGCGTCAGATATTTCAGCGCGGGTGGGCAGGCCTTGTTTGGCCAGCCCTTCCAGCACCTGCGTGGCCCAGATGGCAGGAATATGGGCAGCTTCGCACACCCACAGGATTTGTTCCTGCACCTCTGCCAGGCGCTCAAAACCACATTCCACGGCCAGGTCGCCACGGGCGATCATCACCCCCAGATTTTCGGCCTTCATTCCGATGAGCAGCAGTGACGGCAGCCGGTCAAATGCACGCCGGGTTTCTATTTTTAAAATTATTCCCGGCATTTCAACGGCTGAGCGTTGGCATTCTGCTTTTGCCAGTTCGATCAAGTCATCCACATCTGCCGGCCGGTTGACGAAGGACATGCCAATGAGATCGGCATGCTTTACGACGAAGGGTAAAATGGCTTTGTCCTCATCGGTGAGGGCGGGCAGGTCAATGTCGGTATCGGGCAGGTTGATGCCCTTGTGGGAACGGAGCCGGGTGCCCTGTGGCCTGGCGTGCGTGATGGACACCTTGATATACTCTTTGGCAATTCCACTTATGGTACCACCGATTCTTCCGTCGTCAAACCAGACCGATTCGCCGGTTGCGGCATTGTCCAGCACCTGGGGAATGGAGCAACAGACCCTGGCCGGATGGAGGATTCCGTTTTCGTCAAAATGAGCCCCTTTGCCTGGCACCGGGATGCGGTACAAGAGGATTTCATCTCCTGTTTTCAGGTTGATAAAGCCATCCAGTGGCGGCAGTTGTCCGATGGTGTGGGGTTTTTTACCCTTGATCTTTTCGCCATTGCGAGTGAGGCGCAGTTTCATCCCACTGGTGAAATAGGCGGTTTTGCCCAGGGCTGCCAGGGCTCCTTGCTGTGTGGCCGAGGTGATGGCCATTTGCCGTTTCGATCCCCTGGCATCCCTGAAGCTGAGCACATCGCCGGGCTGGCATTTCCGGATCCAGCCTCCGTTCACCGGCAGGGCTGCTTTTGCTTCCGTTGGCGGGGTGGGTTCAATTTTTTCAGGGTACAGCCAGACCATGGCCGGTTCCACTACCTGTCCCAATTGGTTTTTAACCGGCCTGACTTTGAGCACTTCGGGCCCGGGTTCAATTTCGCCGGTTCTGAGTTTGGGGCCGGCCAGGTCCATGAGGATGCGGCATTTTCTGCCGGTGCGGCTTTCGGCTTTTCGGATGTTCCCGATCAGCCGGAACCAGTCGTCGGGCGTGCCCTGGGCGGTGTTGATCCGGGCGCAGTCCATGCCATTGTCCAGCAGTCTGGCGATGAGCCCCATGTCAGTGGAGGCTGCTTCGGGCATGGTCACCATGATGCGGGCCCGGCGTCCGGAGGGGTGTTCACCCAAAAGCTGATCGGTGTGGTCTTCCAGCAGTTTGCGGCCTTCGCGATGGCAAACAGGCGGCGGCACCGGCGGTTGCCACGCCACACCTTTGAGTTGGTGCAACACTTCCAGAAGGGAGTCCATGGTGGCCATCACCTTTCGCTCTGCCCGGCCGATGGACGAAAGGCCCCATTCTGACAACAGCAATTGCAAATGCCTTAAGTCCAGTTTTCGCAAAGCCATGTAATGCACCAGGTTGATGGCGCTCTTGCGGTATTTGTCATGAACGCCTTCCGGTATGACGGCTTTCGCTGCGTATTTTTCTATTTCGCTGCGCAATGCAGTCACTTCTCTGATCAGCAGGTCGAGGCTTTCACGTTCACAAGGCCAGGTGTTTGGTCGGTCGGTCATGGATTGTGACATTTGCCGCTGCAAGGTAAGGGCATTCGCACTCAGTGTCCATTTCCCGAAGGTGAGTTTTATCCAGTGTTCAGTGTTCAGTGGTCAGTGTTCAGTGCTCAGTTGTCAGTTGTCAGTTGTCAGTGGTCAGACCTGTCAGTTGAATCGGCAACATAACCCCCGTCTGACCACCGGGCCCTTATAAATCCACACAGTTCAGGAGTTAAAAACATCGTTGAATCCCGAGACAAGCTCGGGACCAACCTACAACCTACAACCTCATAATCCTTCATAATCCTCATAATCCTTCATAATCCTCATAATCCTCATAATCCTCATAATCCTTCATAATCCTTCATCCCCGATAAATATCGGGGTCATAATCCTCCCTAACCATGAAAAACCTCCCAATCCTCCTCTTTCTCCTCAGTCCATTTTTCCTCGCTTCGCAAAACGGGGGTTTCCCGGATGAATACCTTGGGAAATGGGCCGGCACGCTCCGGATTTTCAACGGCGAGGGCCTGGCGCAGGAACTGCCCATGCAATTGCACATTTTACCGACGGACAGCACGGAACGGTACACGTTCACGCTCATTTACGGGGTGGACACCATTGCCGGCAAAAGGCCTTACGAACTGGTTGTTCTGGACCGGGAAAAAGGGCTTTACCTCATTGATGAAAAAAACAGCATCCAGATGGAGGCCTATTACATAGGTGGCAAGCTCTGGCAAAATTTTGAGGTGCAGGGCACTGTGTTGTACACCGTACTTTGGCGGGAAGGCGACGCACTGGTCTGGGAACTATCGGTGGTTTCCTCAACACCGGTCAGGACCAGTGGCGGCCGCTTGCACGAAGGTGAAGAAATACCGGAAGTAAAGGCCTTCCCGGTCAATGGCGTTCAACGTGCCCGGCTGGCCAGGATGTGAGTTTACCGAAGGAAATCCGCTTTTGAGACCCGGTTCCCAAATTTGTTTTTCCGTTCCCGCAATGGGAATCCTCCCTTGCCGGGTTAATCTGTAACACGTTGAAAAACAAGAGGTAGCGCCGCTGGCGCAAGCCTTGCAGCAGGGCGGTCAAATGCCAATTCGAGTATGAAAGTGCACTTGACCACACTATGCCTGCTCATGGCCTGTCTGCAAGTCAGCGGTCAGTGGGTGCAGACCGTTGCCGGCGTATTGGAAACACCCGGCTTCAACGACGGGGCTGCCCTCAGCGCCCGCTTTTTCAACCCCCACGGAATTGCAGTTGACGGGCAGGGCAACGTTTACATCGCCGACAGGTACAACCACACCATCCGCAAATACGACCCGCTTACGCAAACCGTCATCACCCTTGCAGGGCAACACGGTGAAAACGGCAGCCTCGACGGGCAGGGCACCAACGCCCGCTTCAACGAGCCCTGGGGCCTTTGTGTCACCCCTGATGGCACCGTTTACGTGGCTGACACCAAAAACAACAAAATCCGCAAAGTGACCCCCGACGGCATCGTGACCACGGTGGCCGGAACGGGCAATTACGGCACCAGCAACGGCGCAGCCCTGGCCTCTACCTTCGGCAACCCCACCGGCATCGAGATTGACGATGCCGGCAACCTCTATGTAGCCGACCACCTCACCCACCTCATCCGCAAGATCAGCACCAACGGCACCGTCACCACCATTGCCGGAACGCCCTACATCCCCGGCGATCAGGATGGCACGGGCAACCAGGCGCAGTTCTGGCGCCCGTACGGCCTCACCCTCGACAACGACGGCAACATCATCGTGGCAGACGAGTGGAACCACAAGATACGAAAGGTGACCCCTGCAGGAGTGGTGACCACCATTGCCGGCACCGGGGTGAAAGGCCTCGCCAATGGGCCGGGGGCCACTGCCACCTTCAATTACCCCTGGGATGTCACCGTGGACCCCGCCGGCAACATCTACGTTGCCGACGGTTACAATTACGTGATCAGGAAAATTACACCGGGTGGTCAGGTGAGTTCTCTGGCCGGTACTCCCCAAACCAGCGGGGGTGTGGACGGGCCGGCCCTGCTGGCCACCTTCAGCGGTGCCACGGCGGTGGCCTGGGAATACGACCAGGGCACCATCTACGTTGGCGATGCCTACAACCACCTCATACGCCGCATCATTTTCGACGAGGCGCCTCCCACCTCCGTGACCCTGGTAAACCTCAGCGGCACCACCCAGCTTTGCGAAGGCGATTTTCTGCAGGTGGAGGCTCAGCCCGGCACTTATACCACTTACCGCTTTTTCCTCGATGGAGAACTGGTGCAGGACAATGGCAGCGCCTCGGCCTCCGTCGGAAACCTGGACGTGGGCAACCACGACCTGTATGTGGAAGTGATCAGTGGCACCGACACCGTTGAATCCAATTCCATACAGTTCGTCGTTGTTGCCGTTCCGCAAACCGGCATTTCCGTGGTGGGCGAGCTGAGTTTTTACGAAGGCGATTCTGTAACGTTAGTGGCCAGTGGGGTGGGGGAGTTTCTGTGGTCCAACGGGGCCACCACCCAAACCATCACCGTTTTCGATGCCGGCACCTATTATGTGCAGCTCACGCAAAACGGCTGCACGGGCATTTCCGATCCGGTAGAGGTGGAGGTGATCCCGCTGCCCGATGAGGTATCCATTGCTGCCGATGGCGACAACGTACTTTGCCCGGATGAGGTCATCACCCTGAGCAGCAGCCTGCCCGACAGCAACCAATGGCTCAAAGACGGCTGGGAAATAGCCGGAGCCACCGGCCAAACCCTGGAAGTGACCGAACCCGGAAGCTACCAGGTGCGCAGAGTGGACAACGGCATCACCGCATTCTCCAACATCATAGATATTACCGAAGCACCACAGGTCAGTATTGACATCGGGGCCACACCCGTTCAGGCCGAACCGGGAACGGCCGTGACCTTCCAGGTATTGACCGAAAGCGCCCTGAGCACTTATGCCTGGGATTTTGGCGACCCCGGCTCCGGTGAGGCCAATTTCTCGGCTGCGGCGGCGCCCGTTCACGTTTACGAAAACGAAGGCACCTACAGCGTTTCGCTCCGTGCCGATGACACGTACCAGTGCGAATACAGTGTCAGCAAACCCTCGTTCATTCAAATTGCAGAAAACCCGGTTGTGCCGGTGGGCGGGGAGCTCTTTCTGCCCACCGCTTTCTCGCCAAACGGCGACGGCGTCAACGACCTGTTCCGGCTGAGGGGTACCCTGCCGGAAGAACTCCGCATCAGCATCTACAACCAATGGGGAGAGGTGCTTTTCCAGAGCGAAAACCCCGGCTTTGCCTGGGACGGCACCCGCAACGGACTGCCCGTACACAGCGGCACCTACGTCTATGTTTTGGAAATTACCACCGAAAGCGGCACCCAGGTTCAATCGGGGCACGTCACTTTGTTAAGATAGCGACCAACGCTGGCAGGGGTTCCAAACTCCTGCCAGCGTTGGAACAAACCCTCTGCGAAAGGCTTGGTTCAGAGAGGTTTAGAGAGGATTAGAGGAGTTTAGAGTAGTTAGATTATGCCGTTCAACCAACCTCTCTCAACTTCTCTAAACCTCTCTGAACCCCTCTCAACAAAAATACATACACCCGTAACATGAAAACACCAACACTCTCCCTTATACTTCTTTTCGTCGCAATGGCGGTGGGGGCACAGGACCTCCACCTTTCCAATTTTCAGCCGGCGGCCATGCTCACCAATCCGGCACTGACCGGGAGTATGCCGGCCAGCTACCAGTTGAGTTTTCAGTACCGCAGCCAGTGGACGGCCATTCCCGACCAGCCCTATACCACCGTTGGATTCGGAGGGGAAATGAAACTGAAAAGCCTGGGGCTGGGCGCCTTTCTGACGAAAAACCACGCCGGCCCGGCCAGCCTCAACGCCACCAACGTCATGTTAGCCGGAGCTTATCACCGGCAATTGGGGCAGCGCAGCTACCTTTCGTTGGGCGCAGCCGGCGGCATTCTGCAAAAGAGCATCATCCCCAATGCCTTCACCTACGAAAACCAGTACGTGGAAGGCGAGGGCTTCGACCCCCTGCTGGACTCCGGCGAGCCGTTCATCCAGAACCGCTATACCGTAACAGATTTTTCCGTCGGCCTGTCGGCCAAAACGGTGTTGTCCCCTTCGGGCAATGTAGGGCTGCTGATGGGCGGCAGCCTGGCGCATCTCAACGTTCCCAACGAGAGTTTTTACGGAGAGGTGGCCGAACTGCCCATGCGAACCACCCTCCACGCCCGGCTCAGCTTCAAAACCGACCAGCTTTTTTATGTGGAGCCGCACCTGTTGTTCATGCAGCAGGGGCAGCACCGGGAGGTGTTGGCAGGCGCCAATTTCCGGATGGTCATAGAGCCGGATTTCAAAGTCCGCTTTGGCCTGTCCAGCCGCTTTGGCGATGCCATCATCGGGCAGGTGGAACTGGAACTGGCCGGCAAGAGTTTCTGGTTCAGCTATGACGGCACCACCAGCTCGCTGCGCAATGCCAACGCCGGCAAAGGCGCCTGGGAAACCGGCATCTACCTGCGTTTTGGCGAAGAGAAAAACGACCGGGCCACCGACAGCGACGGCGATGGCATCATGGACCCCGACGACGACTGCCCCAAAGTGCCGGGCCTGCCTGAGCTGAACGGCTGCCCCAAAGAATACGACCTGAAAAACCTGCCCGACACCGACGGTGACGGCGTGCCCGACACCCTGGACCAGTGCCCCCTGGAGCCGGGCCTGCAATGCTTTTACGGGTGCAACGACAAAGACCGGGACGGCACCTGGGACCACCTCGATGCCTGCCCATCCATCTTCGGGCCGCCGGAAAACAACGGCTGCCCCCTTAAAACCAAAGACAGCGACCTGGACGGCATCCCCGATTTGGAAGATTACTGCCCCTTCCTCAAAGGCCTGCCGCAATTCCACGGCTGCCCCGACAGCGACGGCGACGGCATTTCCGACATTGACGACGAGTGCCCATACATGAAGGGAGAAAAGCGCTGGCGGGGTTGCCCGAAGGGCGAGGAGGCAAAAAAAGAGGCCCTGCCCGAAGTGACCGTTTACTTTGACCTCGACCAGGCCGTCATCAAACCGCAATACCGGGTGCTGCTGATGGAGTTTGCCCGAAGCCTGCCCGCCGACGGCCATTTCCGCATCCTGGTGGCCGGCCACACGGATTACGAAGGCTCCAACGATTACAACTACGAGCTCGGACTGCGCCGCGCCCAGGCCGTGGCAGATTTCCTGATGCTGAAAGGGGTGCATTCGGCCCGCATGGAACTCATGTCATACGGCGAGGTGATGCCCGCTGCTACCAACGCCACCGAGGCCGGCAAGGCCCGCAACCGCCGGGTGGAAGTGGTGCTGCTGCCGTATTGAAAAAATGAGGTGATGACTTCAAACCATCGAGTCTCCAACGCTGGCAGGGGTTCTGAACCCCTGCCAGCGTTCGCTCAACCCCCCTCATCCCTCTCAACTTTTATTGCCTCACACGGAGCCCACGGTGCCCACGAAGGTTTTCTCTCTGTGTTCGCCGTGGGCTCTGTGAGCGGAAAAAAACCGTGGGATGAATTCAGGCCGCAACTGGAAGTTGCAACCTGATGCGGAACCACAGTTCTTGCAAGTGTTGAGCGCAACGGCACTTGCAAACTCTCCTTTGTGCGGCAAGTGACGTCTCGCCAGGCTCGACTTAACACTTGCCGGAACGGCGGCGAACTTTTTCAGGGTTGGTTCAAGCTTCTCAAACCTTCAACAGTTTCAACAGTTTCAACAATCTCAACAACCTCAATCCGTCTCTCAACCTCAAAAAGATGCATATTTGCTTCTGACCCAATTGCGAAGCGAATATGAAACACCACCGCCTTGTCCTGCTTTTCCTTTTTGTGTTGTTTTCTTCGGGCCTGTCGGCCCAAACGGCACCCGAGGTAACCCTCGAGAGCCCGTACAACACCGTTTACTCCCACCTGTATTACCTTCAGTCCGACAGTTACCGGCCTGAGCTGGCCGCCAGAACCATTTACCTGCCCGGCGATTCCGTCAGGGCGAAGGAACTGGCCATCATGCTCAAACAGATACTGGACGGCAAGGCGCTGTTTGTGAAGCTGGAGGAGGTTCCCGACAACCCCGATCATTTTGACACCCTGTCGGGAAAGAACATCTACAAGCTGTTTCCGAAGGAACTTCCACAGGTTTATGTGGAGAAGATAGCGGGCAAGTGGTACTATTCTGAAGTCACGGCCAATGCCATACCGGCGCTGCACAAAGCCGTTTACCCCTGGGGCACCGATGCGTTGATCAAGTTGTTTCCCGTTGAAGAGCAGGGCAGTTTTTTGGGGCTGAAAGCCTGGCAATGGGTGGGTATGGTATTGCTGGTGTTGGTGGCTTCACTGGTATTCTTGTTGTTGTCGAGGCTAATGCGCCCGCTGGTCAGATTTGCTGTGCGTTCAAAATACTCCCGTCCCATCGAAGACAAGTCGCAGCTTTTCATCATTGCCAACAGGGTGGCCCTTCTGGGGGTGGGTTGGAGCGTGATGAAGCTGCTGCCGGCATTGCAATTGCCCATCGGGGCGATGGTCTGGCTGTACCGGGGCATCGAGATTGCGGTGGTGATCCTGTTTGCCATGTTGCTGCTTTCCATTCTGGAAATTGTCAGAACCTATGCCCTTCGCTATGCCCTCAGCACCGAAAACAAACTCGACGAGCAACTGCTGCCCATTCTCTACCGCTCGGCACAGATCATCCTGATCATCGGGGCCATTATTTACATTCTCAGCCTTTTGGAGGTCAATGTCACGGCGCTTATTGCCGGGGTTTCCATTGGTGGTTTGGCCCTGGCGCTGGCGGCGCAAGACACCGTGAAGAACCTCATTGGCTCGGCCATGATCTTCTTCGACAAGCCCTTCCAGATCGGTGATTGGATCGTGATGAGCGGCATCGAGGGAGAGGTGGTGGAAGTGGGCTTCCGGTCCACCCGCCTGCAAACGGTTGACAGCAGCATCGTCTCCGTGCCCAACAATGAGATTTCCACCGCCGCCATCACCAACATGGGGGTGCGCCGCTACCGCATGTTCAAAGCCACCCTCGGTGTCACTTATGACACCCCTCCTGCATTGCTCCAGGCTTTTATCCACGGTTTGCGCCAACTGATAGAAATGCACCCCCTGACCAAAAAGGACAACTACCTGGTCTATTTCCACTCCTTCGGCGATTCCTCGCTCAACATCTATTTCCGCACCCACATTGCGGTAGCGACCTTCAAAGAGGAACTGCAGGAACGGGAAAAACTGGCCCTCGGTATTCTGGAACTGGCCAACCAACTGGGCGTTCGCTTTGCCTTCCCCACCCAGACCATCTTTGTGGAAGAATTCCCCGGCAATGGAAATACCACCCCGAATTACGATATTGACCCCGCCAATATGGAGGCCCGCACCAAAAAGCAGTTGGAAAAGTGGAAACGGAAGTTTTTTAGCTCGTAGCTCGTAGCTCGTAGCTGGTAGCTCGTAGCTGGTAGCTGGTAGCTCCCCGAGGTTTCGGGGCAGGCTGTGGCTGGTAGCTGGTAGCAGGCCCTGCTAACCCTTCATCCCCGATGAATATCGGGGTCATAACCCTCATAATCCTCATAATCCTTCATAACCCTCATAATCCTCATAATCCTCATAATCCTTCATAACCCTCATAACCCTTCCCACATGAAAAATCTCAACAGACGGCAATGGTTGCGCACGGCGGGGTTGGCTGCCGGGGCAGCAGCGTTCATCGGGCCATCGGCGGTGGCCGGGGTTCCTTCTTTCAGTGATTACCTTCGGAAAATTGACGGGGTGGAACTACCTCCCGGTGTGATTAAGCTCAGCAGCAACGAAAATCCTTACGGCCCTTCGGAAAAAGTGAGACAGGCCATGGTGGCCGCTTTCGACGACGGCTGCCGCTACCCCTTCCGGGAGCGGGTGGACCTGACCAACAAACTGGCAGAGAAATACGGTCTCAGCCCCGATCACATCCTGGTGACCATTGGTTCCACGGAGGGACTGAAGATCACGGCACTTACCTATGCCATCAACGGGGAGATCGTGACGGCTGATCCCACTTTCGAGGCCATGTTGTACTACGCTGAGCATTTCGGAGCGCACATCGTCAGGGTGCCGGTGAAAGAGGACATGACCACCGACCTGAACGGCCTGGACCAGCGCATCAGCAACAACACCAACCTGGTTTTCCTGTGCAACCCGAACAACCCCACCGGCACCATCGTGGGTGCCCGGCAGTTGCAGCAGTTTTGCGAAGCGACCGCAAGAAGAACCATGCTGTTCAGCGATGAAGCCTATTACGACTACATCACCGAGCCCGGCTATCCGAGCATGGTGGAATTGGTCAAAAAGGACTACAACGTCATCGTCTCAAAAACCTTTTCCAAAGTGTACGGCCTGGCCGGCTTGCGCATTGGTTACCTCATCGCCCGGCCGGACATCATCGCCCGCCTCAAAGAGCGCCAGGTGGAGCGCACCACGGTACTCTCCTGCCACGCCGCCTCAACGGCATTGGACGAGCAGGAGTTTTACCGTTTCTCACTGCTCAAAACCAACGAAGCAAAGCAGATCATTTACGATACCCTGGACGAGCTCGAACTTAAATACGTTCCCAGTCACGCCAATTTTATTTTTTTCGAAACGGGTCGTGAGATCATTGATTTCCGCCAGCAAATGCTGGACCTGGGCATCCGCGTGGGGCGGCCATTTCCGCCCTTCCGCAAATGGTGCAGGGTCAGCACCGGAACCATCGAAGAAGTGCAGCAGCTCAGATCGGCACTGCTGAAGGCCTTTTCGTAACTCGGCCGCTTCGGTACCTGTAGCAACCCGACGGGCTGCCCCCCCTGTAGCGCAGCTTTCAAGCTGCGATAGTGCAACGACCTTCAGGTCGTTGGCCAAAACACACGACCTGAAGGTCGTGTTACTGTCACAGCCTGAAGGCTGTGTTACAATTACGGCTGTACATCTTCCAGGGATTTGGATGTTGCCGGTTTCATTTTGAGAAGGGTGTACCCCGTTCAGGATCCTCCTTCGGATGATGACAAGGTGTGTGTTTTTTGTTCGCAACTGGATTGATATTTGAAGGAAACGGTATGTGAGTTCAGCCTTTTCTGGCACGTCCAATCTGGAATAAGTACCGGACACTTTCCCGCCTAAGCCCTTCCAGTACCAGATAATAACCTGCTAAGACTGTAATCGGAGCAAGTGCAAACGCACTGAAGAACAGGAGTTTAAGCTACCGCAGGCGGCTTTTGAGGTTTGTAGCAACCCTTTGATTTGAGGCTGCCGGCAAAATTCTGAAGTGGACTTTTGTGAAGAAAAAAGAGAAAAAATGCCGCAACTCAACAAATACAGCAGAACAATAACGCAGGACGACAGCCAGCCTGGTGCGCAGGCCATGTTGTACGGCATTGGCCTCACGGAGGCCGACATGAGCAAGGCCCAGGTGGGTATTGCCAGTACCGGATGGGAAGGCAACACCTGCAACATGCACCTCAACGACCTTGCGAAGCGAATAAAGGAAGGGGTGAACCGGGAGGACCTGGTGGGCTTGATCTTTCATACCATCGGCGTCAGCGACGGTATTTCCATGGGGACTGATGGCATGCGCTTCAGCCTGCCCAGCCGTGACCTTATTGCCGACAGCATAGAGACGGTGGTGTCTGCGCAGTGGTACGATGCTGTGGTGGCCGTGGCCGGCTGTGACAAGAACATGCCGGGTGCCTTGATGGCCCTTGCCCGGCTCAACCGGCCCTCCCTCCTGTTTTATGGCGGCACCATCAGCCCGGGCTGTGTGGCGGGCAGAAAGCTGGACATCGTGTCGGCCTTTGAGGCGTTGGGAGAAAGGATCGCCGGCCGCATTGACGAAGAAGAATTTAAAAAAATCGTTCAGAACAGTTGTCCCGGACCGGGTGCCTGTGGCGGCATGTACACGGCCAATACCATGTCCAGCGCCATAGAGGCTTTGGGCATGTCTTTGCCGTACAATTCTTCCATACCTGCCACCGGCCCTGACAAACCGGACGAGTGCCACAGGGTGGGCAAGGCCATCCGACTGTTGCTGGAAAAAGACCTCAAACCCCTGGATATTCTGACGAAGGAAGCTTTTGAAAATGCCATCACGGTGGTGACGGCGCTGGGTGGTTCCACCAATGCGGTGCTGCACCTGCTGGCCATCGCCCGGGTTGCCGGAGTGGCACTGAGCCTCGACGATTTCCAACGCCTCAGCGACAGAACGCCCTTCATTGCCGACCTCAAGCCCAGCGGGCAATACGTCATGGAAGACCTGTTCGATGTGGGCGGGGTGCCGGCGGTAATGAAATTGCTGCTGGAGGCAGGCCACCTGCACGGTGATTGCATGACGGTGACCGGCAAAACCCTTGCGGAAAACCTGGAAACCTGCCAGCCTTTGGCCGCAGGCCAGAAGGTGATCATGCCCATAGATCAGCCCATCAAGCCACAAGGGCACCTGCAAATCCTCTATGGCAACCTGGCTGAGGCTGGGGCTGTGGCCAAGATCACCGGCAAAGAAGGGGAGTATTTCAGTGGCCCTGCCCGGGTTTTCAACTCCGAAAAGGAGGCCAATGACGCCATCATTGCGAAGCGGGTGAAACCGGGAGAGGTGGTAGTGATACGCTATTGCGGCCCCAAAGGTGCCCCCGGCATGCCCGAAATGTTGAAACCAACTTCTGCCATCATGGGGGCAGGGCTGGGCAAATCCGTGGCACTGATCACCGACGGTAGATTCTCCGGCGGAACACACGGCTTTGTGGTGGGCCACATTACCCCGGAAGCCCAGGTGGGGGGCGCCATCGGCCTGTTGCACGATGGGGACATCATCACCATTGATGCAGTGAACAACAGGATTTGGGTGGACTTGAGCGATAATGAAATGAATGCCCGAAGGGCGGCCTGGAAAGCACCGGAACGTAAGCTTACGGGCTTTCTGAAGAAATACGCAAGGCTGGTGTCGTCGGCCAGTGAGGGTTGTATCACCGACGGCGACGAATCGCAGCCGGAGGGCCAGTTGACCAGTATTCAAAATCATACGGCATGACAAAACCGGTAAACGTTGACGAAGCAAGAAATGTGCAGGCAAGCCCCGTTGAAAGGGAAGTGATCACGGGGGCAGAAGCCGTTCTGCGTTGTCTGATGGCGGAGGGCGTTGACACCATATTCGGATACCCCGGCGGCGCCATCATGCCTGTTTACGATGCCCTGCTCAATTGTCAGAAGCAAATCAGACACATCTTGCCCCGGCACGAGCAGGGGGCCATCCATGCGGCAGAGGGCTATGCCCGTATGCTTCGCAAAACAGGGGTCTGCATGGCCACCTCCGGGCCTGGCGCCACCAACCTGATCACCGGCCTGGCTGATGCCATGCTTGACAGCATTCCGCTGGTTTGCATAACGGGGCAGGTACCCGCTGCCTTTCTGGGTTCCGATGCCTTTCAGGAAACCGACGTGGTGAACTGCACCATGCCGGTGACCAAATGGAATTACCAGATCACCAAAGCCTCGGAAATTCCGGAAGTGTTTGCCAAAGCCTTTCACGTGGCCAACACCGGCAGGCCCGGCCCGGTGGTGATTGACATTGCCAAGAATGCACAACTGGAGACCCTGGAATTTGCTCCTTCGGCTGCGCCAAAAATCAGGGGTTACCATCCGTTTCCGAAAGCGGATGAAAGCGCCATTGAGGAGGCAGCGGCACTGATCAACAATGCCCGACGGCCGTTCATACTGGCCGGCCATGGCATTCAGATTTCGCAGGCCCACGACCTGTTTTTGGAGTTCGTGGAGAAGGCGGGGATTCCGTTTGGATGCACCTTGCACGGGTTGTCGGTGGCACCCTCGACGCATCCGATGAACATGGGCATGCTGGGCATGCACGGCAATTACGGCCCCAATGTCTTGCAAAACGAATGCGATGTGCTGATTGCCATCGGTATGCGCTTCGACGACCGGGTGACCGGCAACTTGTCAAAATACGCACGGCAGGCACAGGTCATCCACATTGAAATTGACAAATCTGAGATCAACAAAAACGTCAGGGCCCATGTGCCCATTCACAGCGATGTGGCCGGTGCGATCGAACGCCTTTTGCCGAAGGTGAAGAAAAAAAGCTACCCGGAATGGTATGCCCGCTTCGCTGCCTGCGCAGCAAAAGAAGAGGCGCTTGTGGTCAGAAAAGCCCTGGCACCTGATGCAGAAGGCCGCATCAAAATGGGCATGGTGGTGCAAGCGGTTTCGGAACAGACCGGGGGCAAGGCCATTGTGTGCACCGATGTGGGGCAACACCAAATGATGGCTGCCCGCTATTACCGCTTTGCAGAACGAAACCTGTGGGTGAGTTCCGGAGGGGCGGGCACGATGGGGTATGGCTTGCCGGCGGCATTCGGAGCGCAAATGGCACATCCCAACAAAACCGTGGTGGCCTTCATCGGTGACGGTGGTTTTCAGATGACCCTTCAGGAACTGGGCCTGCTGTCGCAATGGAAGGCGCCGGTGAAAATCATCTTGCTCGACAACAACTACCTCGGAATGGTTCGCCAATGGCAACAGTTGTTCTTTGACCGGCGATACTCCGCCGTTGAGTTGGAGAACCCGGATTTTGTGAAGATAGCCGGTGGATTCGGGGTGTCGGGAAAGACCATTTCGGAACCGGAGGAACTGCCCGGGGCGGTGGCTGAGATGCTCCGTTTTGACGGACCCTACCTGCTGCACGTCAGGGTTGCCAAAGAGGAAAACGTATTTCCAATGGTGCCATCAGGTGCCGGTGTGGGGGAGATATTGTTGGAGAAACCTGACAAAGCCTGAAGAATTGAATCTCAAAAGATGAAGAAGGAATACACCATCACCGTTTTTACCGAAAACCAGACCGGGCTTTTGGCCAGGGTTACCGCTGTATTTACCCGAAGGCACATCAACATCGAGAGCCTGACGGTGTCCAAGTCCTCCATCCCTGGCATCCACCGGTTTACAATTGTGGTGAACATCGAGGAGCACACGGTGCAGGTGTTGGCGGGCCAGTTGGAAAAGCAGGTGGATGTGGTGAAGGCTTTTTATTACGAAGAAGAGGAAATTGTGTACCAGGAGGTGGCCCTGTACAAGGTGCCAACGCAGGCCTTTCACAATGGCCAAAGCATCGAGACCCTCATCCGCAACCACAATGCCCGCATTCTGGAAATAGAGCCCAACTACATCGTCATCGAGAAAACCGGCCACCAGCACGAGACGGAGAAATTGCTGGAAGAGCTCCGGCAATACGGCATCTACGAGTTCGTCAGGTCGGGCAGGGTGGCCATTGTGAAGCCCATGGAACAATTGAACACTTACCTGAAATCCGTTGAAAAAAAACCGGCGGATGTAGAATGATACAATTCACAAAGTTTCAAACGCATAACAGCAGGCAAGCCTGCAAAACACAAACCACAAAATCTTCGAAAATGGCCAGGATGAATTTTGGAGGCGTGGAGGAAAACGTCGTCACCCGTGAAGAATTTCCTCTCGAAAAAGCCCGTGAAGCACTGAAAGACGAAGTAATCGCCGTCATTGGTTATGGTGTGCAGGGGCCGGGGCAGGCGCTCAACCTGCGTGACAATGGCTTCAACGTGATCGTTGGTCAGCGGCAGCCCTCTGCCAGTTGGGAAAAAGCTGTGGCAGACGGCTGGGTGCCTGGCGAAAGCCTGTTTCCCATCGGGGAGGCAGTACGCCAGGGAAGCATCGTGCAGTACCTGCTTTCCGATGCGGCACAGATTGCGCAATGGCCTGTGGTGAAAAAGCACCTCACCAAAGGCAAGGCGCTTTATTTCTCTCATGGCTTTGCCATAACCTATTCCGACCGCACCGGAATCATTCCGCCTGCCGACGTTGACGTAATCCTGGTGGCACCCAAGGGTAGCGGCACCAGCCTGCGCCGCATGTTTCTGCAAGGCCGTGGGCTGAACTCCAGCTACGCCATTCATCAGAATGCCACGGGAAGGGCGTTTGAGAGGGTGGTGGCGCTGGGTGTCGGTATTGGGTCCGGTTACCTGTTTGAGACCAGCTTCCAAAAAGAAGTTTACAGCGATTTGACCGGTGAGCGGGGCACCCTCATGGGGGCCATTCAGGGTATTTTTGAGGCGCAATACAACGTGCTTCGCAAAAGGGGGCACTCACCCAGTGAAGCGTTCAATGAAACCGTTGAAGAACTCACCCAGAGCCTGATGCCGCTGGTGGCAGAAAACGGCATGGACTGGATGTACGCCAACTGCTCCACCACTGCCCAGCGTGGAGCTCTTGACTGGAAAAACAAATTCCGGGACGCCGTTGCGCCTGTTTTTGAGGAATTGTACGACAAAGTTGCAACCGGTGAGGAGGCGCAACGTTCCATTGATACCAACAGCCAGCCCGACTACAGGGAGAAGCTGGAAGAAGAGCTGAAGGAGCTCCGTGAAAGCGAAATGTGGCAGGCTGGCAAAGTGGTCCGTAGCCTGAGGCCGGAACGCCAGAAAGAGCCAGTGGAATGATCGCAGTTAAAAACTTCTGTTAACAGCATTCTCCGGATAAACATTTCCACTGTATTTTGGGGTTTCTTGCCTGAAATTAAGCCCGGCATTGATGAACAGTGGAAAAAGACCCGAAGTTGAGCACGAAGAATCATTCCTGGACAGGGTTGAAGAGAAGCTTCACATCCCTGAACTGGAGGATGTTCGTACAGGAGGGAAGGTGCCGCATTGGTTGCGACGCATCATCTTCGGCCTTCTTTTGGTCTTCGGCCTTCCTTTGGTTGCCTTCCAGATACCCTGGGTGCAGAGCAAAGCCGCCAGGCACCTGGCAGCTTACCTCTCAACGGAGCTTCACACCACCGTTTCCGTTAAGAAGGTTTGGCTGGGTTTGCTGACAAATGTTTACCTCGAAGATCTTTACATTGAAGATCAGCTCGGCGACACCCTGATCTATGCCCACCAACTGGATGTCAAGCACCAGGGTTTGCATACCTTGCTATCCCGGAAGCTCCGAATAAGGACGCTGAAGCTGGACGGTGCCGAAGTCAACCTCTCCAGGCCCAGGGGTTCCGAATATTTCAATATCCAGTTTCTGCTCGATTACCTGGCAAAGCCACAGGAACAGGAATATGAGGAGGCTCCAAAACCCTTCTCTATTGACCTTCAGCACCTCTACCTGGATAATATCCGGTTCAGAAAGCCGGATGCCGAGGCGGGTAAATTCCTGGATATTTCGCTCAGCCATGCCGAGGCACATTTCCGCAGGTTTGACCTCAACAGAAAGGATCTGGGCATTTCCCGGCTGAGCATCTGGAGGCCGTCGATAAGCATTGTGACAACCGGTGAAGAACAGCCGGAGGTGGTTGTTCAAATGGACAAACAAACCGAATTGGTGGCCGACAAGGTGATCGGGGCCGTTCCTTTCGTCAGCAGCATTGGCATTTTTGAATTGCGCGAAGGAAGCTTTTCGCTGCACAATTACCGAAAGGAGCCCATACCGCTCATCCCGGATTCATTGCTGAATTTCCGGCACCTGGATTTGTCTGGAATCAACATAGACATCGAGAATTTCACTTCTTCCGACCTGAACTTTCATGGTAAAGTCAACAAGATATCTGCACGAAGCAGTACCGGTTTTATTTTGGAAGAAGCTTCGGCTCAAAGCGCTTCCGTCACTTGTGATGGCATGGAGCTGTACGGCCTGCGGATAAAAACACCAGACACGGAACTCGGTGACACACTGATTTTCAGGTATAACGGTTATGCCGCCTGGCAGGACTTCGTAAACGAAGTAAAAATGGAAGGGCATTTCCACGATGCCTCCGTTACCATTGCCGACATCATCGAGTTTGCGCCTGCCCTCAACAACAATGTCTTTTTTCGTGAAAACAGGCAAAAGGCAGTCAGGATAGAAGGCTTGCTGAAAGGTGAAGTCAATGGCCTGGATGGCCGGGACCTGGTGATAGACATTGCCGACGGGTTCCACCTGGAAGGGCGCTTCAATACCAGGGATCTGGCAGTGAAGGATGAGCAATTCGTCCACATGAATCTCAAAAGCCTGCGAACGGATATGCAAACCATCCGGAAACTCATCCCGGGTTTCAACCCGCCGGAGAACTTCAACCGTTTGGGCAGGATCAACTTCAGTGGCAAGTTTGATGGTTTCTTCGTGGATTTCGTCGCCGACGGAAAATTGCGCAGCAACATCGGCACGGCCGAGATGTTCATGAACCTCAAGCTGAGAGAAGGCCGTGAAAAGGCGGAGTATTCCGGAGATCTGTACCTCAGCGATTTTGACCTCGGCAGATGGTCGGGAAACCCCGATTTTGGGAAAGTCACCCTGAATGCCCACGTCAACGAAGGCTTTGGCCTGACGCTCAACTCCGTGGATGCCAAGCTGAGCGGGGTCATTGACAGCATGGCATTCAAAAACTACGTGTACAGGGATGTGTCGTTGAATGGCCGGCTGGAAAAAGACCTCTTTGACGGAGAACTGGAAGTGCACGACCAGAACGTTGACCTGGTTTTTGCCGGTACGGTCAGTTTTGCCGACGAACTGCCCATGTTCAATTTCCGGGCAGCGTTCAACCAACTGGCCCCCAAACCGCTCAACCTCTCCCGGAAAGACCTCCGGTTCAAAGGAAAGCTTGACCTGAACCTGAAGGGTAACAAACTCTCCAATGTCGTCGGTGAGGCCAATATCCAGGACTTCCTCGTGGTAAAAAACAAGCGCGATACCCTTCGGGTAAACAATGCCTTTGTACGCTCATCGGAATTGCCCGGAGGGGCGAGGGAACTGGTGGTAAACTCCAGCCTCGGCGACGTGAATGTGGTAGGGGATTTCAACATTGAAAACATCCCGAAGCTGTTTCTTCAGTTCATAGAAACCTACCACCCCCGTATTTCCAAAAAAGTTGGCATTGCCGTCAAAAACCCACTGGTGGCTGACTCTTCCCGGTTTGAATATTCAGTGGACCTGAAAGATTTGCAGCACCTCTTCGCCTTTATTGACGAGCGGATTGACGGTTTTGACAAAACCTCCATCAACGGACATTACGACGGCATTTCTGAAGAGCTGTTCGTTGAAATTGACGTGCCGGAATGGAGCTATGCCAAAGCTACTTTCCGGGACTTGTACCTCAACATGAAGCTGACCGAAGACGAGGGTAATTTCAGCATCGGCGTTTTTGAAACTGACCTGGGCAACGGCCAGAGACTGGCGCCGGTGAGGCTGATAGGCTACTTGTTGGGCGATACGGTGGAAATGAGCCTCATCGCAACCAACTTTTACAAAATCCTGGACGACGTAAGCATTGATGCGGTGCTGACCCTGGATGTTGAGGATGCCTGGCACGTTCAGTTCCTGCCGGGGCGGGTGGTCATTCTCAACCAACCCTGGGACATCAGCGAAAACAACTTTCTGCGCATTGGCGAAGGGTCGGTTCAGACGAAAAACTTTGTGCTGACCAGTGGCAAGAAACGCATCGTTCTGGAGAATGTAAAGAACAAAGGCCTTCAGTTGCAACTGGACAATTACCCCATCGAGGAACTGGAGTTCATCAAAAAAATTCCACGGCATAAACTTAAAGGCATCGGAGACCTGCACCTGAAAGCCAGGAACATTTTCCAACTGGAGGGGCTCGCTGCCCTGTTGCGCATTGACAGCCTGGAAGTGAATGGAGATTACTATGGCACGCTGCGCCTCGATGCTTCCTCCCCCAATCCGAAGCAGAGCGTTACAGCCACCCTCGCAGTCATACATCCTGAGATGAGCCTGGAGGTAGATGGGTACTACAATCCACCCAATTTCGACCCCAACTTCAAACGCAAATGGGTCAGTTCGAAAAAGAATTACCTGGATGTGAATGTGTCGCTTGACAAGTACCCGCTGCACATTCTCGAGTACTTCGTTGAGGCCCTCAGCGAAGTGAATGGTACGGTGACGGCGGAGGATGTGCATTTCAGAGGCCCCCCCAACCGGCTGGTCATGTCAGGTGAGGCCGGGGTCAACGATGCCGCATTCAGGCTGATACCCCTTCAAACCAAATACTATGTTCCTTCGGCAACCGTGGCACTCACCGAAAATACCATTGATGGTACCGGCCATTACGTCTATGACCGGGACGGAAACCGGGTTTTTGTAGAAGGGGGGCTGACACATGACCATCTGAAAAACCTGGGTGTGGATGTGAGGCTCACCACTGAGGACGGCAGACCTTTCCTGGCCATGAATACCACGGAAAAAGACAACCCTGTTTTTTACGGAACGGCGTATGGCACGGGCTATGTGACCATCAAGGGCTCTTTGAAACAGCCCGAATTGCTGGCGGTTGGCCGGTCCATGCCCGGCACCAAAATCGTCATCCCGCTGAGCGGCTCGGTCGCTCCCAATGAAGTTGGTTTCATCAGCTTCCCCAAAGAAGATGAGGAGGAGGCACCCGAATTGACCGAAGTGTTGCGGGGGATGAACATGACCTTTGACCTGGAATTGACCCCCGATGCCAACATTGAATTGATTTTTGACAAGGCCTACGGGGATATCATCAAAGGCAACGGCACCGGCAACATCCAGGTGATCATGAAACGGGAAGGCACCCTGGAAATGCACGGAGACTATACCGTGAGCTCCGGTGAGTACCTGTTTACCCTGATGAACCTCGGTTTCAACAAGGCTTTTACGGTGGAGCCGGGTGGCACCATCACCTGGACGGGAGACCCCTACAATGCCACCATTGACATCAATGCCGTTTACGAAGGACTGAATACCTCGGTGTACAATTTCATTCAGGAATACCTCCAACTGGCCAGTTCCGATCTGGAAACCAGGGCCCGTACCGCCACGCCGGTCAGGCTCAAGATGAAGCTCAAAGGCGACCTGTTCAAGCCGGAGATCAGCTTCGATGTGGAGTTTCCGTCACTGGATACCGAGTTGCGTTCATTGGCTGAAAACAAGTTGCGCATCATCCGGCAAGACCCCAATGAACTCAACCGGCAGGTGTTTGGCTTGCTGGTATTGGGGCAGTTCCTGCCCTCGGATTACACCCTGCAGGCGCAAGATGTGACCATCAACACCCTGAGCGAAATGCTGTCCAACCAGTTGTCCATATACGTCACTGAGTTTTTGTCGGAATTGCTGTCCGGCAATGACATCATCCAGGGCATTGACCTGGACCTGTCTTACAACCGCTATGGCTCCGGCTCATTTGAAGGGCAAAACCTGCCCACCAGCAACGAAGTGCAGGGCCGTGTAAAAGTGAACCTCCTCAGCGACCGCTTTTCCATCAAAGCCCGCGGTAATTTTGAAGTGGGACCCGGCGACAACATCTACATCACCAACAATGGCCTTGTGGCACACGAGTTCGTCATCGAGTATGCCATCACACCTGACCGAAGACTGAAAATAAGGGCCTACCAAAGCAGCGAACCCGACATCGGCGGTGGCCAACGCACCAAATACGGCGGTGGCCTCAGCTTCCGCAAAGAATTCGACAGCCTGTCGGAATTGTTCAATTTTATCAAGAAAAAACGTGGGAAAAAGTAGCTTCGGTTGTCGGTTGTCCCCGATACCGAAAGCCGATAGCTATCGGCTTCGGTATCGGGGTCGGTTGTCGGTTGTCGGTTGTCGGTTGGCAGTTGCAGCACTTTCGTCCCTCATCCCTCATCCCTCGTCCCTCATCCCTCATCCCTCATCCCTCATCCCTCATCCCTCTCCCGACGAATGTCGGGATCGTCCCTCATCCCTTTTTCATGGTAAGCAACACCGGCAGGTGGTCGCTGTAGCCGCCGTAATAGTTGGGGCCGCCGTAGGTGCGGCCGGGCATCTCACCGAAGCGATCGTGTTTGTACATCATCTTTTGGGTTTTGTAGGGTTTGGCTTCCCAATGCGGAAAGGCATTGAGGAGGACATCGTTCACGATGAATTGATCCAGCATGTTCCAGTTGCCACGGTAGTTGTAGGTGCCAAGGCCTTGTTGGTCGGCTTCGTAAACGAGGTTGTACAGGTTGCCGGAACCGGTCCCGATATCCCGGGAGGCGACGGAAGAACGGGGAGATAGGGCATGGAGGTCGGTTGAGATGCTCAGGTTATCCGGTTCGTCGTTGAAGTCGCCCATGAGCAGGATGCCGGCGCTTGGGTTGGCAGCCATGATGGAATCCACTTTGCTTCGCAACTGCGTTGCAACGTATCTTCTCAGCGGTTCGGTAGCTTTCAGGCCGCCACTCCTCGATGGGGCGTGCACCACGATGGCATAGAGGTCCATTTTTCCCTTTTTCATTTTCAGGTGGGCAATGAGGATTTCCCGGGTGCTGTATTTCAGTCTGGGGTTTTTGCGCAGCGAGTCCGGAAAACGGATGCCGGCGAATTCGGCTGAGATTTTTTTGAAGACCTTTTTGTCAAACAGCAGTGCCACGTCAATCCCGCGTCCGTCCGGCGAATCGTGGTGGATGATCCCGTAGTTCCCGTTTTTGAGCCGTGGTTGTTCGATGAGGTCTTCGCAAACCTTTCGGTTTTCCACTTCTGCCAATCCTGTCAGATCCGGCAGGCCCATGCCTGAGAGGACTTCCGAAATTCTGTCCAGTTTTGTCTGGTAGCGCTCTGCTGTCCATTTCTGGCGGCCATTGGGGGTGAATTCGTCGTCGTTGGTCAGGGGGTCGTCTTCCAGGTCAAAGAGATTTTCCACATTGTAAAACCCGGCGAGCAGTGTTTGCGTGTTGCCGGCAGGCGACAAAATGAAAAAAGACCAGATGAATGAAGAGGTCAGGATCAGGGCTTTAAAGCGCATATCGGGGGATAGTTTTTGGTGAGAAACGGGCAAAGGTAAAGCTGAATGTTCTGGTTTTCCACATTGCCATTTTGCGAAGAAAAAAGCTGCCGTGGAAATGGCTGGCGGGTTGGCTACCTTTGCAGCATCTTTCTGACCCGTAAACTCACAAAAGCATGAAGTTCTTCATTGATACAGCCAATCTTCAGCAAATAGAAGAGGCCGCTTCGCTGGGCATTCTCGACGGTGTAACCACCAACCCCAGCCTCATGGCCAAAGAAGGCATTTCCGGTGCGGCAAACGTCGAGCGGCATTACCGCACCATTGCAGAAATGGTCCCCGGCGACGTCAGTGCCGAGGTGATCGCCACCGATTTTGAAGGCATGGTGGAAGAGGGAAAGCGCCTGGCCGGCATTGCTCCCAACATCGTGGTGAAGGTGCCCATGATCAAAGACGGAATCAAGGCCATTTCCCACTTTTCAAAAATCGGCATCAAGACCAACTGCACCCTGGTCTTTTCCGGAGCACAGGCGCTGCTGGCGGCCAAAGCCGGTGCTACTTACGTTTCGCCATTCATCGGCCGCATTGATGACATCAACTGGGAGGGCATGGACCTGGTAGCCGAGATTGCCGCCATTTACCAGACCCAGGGCATCAAAACGGAGTTGCTGGCCGCTTCCATCCGCAATTCAAAACACATCGTGGAAGCCGCCCTTGCCGGTGCCGATGTGGTTACCTGCCCGCTGAATTCGATTCTCGGTATGCTGAAGCACCCGCTGACGGATATCGGCCTCGAGAAGTTTTTGGCCGACCACCGCAAGGTACAGGAAGCGGCTGCCAACGTTTGACGGCATTGCCATAATCGAAAAAAGAAAAAGGTTGATGGAACTGGTTCCGTCAACCTTTTTTCATGCGCCTGGGGCAAGGCTCATTCATTTTGCATTTGGATGTGGTCCACCACCCATTTGCCCACCAGTTTTCCCTGCTCAACGCCAATGGAACAGGCGGGCATGTAGTGGATGCCTCCGTAAAGGCGGCTGATGGCGGCCTCCTGGCTGGCTTCCATGAAAGAGTTGAACGAGCGGGGTGGCAACCCAAATTCCACTTCCACACTGTCCGTGTACGGGAAGGTCTCACCAAAAATGCTGGTCAGGGCGGTGGCTGCGGCAGCTGATATCACGCTGTGTCCGCTGGTGTATTCCGGGAATGGAGGCGTTTGCAGGGTTGGTTTCCATTCCGGATCAATGTAGGTGTTGATCACGGTTTCCGGGCGGATGAGTTCACTGCGGTATTTCTCATCCCAGCAGGAAATAAATGCATCGGCCAGGGCGATGGCCGTCAATGCATACACTTCGGCAGATTGCATCGCATCGAGCTTGGCCTGCCGGCAGGCAATCTGGCTGATGCCCATCCAGTGGCCACCGGGTGTGATCTTTTTCGTCGCAAACATCACGTGACCTTTGTGGTGGGAGATGTAGGGGTTGCAGTCCCAGAATTTGGCAATGGCAACCCTTTCTTCCATTTCAGTTTCTTCCGGCGCACCGTCAATGGCGTGGTACACCTCCATGGTTTCCTTCATAAACTGGCTGTTGGGCTCGGTGGAGAAGGGCGTTGGGGGTGCCGGCACAAATTGTTCCGCACTGTCAATCACAAAGGGCCGGATTTTGTTCCAGTGCGGCTCTATGGCATCCATGTAGTCCGGCGGCGTTGGTTTCCACCTTGAAGGATCATCCGTGATGGTGTATTTCGGGAAGGTCCGGGTTTGCTTGTAGTTGTCTTTATCGGCCCATGCAAGGATGTGATCGGCCACAGTGTCGCCGTAGGCCAGTGAGCGGTCATAGACATCCTGTGGCATGTTCACCGCTTTGAATTCTTCCAAAAGGCCATTTTCAAATTTCTCGATTTTTTCTTCGGAAAAAATCAATGCCTTGCCCACTTTGAGCATGGCGTGGGCTCCTGCCAGGGGGTAGCAGTATTCTTTGCCTTCCCCGGGCTGAGGAGCAGGGGTCAGGTCTCTCAATTGGCCGGCAAGGCTCTGGTATTCATCGTAACCGGGAACCATGGCCTCATAAGCTGCAACGGTAGCGTAGGCGTAGATCCTGCTGGCAACAGGCGGTGAAAAAATGTCGTGTACGATCACATCTGTGATCTCCTTCAGTGAGCGGTGGAGGTACTCCGGGTCGGAGGCATCCTGCTTCCAGTTGGGGTTGCTTGTCTGACAACTGAAAATCAAAACAGCACAAACCAACAATGCGAATGCCTTGCTCAAATGTTGCTTCATAACGGGTGTAATTTGATGTCAAATATTGAGGAAAAAAATTGAAACGCTTGCTTCAACGGAGAGGAGATTGTTTGCCGGAATTTCAGAGGTGGCCCCAAAATTAAGCATGTGAATGGAAATTCCTTCCCTTAATGCGGCTTTCTGCCGAAATCGCTCCACAAACCATTTCTGAACTTTTCGCGGGCTATTGCAGCCGGGCCGTTATTTTTGGCGCTCTAACTTTCAGGCATGTACCAAAACTATTTCAGTCAGAAAAGGGGGCCCCTGCTAACCCTTTCATTTACACTGGCTTTCATATTGTGGAAGTACTGGGGCATGGTGGTCTCACTTGGCAGCATGAAGGTGATGGACCCGTACAGGGATGGCATCAAGACCTACCTGAATTCAGTCTGGCATGCCCAATTCAGTCCTTCCATGACCCTTTTCACGGGGATGAACTACCCCTATCCCGAGCACATCGTGGCGGCCACCGAGATGCCGGGAGTGGCCATGCTACTGCGCCTGGCCGAACCGCTGGTGCCCGGAATCAGCTGGCATGTGTTCGGAATCATGCACGCCTTGCTGTTGCTCGGCGTACTGGCATGTGCCTGGTTTCTTTTCCGGATACTCAAAATGTGGGAAGTACCGGATTGGGTGGCTGTTCCGGCGGCTTTGTTCATTACCATCCTCGCTCCGCAAAACCTGCGCATGCCCACGCACATGGGCCTGGCACCGCTGTTTGTGATACCTGGTTTGCTGTACCTGCTGTTGCGTTATGTTCGTCGTCCCAACGTGAAAACAGCCCTGCTCACCGCTGCATTCATTGTGGCGGTGTCCCTCCTGCATTTTTACTTTTTTGCCATTACCGTGATTTGCCTCGGCCTGTTTTTTTTCTTTTGGTCGCTGCGCAATGTCGTATTCACGAAGGCCCCGGTCGTTTCATTTGCCAGGTTCCTCGGGCATGTGGCCCTGATGGTGGGTTTGCCACTGCTCATCTTTGTGCCCTGGCTCATCCTCGCCGACCCCGTTCCGGGGCGAAACCCGGAGCCCTGGGGTTTCCTGTATTACCACGCCATCCTCGATAGCATATTCACTTCTCCGCACCTGCCATTCTGGAAATGGCTTTCTGAAAACGGGGCAAAATTCAAAGAATCGGATTTCGAGGGCTGGTCGTATGTGGGATTGGTGGCCGGTTTTTTTTCAGTGTCCTTCACCCTTCGGGCAATGGCGGGGCTGCTGTTGAGCCGCCTGCGGAAAAAACCTTTTGGTGTAAATGCTGTGTTCATGGCACTGTGGCTGACGGCCATTGTCACCATGCTGCTCAGCATGAGCTGGCCATTCACCATACCTGGGTGGGAGGGGCTGCTCGATTACATGGGGCCTTTGAAACAGTTTCGATCCACCGGCCGCTTCGCCTGGATTTTTTATTTCGTCGCAAACCTGATGGCGGTTGCCCTTATCTACCATTGGGTGCGTGGCTGGAAAAGACAACTTGCCGGAAAGGTATTTTTGGGGGTGTGCCTGACTGTGCTGGGTGTGGAGGCCTGGCAGTTTTCCAATTGCGGGGCTTACTACCACGATTACAAACTCAGGGAAATTGCCGAACTGAATCCGGGGCACAGATTTTCGGATGCCGGGGTGGATTGGAGCCAATACCAGGCGGTGGTGCCCCTGCCGTACTACAATGTGGGCTCTGACCATTTTTTCTCCATTGGCGGAGCCGAATCGGTGCAAAAATCGTTGATCCTTTCGGTGCAAACCGGTTTGCCGGTGACCGGGGCCATGCTTACCCGCTCCTCGCCCTGGCAGGCATTTCTGCAACACCAACTGGTGACGGAGCCCTATCGCCTGCCGGCAATCCTTGAAGATTATCCGAATCAAAAACCACTGTTGTTGCTCTTCAGCCATGTGCTGGGGCCGGCGGATATTGGAAAGTGGGAGCATCTGAAAATGTTTTCAGACCCGGTTTTGTCCGGCGGGTCCTGGACTGTTTACAAATCCGGACTTTCTGCTTTTGCGAAGCGGATACAATACCGGGTGGACAGCTTGCGAAGCGAGGCAAGAAAGCAATTGCTCTTCAGCAAGGACGGATTCTTCACTGCTTCCGATTCTGTCTCATTTGTTTACAATTCCCTCGATGAATTTCCTTCGGAAAAAAGCTACCGGGGAGGCGGAGCCGCCGGCCTGACAGGCCCGGCGTATCATCCGGTGTGCAGCAATGCCCTCGGGGGGGCTCCTGCAAATGCCGGCTACAAGCTGAGCCTGTGGGTATATGTTCGGGAACCGGGGCAGGCCACCAGCACCATTTTTCTGAAGGAATATGACGGGGCTGGCAATTTGTTGCAGCAGAGCACCTATGGCATTGGTTTTCAGGCCACGGTGTACGATCCGAAGGGATGGGTCTTGCTGGAATGCCCTTTCACCACAGCCGGCAATTCTTCAAATATCGAGGTGGGCCTCCATTGGCCGAAGGCCGAAGAAAACCAAAAAATCTGGGTGGATGAGGTGTTGATAAAACCTGCCGGCGCTGACCTCTGCCGGGAAACTCCGGATGAATTCTGGTGGAACAACCGCCACTGGAGAATACGAAATGACGGGCTGCAACTTACTGATTAGCACCGCTTTTTAACTTCACATAACTGTCAACGCCATCGGCTTTCAGGCGTTGCTGCAATTCGCGGGCCTCGTCCAGGTTGTCGAAGCGGTCAACGAGGATCACTGCGTATTTACCCCGGTCAAATAGTTCTACCCTCGCATTTTCGTAGCCTTTGCTGCGCAATTTTTTTACCAGCCTGTCGGCGTTGGCCCGCTGTGTGAATGAGCCAGCAAGCACCATGTACCGGCCCTCAGTGGTGGGGGTGAATGCCGGCTGCGATGTTGTTGTGGCAGCTTCGGTTTCTTCTGAAGAGGTGACTTCAGGGGTTTCGTCGGTTACTTTTTCAGCAGCCTCGGCCGGCATTTCATTTTCTTCTATCAAACTGGTGTCGGTTTCCGTCTGAACCGCTTCGGGTTGACTTTCTTCCTGTTGCGTGACAACGGGTTGGGTGCTGTCTTCTTTGGCAGCTTTGGTCAGCCGTATCACCAGCAAGATGATGGCGATGACGCAGGCCGAGATAATGGTTACGGTAAGGATATCCTGTTTTGACATGGTGAGCTTGTTTGCAGGCAGAATTGCTTTGAATGATGATGGGTTAACTCGTTTGGTGTGGTAAATATAGTCTGCAACTTTTTGAAATTCAACAAGGCTGAAAACTACCCCGCCTGACGAGGCCGAATTGGAAGTGGCTTCCGTTCCCGGCCAGGATTTGAAGTTGCATATTTGCCTTTTGTCGTAGCGAAGAAACACCAAGCCCAAAATATGAATGTAAAGATTATCTCCGCCGGCGCCGGCAGCGGAAAGACCTACCGGCTGACTTCCGAACTCGTTTCCTTTCTGAAGTCAGGCGAAGTGAGGCCTTCCGGGGTGATTGCAACCACCTTCACCAACAAGGCCGCAGCAGAACTCCACGAACGGGTCAGAACCCGCCTGATAGAAGAAGGCCTGAGCGATAAGGCCAATGAGCTGGGCCACGCAATGATTGGAACCGTACACAGCCTTGGTGTCAAATTGCTCAGCCGGTTTGCCCTCGAGGCCGGTATTTCACCTGAGGTGGACATCATTGCGGAGGAAGACCGGCAATTGTTTTTCAGCCAGTCCATGGCCACCGTGATGACCCACGAAAGGGTCAGCTCGATAGAGAAATTGGCCGGCAGGCTGAGTTTGAGCGCAGCGGAAAATAACTATACCGATTGGAGAAAGATGCTGCGGGATATCACGGACCTTTCCCGTGCCAATGATTTCAGTATTGACACGCTTGAGCTCAGTAAAAACAAGTCCATTGGGGAGTTTAAAAAGTTTCTTCATCCGGCAGAAGGTGATGAGCAGTATGTGAACCTGAGTGCCGATGCCTGGAATGCCAGGTTGAAAGAATTGATGGGGCAGACCATCGGGCGTCTGGAACAGAACGAGGACAGCACGAAAAAAACACAGTCGGTCGTTGACGACCTGCAAAAATTGCTGATAAAGCTGGAGCGGGGAGCGCCATTGTCCTGGGCCGAATGGGCCAAAATTTCAAAGTTGTCGGTTGGGGCAAAAAGCCGGACAGATGTAGAAGAACTGTTGGCGTTTGCCAAAGCCCATTACCTGCATCCGGAATTCCAACAGGACCTCAATGCTTTTATCGCTGAAATCTTCGACATGGCCGGCGCCGCCCTCACAGAATACGCCAGTTTCAAAAAGCAGCGGGGCCTGATAGATTACACCGACATGGAGGTGCTGGTGCGCCACCTGCTCGACAGGCCCGATGTGCAGGCCATTCTCAGCAAGGAACTGGATTTGTTGATGGTGGACGAATTTCAGGATACCAACCCCTTGCAATTGGACATCTTTCTGAAACTTTCCAGGTTGGCCAGGCAGTCCGTTTGGGTGGGCGACCCCAAACAGAGCATTTATGGTTTCAGGGGTGCTGAGCCAGCCTTGATACAGGCCATCATCGAGGATCAGGGAGGCCTTGATCCTGAAAATATCCAACCCTTTTCATGGCGCTCGAGGGAAGACCTGGTCAATTTCTCCAACGCCGTATTCACTTCGGCTTTCAACCACATTCCGGAAGGCCAGGTGGCCCTGGAAGCCAAAAGAAGGGCCACAGATGAGCCGGCAGAAGCCGGTGCACCGGTCCGGATTTGGGAGTTGTCTCCCGCTGACCCCTCAGCCAGGCTGCGCACCGAATGGATGCACAACTCCATCGCATCAGCCATTGCCTCCCTGGTGCAGGCTCCTCCGATTGTTTTACCGAAGGGAGAGAAAAAATGGCGCAAAGCCGTGGCAGGTGATGTGGCGGTGTTGTGCCGCTCCAACGATGCCTGCCGGCAAATTGCGGGGGCGTTGCACCGCTCGGGCCTGAAGGCTTCCGTGGCCCGTGCCGGATTGCTGGAGACAGCCGAGGCCAGGCTGGTGATGGCTTCCCTTCGCCTGATCCTCAACAGGTATGATTCACTGGCGAAGGCCGAATTGTGGTACTTCACTTCAGATCACAACCTGGAGCAAATCATTCAGGACCGCCTGGACTACCTGGAAGCAATGGAAAATGGCGCCTCTGAGGCAGGCTGGGGAAGTGAGGTCGGGGTGATTGCACATATCAACCGGCTGCGACAAACGGTGGGAGAACTTTCTGCCTCTGAATTGATCCGGTTGTTGCTGGATGAACTGGATTTGCGAAGGATCATCATTCGCTGGGGCAATGCAGACCAACGCCTGTCCAATGTCGAACAAATCGTAAAAAATGCCCTGGATTACGAAGATGCCTGCATCCGTCGCAATGCGGCTGCTTCACTTGGAGGGTTTTTGCTGTGGTTGAATGAAATGGCGAGGAATGACATTGACGAGCAGGGAACTGCCGATACCCCCGATGCGGTGAAGGTGGTTACCTACCACCGAAGCAAAGGGCTGGAGTATCCCATCGTGGTTTGCAACAACCTGTGGCAGTCCCTCCGCGCCGATCTGTGGGGGGCAGGCATTGTCAGACAATCCGGCACAATTGATCTTTCAAACCCCCTGTCAGGGCGCTGGCTGCGTCTGTGGGTGAACCCTTACGCACGGCAATATCAACGAACCGTCCTGGCGGAGCGCCTGAGCAATTCCGAAGAACAAAAACTGGAAACAGAACGTGCATTGGCCGAGGAAAAACGCCTGCTATACGTGGGCTTTACCAGAGCGAGGGATTACCTCGTGTTGCCAACGGCTGCCAAATATCCACCCCAGTGGTTCGACAGGGTAATGGGCCTGCCCGACGGGATGAGCTCTGTGGTTCAGTTGTTTCAAAGCGGGGAAGTGCAGTGGGCCGGGAAACCCGTAGTCGTCGAGACCCGGCAGTTGGAATTTGATCTGGAAGCGGGAAGTGCCGGTCGTGCCCGGCGGGAAGCGGTTCATTATTTCGACAGCCCTGCCGGCAGAAGCGACCATCAGGATTACTTCATAGATTTTTCAGAATGGCGGTCGGAATACCAGGTGGTAGAAAGTGAGGAATATGCGGCGGCTTTTTCAGAAGTAGAAGAAGAGGCGGCCTTTGCCCTTCTGCAATTGTTCAGGTCCTCGAGGCTGCATTACAGCGATGCTGAATTGATGGAATTGATGGAAGACCAAATGAGGGTTTCACCTTCGCTAAGGGGTTTGCTCCCCAAAGCCGGGCTGTTGCAACGCCTGAAGAATTGCCAGCAATTGTTGCGGAATAAACTGGGAGGCAACCCGGAATACCTGAAACCGCTCAGTGGCGAGTTGCAGGATAAAAAATATCACCTGGAATTGGATATCGTGGCAGTTGAGAAGGGCAAACTGTGGATCGTTCAGCACTGCACCCTGCCACCGAACGGAAAAGCCAGGGAGCGGGTGTTGAAACTGGAAACCGCCAAATTGCACATCAGCAAATTGGCGGCTTCAAGCTTTTATTCGGTTTCCTCTTGTCTCTGCTTTTTGCATTCGCCCCTCTCGGGGCAATTGATCGGGATTGATTTTCAGGATCACTCTTCTTCCTGAGTCATCACCAATGAACCGTCAACTTTCCCGGCTTTCTTGGCCATCATCAGGGCTGAAGGAGTGTAGTTGGACTCGTAGGTGTAGTAAACCACACCATTACCCGTTCCGAAGTCAATGATAGAAAGGTCGTTGCCAGGGTTGCTGTTGTATGAGTTAGGCGGAAGGAAAGGGTCATTTTGGTTGTCGAACAGGTTGATGCTCTCAGCAAATTCAGGAGCAGCTTCAAAAGTGAACAGCAGGGTCTCTTCAAAAGGGAACAGTTGGATTTTTGGTACGTCGGTTACGAAGCCGAAAGAGATATATGCTTTGTCAGGAGCTTCAACAGGATTGTTCACCCTTGCATTCTGTACCCAGGTGCCCGCATGGTTGGTGAAGTTGGTGAAGGTGAAATCAGATGGAGTTACCAGGGTCACCTGGCCGGTTCCGGCGCTGGTATTGGCCGAAGGGGCGATGGTTTCCATCGGCTTCACAAAAACACCCCAGGTGTTTCCTTCGAGAAGCTGAACCTTGAATTGGAGACCTCCCATGTTGCCCGGCTGGGCGAAAAGGCTGATGGAGAAAAGAAGAGCGAGACCGAGTGAGAAAATCCTGTTCATAATTCTTGATTTTTGTTGTCTTGTCTGTTGACGGTACAAAGATGCAGTCAGGAGTGTTTCAAAAAGGGTGCGTGTTTGTGGTTGCTGTGACATGGAATTTCTCTCTATATTCTTTGAAAGTGCTGTCATCGCCGGGTTGTTGAAAGATATTTGGGAGCTAATGTTGGGGTTGTGTTTTTCATAATCAAAACGAAGTGGTTTGGGCGGCGATCCCGTCCCGATCCCGAAAGCTTTCGGGATTCGGGATTCGAGACCCAAACTCCCCATCCAAACTGGGCGATAGTGATGAATTATTCTCAAACCATTTCGGGTTGGGTATATACCCCTTTGCAGATGGAAAATGATGTTGGTGCATTGGATATTTTTTCATTGCTGCAAATGAGCAGGTATTTCGGGTAATGTTCGTTCCAATTGTGTTCATTGTGTGACATCAAAAAGAAATGGGCCTGCACGCTGTATATTTGCGCATTCCGTAAAGGGGCCTTTGCCAGGGCCTGTTTATAAATCCGAAAGCTTTAACCCAGATCAAAAGAATTTCAGATGATCCAAAGAATTCAAACTGTTTACCTCGTTTTGGCTGCAGCATGCGGTTTTGGGGCTCTGGCCTTGCCTCTGGCCACCACCGGCCAGCAAATACAGCAATCAGAACTGTTTGCGGACGGGGCCTTCACCGTTCAGGATAATACAGGACTGTTGGTCTTGTTTGCCCTGGCCGGTGTCCTTTCCGTTGCAGCGATATTCTTGTACAAGAACCGCCCGGTTCAAATGAAAGTGACCCGTTTTGCACTGGTGGCTGATGTCGTTGGCCTGGTGCTGACGGTCATCCTGTTTTGGAGGGACCTCGGCCATGTTGGTTCTGAAGAAGTTGGGGATGGAGTGGGGGCCTATCTGCCACTGGCATTTGTTCTGTTTGCAATTCTGGCATTGAGAGGGATCAGAAAAGATGAAAATCTCGTTCGTTCTGCCGATCGTTTGAGATGACTTTTCAGAACCTGTGGAAAAGAAAAAGAGGCTGTACCGATGGTGCAGCCTCTTTAATTTCTACGGAATATCTCCGCTTACTTGATCTCTGCCTTTTTACGGGCAGCGTAGTTAACTTTCAACTGTCCAATCTTACGCAGTTTTGTTTTCACGTCCTGAACAATACCCATGGTGATGTCACCATCAACACGAAGTGAAGAGGTGATTCTGGACCTCAGGTTAGTTTGAACAGATTGTTTGTGGTTTTCCACAAAAAGTGGAAGGTCGTCAACGGTGGCAAATTTGTCGTCCAACTGGATACGGGGAGCAGTACCATAGAGGTGTTGGTAGCGCGAATGCGGTCTGCCAATGTAGATGTAGTGTACCAGTGATTTCTGCTCCAGTTTTTCCAGTTCGGTGGCTTGTGGAACAACCACCTTTACCTTCAGCTCCGTTTCCCGCATTTTGGTGATCACCATGAAGAAAAACAACAGGATGAAAACGATGTCGGGCAAAGACGAAGTTGAGATCTTCGGTGTTGACTTACCTCTTTTTCGCTGTATTCTGGCCATAACAAATGAGGCTTTCTGTTAATTGATAAAGACGGTTGTTATCCTTCTTCTCCGTAAGCGGTAGGTTCTGCTTCTGAGATGACAAAGGGAATCTTTTTCTTGATTACTCGCTTTTTCTCAACGGGCAGATCCTCGCTGTAATGTTCTCCGTACAAGCGCATGCATTCTTCATCCCAAAGCTCGTTGTAGGCGGCTTTGAGTTCGTTGTAAACGGCGATGTACGTTTTGTAGCTGGTACCCCGGTCGTTTTTCAACGAAATGATGGCGGTGTTGGGAGCTTCGGCCAATTCCGGATCGTTGTAGGGGTTCATGATGAATTCTTTGGCACGGCGGCGCAAATCATCGATGTCTGCCAATTCACCCCGAACGAGAAGTTGGTTGGAGGCATTCACCAGCACGGAAAAAATGTTCCGCTTTTTGAGCTTGATATCTTCCGGTGGTTCTTCACTCCATTCCGGCAACTTCACGGTGATACCCCTTTCAACGTCAATGGTTGTGGTTACGAGAAAGAATACCAGCAACAAAAAGGCGATGTCGGCCATTGAACTGGCATTGATCTCGGGTGCTTCACGTGAACTCTTGGCCATGGTTTATTGCGTTTTAAAGTAATTCCAGATTTCAAGGACCACCATTAAAATAACTGAACCCAGGCCCAGGAGCAAGGTAAGGCGGATTGAAGCGCCTATGAGCTTACTCACACCGGGGGTGATCTTAAAGGTTTCTATGGTCTGTTGCAATGAACCACTTGCATCTGCGTCGGCCATTGCATAGAACACAAAGAACAGCACCAGCAAAACACCGAATGCTATCAAACCCTTGGTGGAGTCTTTCGGGTTTCGGATGATGTTGTACAAGCTGAGCAAAATGGCGGCGGCTACCGCAATGACAAACAGCGCTGCTGTAATGTACAAGGCCGTGTAAAAGATATCCCCCTCGGGTGAAAAGGCCTGTTCCTTGTCAGGAATTGAGCTCAGGGCCTCCATGCCTCCAATAATGGGGATGATGGCTATGATGATGAGGACCAGTGCTGCCAGAAAGGCGAATACCGGACCTTTTCTGATTAATGTTGAGTACATATTCAGTTGGATTTCAATTATTTGTTGAATGCGTTGCTCTCGATCAACATATCTATCAAAGCAAATGAAGCCTCCTCCATCTTGTTGGTGATGCTGTCAATCTTTGAAACGATGTAGTTGTAGAGAACCTGCATGATCATGGCCACGATCAAACCGAATACGGTGGTCAGCAAGGCCACTTTGATACCACCGGCAACGATGGTGGGAGAAATGTCACCTGCACGCTCAATGTTGTCAAAGGCGGCAACCATACCGATAACCGTTCCGAAGAAACCGAGCATAGGCGCAAGTGCAATGATCAGTGAAATCCAAACCAGGCCTTTTTCCATCAGCCCCATTTGTACACTTCCGTAAGAAACGATGGCTTTTTCAACGGCGTCGGGTCCGTTCTTCACATTCTTGAGTCCTTCGTAAAGTACCGAGGCCGTTGGGCCGGGTGTTGCACGGCATACCTCCATGGCACCTTCTACGTCACCTGCCTTGAGGCGGTCGTCAATTTGTGTCAACAATTTTTCCGTATTGACAGAAGCGATGTTAAGGGTGATGATGCGCTCGATGGAAAGTGCAAGACCGATGATGAGGGTAATGAGGATGGGAAGCATAAACTCCCAGCTACCCTGGATGAATTTTTCTTTCAAGACCTGAAATCCTGTTGCGGGCTCAGGCTCACCACTTTCGGTGTCGGTAGCTGCTGGTGTTGCGTCGGCGGCTACTTCTTCTTCAGCCGGTTGAGCAGCCTGAACTTCAGTGGAGTCGTCCACATTGGTAGAATCCGGGGTTGCATCCTGAGCATAAATGTTGCCCGCAAATGCTACCAGACCAAAGACGAGCAGTAATGCTGATAATTTGCGCATAGTCGTAAAGTTTTACGTTTAAAATGAGTTTTTCGCAATGAAAGAATTGAGAATCAGTGAAAAAGCTCTTATGAGCCCGGCGGAGAGGATGGGATTCGAACCCACGAAGCGCTTTTGACGCTTACACGCTTTCCAGGCGTGCGCCTTCGACCACTCGGCCACCTCTCCAATTTCGCTGTTGTCTCTGTTGTCAGGCAATCTTGAAGACCGCCCTTCCTCCCCAAATCTGGCCGTATGGCTTAATGGAAATGGCGTTTATGAATCGTATAAACATATTTCCGTATAGCAGCCTGGGGTTGGTGCGCCGCAAAAATTGTAAAAAGAAGTAACACTACAAAATTTTTGTCGGCGCGCACTTTTTCTGTCTCTTTCCTTTGGTAAGGGCTGGAAAATATTCACACAGGCAAGATGGGGCAATGATAGCAAAGAGTTGTATTTACCCCGGTTTTTTCCCGAAAATTTTTTCTGCATTGGCTGTTGTAACCCTTGCAATTTCTTCAATGTGGCGTCTTTGAGCATCTGCCAGGTGTTGGGCAATGATCCTGACGTAGGCGCTTTCATTGCGCTTACCCCGGAACGGAACCGGAGCCAGGTACGGCGAATCCGTTTCGAGGACGAGGTACTCGACAGGCACATCGGCCAGCGTTTGGGCCAACCCCGATTTTTTATAGGTGATCACTCCTCCTATGCCCATGTAAAAACCCATTTCCATGATTCGTTGAGCCTGGGCCAATGTGCCTCCGAAACAATGAATGATGCCGCAAAGCGAATCATCCATTTCACTTTCTATGACATCGAGGGCCAGGTCCATGGACTCACGGGTGTGCACCACGATGGGAATGCTCAGTTTTTTCGCCCATTTGATTTGTTGCCGGAAGGCGAATTGCTGAATTTCCAGTGTGGTTTTGTCCCAATAAAGGTCCAGTCCGATTTCACCCACTGCACAGAAAGGCCTTTTGTTCAGCCAATCTTCCATGACTTCGAGCGCTTTTTCAAAACCTTCTTTCACCGAGCAGGGATGCAGCCCCATCATGGCCTCGCACTGTCCGTTGGAGGCCGCCTCCAGCTCCAGCATTGCTGAAATGGAATTCACATCTATGTTGGGCAGGTATATTTTCTCAACGCCGGCTTTCAGTGCATTTTCGAGTACCGGTGAACGATCCTCGTCGAACTGTTTCAAATAGAGGTGTGCGTGCGTATCTGTCAATCTCATGTTTCTGGTTTTAGCGCTTTCAGTTTGGGCTGCGGCTCCGGGTTCAATCTTCCGGATGGTTTTTACAAGGGCCGCAAATCTCTCAAACTTATGCCCCAATTGGGTGAATTACGGCCGGAAGCATGCAATCGAGGGCCTATTTCTCTCACAATACTTTAATTAATGTATCGGTAAAGTATATTTGCCCTGTATTCACATCCACACATTTTCCTGATGAGCCGGAAACCGGATACCGTCCGAACCCGGAAAAGGAACACGCACAACACGGGATTAACTACACAAGTGCCAACAACCTTTCCTTTCCGTTGGCCCAAACATCACGCTGAAAGATTATTCGGAGGCAGGAGGACACCCGTTGTTTACTCCTTTGTACTTCCTTCTTTGAGAAGGCAGTGGTCAAACAATTACTATGTTTCGAAGAATACAACCATATTCGCTTACCGGCATTTGGGTAATTGTTGTTTTGAGTGTGTTGTGTGCCTGCAGGGCCGGAGCTGCGGTGCATCCGGGGTTTAGCCTTGCTGACCTCGATGCCGGATCATCCTCAGGAACTGCCAACGACACTTTGCTGGTCACCATACCGGCTGATTCTTCTTCTGTTTACTGTGTTCCTCTTTCGGCCATTGACATCAACGGCGTGTTGACGGCCTCCAGCATTTGCGAAGATGGAAATGCAGGAACGGTGCAGGCCACCGGCATTGAAGCGTATTGCGTCACATTGAATCCCGCACCGGGATTCACCGGACTCTCACCGGATGTCATTTGTGTGGTTCATTGTTTTGACAATTCAGCCACCCTGTGCGACACCACTTACCTTCAGGTGGCAGCAGTCCCTGCCAATTGCGACGAGATATTCACTGAGGATACCCTTCATGTTTCTCTTTTCGGCGTTCCGCAAAATGTCTGCATTCCGCTCTCACCCCTCGATGCGGAGAGCTACGAGCTTTCGTTGGATGGAATTCCTTACCAGAACCTGGTTGGCTGCAATTTCGATTCGGTGATCGTGTATTCCTATGGTTTGTTGCCGGGAGGAGGGTTCTCCGGGCCATACCAGTTGAACCAATGGGCCGTGAACGGCCAGTCGTTCAATGGCTTCTTCAACAACGTGGCCAACCTGGTGGTCTTTATGAACTTCGTGGACCCGGCCGGAAACTGGCAGTTGAACACCGATGCCAAGATCATCTTCGGTGGGGTCATTGGCAGCAATTACGGCAACATGGACGTGACCCACCTTCCAACCACTTCCAACTCCATACTCAGCGTCAATTACTCCATCCTGCCAAACGGGTTGCAGATTCAGCTTCCGGACGATCAGCCCCACTTTTTTGTGGCGCTGGACCCGGTGACGTTTTGCTCGGACACACTGGTCATCAATCCTCAGCCTTACCAGCCGCAAACGGACACTTTGTTTCTTTCCCTCGTCGCAAACGGACAGTCCGGTACCATTTGCCTGGACGGCGCCGAGTTGGGCGGCGGTGTTGAAAACATCGGCATTTGCCAGGCTGCCCAAAACGGCCAGGTGCCCATAGTTGGTGATTCCTGTTTCCAGTACATCCCTCAACCTGGTTACGCCGGAACGGACACCTTTTGCGTGGTGGTGTGCAACAGTGCTTTCCCGCAATTGTGCGACAGCACGATGGTGATTGTAAAGATCATTCCCGAAAACGATACGGTTCAGTTGTACCTGCCCGCCGGTGTGCAAGCCCTGGACACTTGCCTGACGGAAGCCATTCTGCAGGTTCAGCCGCCATACACCTGGGAGTCGTTTTGCCAGGGGGACCCCGGCGTGCAGGTCAGCCTTGACAGCACCTGTGTCAACGTGCTTGCTTCAAACCCCGACGGAGGGTCGGCTTCCTGCTATTTTCTCCATTGCAACGACCTGTTTTGCGATACCACCTGGGTTTTTGTCGAGGTGGAACCCGAGGTCATTTGCGACGAGATTTTCCATGCTGACAGCCTGTTTCTGACCGCAGTGGGCGACACGGCTGTGCTGTGCCTGGATGTACCGGTCTCCATGATCGGCAACTACCAGATCACCCTGGATGGAGCCCCATTCACCAATACCCAGCTTGAACCCTGTGGCGACCCCGTACTCACCCGATACGATGTGCTTTCTTTGCCACCGGGTCCTTATTTTATAGAATCCTGGACGGCCGGCGGCAACACCTTTTTTGGTGCCGCTCCCGACCTCGGTGCCATCGCCGATTCTCTTTTGAGCTGGGATCCGGCAGGCCTCTGGGCCATTCTCGGTTTGCCACCTATGCTGATCGGTGGTGAGGCCGGCACAGCCTATGGGCCCTTGCTGGTCAGTTCACTGGCCACGGGCCAGACGGACACCCTGCAGCCCCTTCCGGTGGGGCCGGGGGGAGGTTCACGGATCAAGATCGGCGGAGCCGGAAGCCGGGAATTGGTCCTCACTGCCCCCGATGGCTGTGCGGATTCCGTGTGGCTCATCGTCGAAAACCACCAGGTGTGGGCAGACACCGTACTCGTACAGACTTTCGTCAACGTGCCGGTGCCGGAAGTGTGCGTGCCCACCGGTCAGTTGCTGGGTGACCTGGCCCAATTCGCCTTTTGCCAGACGCCCCAGAACGGCGCTTTCAGCCAGGTGGGGCCTGCCTGCGTGGCCTATGCGCCCAACACCAACTTTACCGGAACGGATACCCTTTGCGTCATCCTCTGCGACGATTTTGAGCCGGTGGTCTGCGATACACAGGTCATCGTCTTCGAGGTGGTGCAAAAAACGGATACCCTGCTGCTCAGCACCTTTGAAGACGTGCCCAGCCAGGTGCTTTGTCTCGATACCACCTCACTGCCGGGTAACTTTTTGGGGGCAACTGTTTGCGAAGCGCCCCAATCCGGCAACCTGCTGCTGAACCAGAATTGCTTCTCTTACAATCCGGCTCCCGGCTTTATCGGGCAAGACACTGCCTGTCTGCTCGTCTGCGATGGCACCGGTGTTTGCGACAGCACCTGGCTGTTCATTCAGGTGGACTCGCTGTGCAGTTTGTACGAATTCATTCCGGATGACACCCTGATGATAGAAGCGGCCGCTTGCAGCGATCTGGAGCCCTTCTGTGTGGAACTGAATTTTGACTCGCTTTCGCAATGGGGCATCCTCGACAACGGCGTGCCGGTGGTCAGCGGCTTGTCTGCCTGCGCCGGCAACAACACCCAGGTAGCGCTCGACACGGGCTTCCACGAAGTCATCTTCGTACACATAAACACCGGGTGCAGGGACACTTTGCTGGCCGGCATCAATTGCCCTGTGGACTCCACCGGCTGCGGTTTTGCTGCGCTGACTTCTCTGACGCATGAACTGCCGGATTGCGACAGCACTGCCACCGTTTGCTTTGACATTCCGTTCAACGACATCGACCTGTTTGAAACCACCCTGAACGGCACCCACATCACCTCCGGCTGGCAGCCTTGTGATTCTTTTTCTTTCGCTTCGCAACTGGAACTGGAGCCGGGCACTTACGAACTCATCCTTGCCGATACGGTGAAAGGCTGTGCCGACACCTTTAGCATTGCCGTAAACTGCCCCATGCCCTGCCAGCCCTGGTTCCAGGGCGACACCATCGGCTTTGCCAACAGCCAGTGCAACAGCCTGCCCGGTCAGCTCTGCCTGCCGCTCAGCGTTGACGAAGCAGAAAAACTGCTTGTGGAGATCAACGGAATGGCCTACCCGGGCGGCTACCAGCCCTGTGGCTTCCGGATCGTATTCAGCATCCCTTACGGAAACCTTCCCGGACAGGGGCAGGCAGGACCCTACCTGGTGGAAGAATGGACCGTGAACGGCATCAGCTTCAACGGTTCGTTCAACACCGCCCAGGACCTTGCCACGCTCATGAGCCTGTGGGATCCTTTTGGCGATTGGGAGGTAGTGGTGGATGCGCAAACCCAGAGCGTCAGCATCGAGGGGGGCAACGCCGCCAACAGCTACGGCCCCATTGTGATCAAACAGCAGTCAACGGGCATCACCGTCAGCCTGGGCATCAGCCAGGTGCAGATACCCGAAGGCGCTGCAATTGCCCTGCCGGCGGGCACTTACCAGATAAGCCTTGCCGACACCCTTGCGGGGTGCCAGCAAACGGTCACGGCCATTCTGGCATGCGTGAACACCGATTACATCACCGATCAGGTGGTCATTGGCGATGCCGATACGGTTTGTGTTGATTTTGACGAGCTGATCGGTGAACCCGTCAGCATTGAGAGTGCCTGTGTGGGGTCGGGCGGGCAAGTGGCCACCTTTGCACTCGATGGCAACTGCCTGATCTACCTCGGTCTGGAAACCGGCTTCGATGAAGCCTGTATCATCGTTTGTGATGAATACGGCATTTGCGACACAAGCTTCGTCGAGGTGGAAGTGGTGGAAGAAGAGCCGTTTTTAGACCCCCCCATTGCCGAAGATGACTGGTTGAACACCGGCGAGGGGCAGCCCGTGGTGGTGCAGGCACTGGACAACGACACCATCAACGGAATGACGGACATTTTCATCCTGGACCAACCGTCAAACGGCGAGGTGTTCCTGCTACCCAACAACGACATCAACTACGTTCCGCAAAACGGCTATTGCGACGACAATACACCTGACGAGTTCAGTTATGTGATCTGCAATCCCATCGGGTGCGACACGGCAGTGGTACAGGTTTCGGTAGCCTGCAGCCAGCTCACCATTTTCGACGCCTTTTCGCCCAACGGCGATGGCATCAACGAGACTTTCACCATTTACGGCCTTTCAAATTATCCGGGTCACGTCCTGCGCATTTACAACCGATGGGGCAATCTCGTTTACGAAGCAGTCAATTACCAGAGCACCTGGGACGGCACCTGGGACGGCAAAAAACTGCCCTACGGCACCTACTTCTACGTCCTCGACCTGAACAATGGCGAAGAGCCGCTGGCCGGGTATGTTCAGCTCATGAGATAAGTCCGCACTCCCTTTTTCGGCTTGTTTTTTGGAAATAAGGGAAGTACACATCAAAAACTTGCTCAAACCTCACAATTCCGGCACACTGCAAATGGCAGTGCATCAGTCGTTTAACAGCTACCTTCCCCCCTTTTCCTTCACCGGCTTCCAGCCGGCAACGGACTGACAGCTCCGGAATTTTCACCCTATACAATTCGGTTTACAGTTTCCCCCCGCCAATTTTTCATTGACCAGGTACCTGGTTGTGGATTCAGTCATTTGTACGGATTGAAATACCGCCGCCACACCTGCTCGACAGGCACGAATAAACCCAAATCAAGGATGAAATTGAGTAGGCTTTTCATTTTGGCACTGAGCGTATTGTACACCGTTGCGGCAAATGCCCTTGCACCCTGTACCGGGGCCGCCACCGAAATCGGCGGATTCGTATTCCGGGATTACAATGCCAACGGCGTTTTTGACGACAGCAGCAGCATGCAGGAAGTGCCCATGGCCGGGGTAAGCGTTGCGGCCTATGACGACGACGATGCACCTGGCTCGCCTACGGCAACGGCCACCACCGATTCCCTCGGCAACTACCTGCTGACGGGCCTGGCACCCGGTACGACATACCGGATTGAATTTACCTGGTCTTACAGTTGGCTGAAGGCCGGCCCGGCAGGCGGCACTACCACGCAGTTCGCAGCTGCCGGCTCGTGCAACGTAGATGCCGCTGTGAACAACCCGGCTGACTATTGCGACAGCGACCCGCTCATCTTCACCAATTGTTATGTGGAACACAACCAGCTCACCGGTGCCAACGCCAACATGGATGTGCTGGTGGGCATGCCTTATTCTTCCGGAAACATCACCGCACAACTGCCCGGCGTGGACCTGCCGGCGCATACCACCCTGGCTGTTGCACAGGAAATCGGAACCACCTACGGGCTGGCCTTTCAGCGTTCTTCTTCCTCCATCTTCGCCGGGGCGTACATGAAACGCCACAGCGGTTTCGGTCCCGACACCACCGGGGCCATTTACCGGTACGACATGGTGAACGACACCGTTGTCACCTTTGTGGACCTGAATGCACTCTTTGGCCCGGGAACAACAGGGGCAAACCCGCACCCCAATTCAAATACCGGATCCACCGCCTGGCAGCGGGACGCCAACTCCTGGGACCCCGTCGGTAAAATTGCCCTCGGTGACCTGGATATTTCCGAAGATGAACTGTATTTGTGGACCATCAACCTGGCTGACCGCAAACTCTACAAGATACCCCTGGGGTCTGCCACTGCTCCGGTGCCACCGGATTCTGCCGCTCAGATCAGCCGCTACCCGGCCAACGGCGACCTCACCACCCTCACCGGCCTCAGCTGTGCCAACAACGCCACCGATGTCAGACCTTTCGGACTGGGCATCAAAGACGGTTTCGTCTATGTGGGCATCGTTTGTTCGGCCGAGAGCACCGGAAACGCCGCCGACCTGAAAGCCACGGTCTTCAAATTCGATCCTGTGGCTGAGACTTTCAGCAAGGTGCTCGAATTTCCGCTCAATTACAACCGGGGCTATGCCGTGCGACAGAGTTCATTTTCATTCACCAATGCAGAGTGGAACCCCTGGGCAACTTCTTTCACAGTGCATGGCCCGGTGTGGAGTTCCGAGTACACCTATCCCCAGCCCATGCTCAGCGATATCGTTTTCGATGGCGAGGACATGATCCTCGGTTTTCGCGACCGCTTTGGCGATCAAATGGGGCACGACCAGTTGCACCCGGTTTCCGGCAGCACCCTGTACCGGGGCGATACGGCCGGAGACCTGCTGCGCGCCAGCCCTGACGGCAGCGGAGGCTGGACCATCGAGAACAATGCGCAGTCCAATCCGGCCGGTCAGTTCGGACCCTCGGCCGGCGCCGGCACCGGCCAGGGCCCCGGAAACGGGGAGTTTTACTACCAGGAGCGCTTTACGGTGACCGGCACCAGGATCCACGATGAGGTGATACTCGGCGGCCTGTTGCACATCGCCGGCTGGCCGCAGGTGGCAGCCACCCAGTTCGACCCCATTGACGACGCCAACGAAGCTTTTGACGGCGGCATCTTCTGGATGGATGATTCTTTGGGAACCCGGTCGAGGGCTTACCGCGTGTTTGACGGCGGCGGTTCTTCAGGGCCCACCTTCGGAAAATCCAATGGCCTGGGCGACCTCGAGGCGGCCTGCCAGCCCGCTCCCATCGAAATCGGCAACAGGGTATGGGACGATGCCGACGGCGATGGCATCCAGGACCCTTCGGAAAACGGCATCGCAGGCGTGTTGATCAAGCTCTACAAAGACACCCTGTTGCTGGACTCCACCACCACCGTCACCGGCGGGCTGTATGGCTTCTCCTCTGACTCCACCGGAACCGGGCCGGGCATCAAATACGGCGTTTCCGACCTCAAACCAGGCATGAGCTACACCCTGAAAATTGAAAACTACAGCGCCTATCCATCCATTGCCGGCTCCGGACCTACCGTGGCCAACAACGGCGGTTCTGACGCCGGTGCCGATATGCGGGACAACGACGCCGTGGCCGACAATGGCGACGCCATCATCACTTTTACCACCGGTGCGGCCGGAGACAACGACCACAACCTCGATTTCGGGTTTGGCTGCCCGGCAGTTACCTTGACCTTCAATGTCACCAAAGTCAGTTGCCCCGGTGAAATGGACGGCATGGTGGAAGTGGTGGTCAACAGCGGCCTGAGCCCCTTTGACATCACCTGGGACAATGGCGCAGGCACCAGCGGCTCCGTCATTGACGTGCTTTCCCCATACACCATAGACAGTTTGCCGATAGGCGACTATGCTATTAATGTGACCGATGCCAACGGCTGTCTCGGCAGCGGCATCGCCAACGTTGACAACAATCCGGCTCCCAACCCGACCCTCACCAGCCAGAGCATTTGTTTCGGCGATTCGGCCACCTTTGACGCCGGCCCGGGTTATGCCAGCTATTTCTGGAGTACCCTGGACACCACCCAGAGCATCACCGTTTCCGCACAGGACACCTATTTCGTCGCTGTCACCGACAGCAATGGCTGCACCGGAGTGGCCAGTGCCACCCTGGTAGTGCACAATTTGCCGACGGCCATCATCTTTGGAGAATTTGAAGTTTGCCCGGGCGACAGCCTTTTCCTGTTTGCAGGCGGTGGAACTTCATTCTTGTGGAACAGTGGCGACACCACCCAGGAAATACAAAAACTGGCGGTGAACGGAGCCATTTACTCCGTCACCGTCACCGATGCCAATGGCTGCACCGATGCCGATTCGCTACAGATCACCGTCTTCCCGGATCCGGCGGTGGGCATCAGCGGCAACACCAGCATTTGCGAAGGCGACAGCACGACACTGACTGCCACCGGCGACGGCATCGACTGGTTCTGGAGCAACGGGGTCAACGCCCAGTCCATCAGCATCTCACCGCCCTCGACGAGCAATTACGCCGTGACCATCACCGATGACAACGATTGTCCCGCTTCCACTTCGGTCACCGTTTTCGTCAATCCGCAACCGCTGATCTCCATTCTCACACCTGCCGAATGTTCACCCGACCTCACCACCTGGAGTGTGCTGGTGCTGGCGGGCAACGCCAATCTGGTGACAAGCACCGACGGGGTGGTTCAGCAGACCGCCCCTGATACCTTCCTGATTCACAGCATTCCTTCGGCAAACTCGATAACAATTACCGCAACAGATACCCTGACGGGATGCAATGACCAGTTGTTCATCACCAATCCCGGTTGCAACTGTCCGGTGATCCTGCCGCCCGTCAGCAATGGCGATACAGCCATTTGTGCCGGAGAACCCATCCCTGCCCTGTCGGTGACACTGCCTGCGGGGCCATTCACCGCCGACTGGTATGCGGCCCCTGCCGGGGGCATCCCCCTTGCAACCGGTACCACGGTTTTCGTACCGGCTGGCGCCGGAACGTATTACGCGGAAACCAGAGACACCCTGAGCGGCTGTGTCAGCGACTCCCGCACACCCGTAGCGCTGACCATTCACCCCAACCCGGCAGCTGATATTTCCGGTCAAACCAGCATTTGCGAAGGAACTTCAACAACCCTGACAGCCAGCGGAGGAACGGGTTATGCATGGAGTACCGGAGCGTCCACCGCATCCATCACTGTTTCTCCTTCGGTAAACACGAGCTATACCGTCACCGTCACAGATGGAAATGGCTGCACAGCAACAGCAACAGCCACGGTAACTATTCTCCCAGATACCAGCTCTTCCATCAGCGCCAGCATTTGCGAAGGCGAGAGCTACCAGTTCGGCCAGCAGACCTTGACACAGGGCGGTACCTACACCCAGACCTTCACGGCCGCCAACGGCTGCGATTCCCTTGTGACGCTGACCTTGACGGTGTTGCCGGTGAGCAATACCAACCTGAGCGCCAGCATTTGCGAAGGCGAGAGCTACCAGTTCGGCCAGCAGACCTTGACGCAGGGCGGTACCTACA